>NZ_QYUP01000148.1 GCF_003590855.1 Massilia cavernae
GTGACGGTCCCGGCAGTGTTGTGAACAAGCTAATGTCCAATTAAAAACATCTGCTGTCAACCTGTTAAGTTGGCTAGGCCGGGACAGTCTTGTCAGGCATCGCCACTGGAAAGGGATTGGGGAAGCGAGGTGAGCTTGTCGGGGTTCCGCATTATGAACACCGCTACGATCCGGCCATCGTCGATGATGAACGACTGCGCCGATTCGAGCTTGCCGCCGACATAGCGCAGCAGCCCGGGTTCGCCATTGACGCGCGCGGCGCGGTACACGACCTCGGACGGGAACTGGTGCTCCAGCGACCAGTAGACGCCGGCCACGCGGCCCGCCCCGTGTAGCACGCGGTGGAAGGACTTGACCTTGCCACCGCCGTCGGCGACCAGTTGCACATCCTCCGACATCATCGCCTTCATCGACGCACGGTCGCCGCTGGCCGCAGCCTGCATGAACTTCGCCAGCAGTTCGCGGTGCGCGTCCTTCGGCACATCGAAGCGCGGGCGCTCCTGTTGCACCCTCTCCTGCGCCCTGTGCACCAGCTGGCGGCACGACGCTTCGGACTTGCCCAGCATGGCTGCGATATCGGCGTAGTCCTGGTCGAACACCTGCCGCATCAGGAAGGCGGCGCGCTCGTCCGGCGATAGCCGTTCCAGCACCCACATGAAGGCCACCGACACCTCGCTTGCCTGTTCCGCCGCGCTCTCGGGTGTGCGTTCATCCACTTCCACCAGCGGCTCCGGCAGCCACCAGCCGATGTAGGTTTCGCGTTCCGCCTTGCGGGTGCGCAGGCGGTCGATGGCCAGGCGCGTGGTGACGGTGACCAGCCACGCCTCCATCGACTCCACCCCGGCATGGTCGCTGCCGTGCCAGCGCAGCCACGCGTCCTGGACCACGTCCTCCGCATCGGCGCGCATGCCGAGCATGCGGTACGCGATGGAGAATAGGCGCGGCCGGAGTGCGGCAAAGACATCGATGTCGTCAGGGCGGGTGTGGTCGGTCATGGTGTAGCAAGTGGAGACGTTGGACGGGGACGGTGACTACAGTGTAGTCCCGTCCCCGCGCGGACAGCCGGCAGCGGCTTACATGCCTGGAGGCGGCACTTCCGGGATCTGGTTGCGCAGGCTCAGGTTGAGCATATTCCATCCCTTGATCACGGCTACCGCGTAGCTGAGTTCCACGATTTCAGCGGGGCTGAAGTGCGGCTGCAGCTCCGCATAGGCGGCGTCCGTATCGTCGCGCTGCGGCAGCGCATTGACAGCTTCCGCCCAGCCCAGCGCGGCGCGTTCGCGGTCGCTGAAGAACGGCGCCTCGCGCCATCCCGCGATGGCGTTCAGGTGGCGCGGGTTGGCGTCGTGCTTGATCAGTTCGCGCCAGTGCATGTCGATGCAAACGCCGCAGCCATTGATCTGCGAAACGCGCAGGTTGATGAGTTCGACCAGATGAGCGCCGATCGAGCTGTTCTTCACGGATGCCGACAGGTTGATCATCGCCTTCAGGTTGGCCGGGGCAAGCGTGTAGAAAGGGAGACGTGCAGTATGGGTCATGGCGTGCCTTTGACTTGAGGGCGGACGGCGCGGGATGCGCCTTCCATACCCTGTAAGACGGGCGGGACGCGCTGGTTGTGACAGCTTTGCGATCTTTTTTATTTGCCGAGCAGCACCAGCGACTGATTCCACTCGCCTTCCCACTCGTACAGGAAGTCATGCGCCTTGAACGCGCGCTTCAACTGGGAAATCGGCACGCGGTACACATCGTTCAGCCCAAGCGCCAGCGTAACCGGGTTCCACACCGCCTTGTTCTTGCCCTTCTTGGCGCTGGCCTTCACGCGCGAGCCGTCGTCGCCGAAGATGCCGCCGGCATCCAGCAGCGCCTGCGCGAGGTCGATCCGCACCAGCGAGCCGAAAGCCGCCAGCACCTGCTCCCGGTTGATCCCGGCCTGCGATTCCTTTGCTGATTCGGCCTTGGCGGGCTGCGGTTCGGCGTCGCGCTTCAGTTGTTTGGCCAGGCGCTCCAGGTCCTTTTTCAGGAAACGCAACTCGTGAAGTTCGCGCCGGAAGCCGGGAGCGTCGAGCTTCGCCACGATCTTGTAGGCGTCCTTGGTCATCGTGATCAGCACATCGCTGCTTCCTTCTGCCAGCCGCCTGGTGTCGCCCTCGTAGAAAATCGGCGCGGCATAGCCGCCGTTAGCGTCGCCGAACAGCTCCGGATGGTTGGCGTCATAATCCAGCCATACATAAGGAATCAGCGCATTCTCGATCAGCCGCGCCAGTGTCCATGGCGTGCCGGTTTGCTGCGCCATCCACTCGCAAGCCTGTTCTGTGGTCGCCCGGAAGGGTAGTTCGATAATTGTCATTTCTCTTTTCGTTTTCGTATGCGGGCTGCCGACGGCCGTGCACAGGATTCGCGCCGTGCCTTATCATGCTGGCGGCCATGATATGTTAAACAGCCCGATCCAGGAAAAAAGGCAGCGCGTTGGACCAACTACAGCAAGGATTTCTCCTCACCCGGCACTGGCGCGACACGGCGGCCGGGACGGAGGTCGAGTTCTGGCTGGCGACCGACGCCGGCCCGCGCCACATCCGCCTTGCGAATCATCCATCGGTGGCTTTCATCCCGGCCGAACAGCGCGCACAGGCAGAGCAGGTCTTGCAGGCCGAACGCGGCTACGAGTTGCGCCCGCTCGCCCTCAGCGATTTCCACCACCGTCCCGTGCTCGGCTTGTATTGCACGCAGTACCGCCAGCTGCTAAAACTGTCGAAGCGCCTGCGCGAATACGGCGTCGACGTGTACGAAGCCGATATCCGTCCGCCCGAACGCTACCTGATGGAACGCTTCATCACCGCGCCCGTCGTGTTCGACGGTGCAGGCAATCCGGACGCCAAAGGCCCGCTGCTTGATGCGCTGATGAAGCCCGCGCCCGGCTACCGACCGCAGTTGCGGCTTGTGTCGCTCGATATCGAAACCACCGCGCACGGCGAACTGTATTCCATCGCGCTGGAAGGATGCGGCCAGCGCCAGGTCTACATGCTGGGGCCTCCCAACGGCGGCAGCGAGGCGCTCGACTTCGACCTCGAATACTGCGACAGCCATTCGCGGATTCTGGAGAGGCTGAACCAGTGGATGGAAACGCACGACCCTGACGCCATCATCGGCTGGAACCTGGTGCAGTTCGACCTGCGCGTCCTGCAGCGCCACGCGGAGCGCAACAAGATTCCGCTGCTGCTCGGGCGCGGCGGCACTCCGATGGAATGGCGCGAACACGGCAGCAAGCAGCACTTCTTCGCGGCTGCCGCGGGCCGCCTGATCATCGACGGCATCGAGGCGCTCAAGTCGGCCACGTGGAGCTTCCCGTCGTTCAGCCTGGAGCACGTTTCGCAGGCGCTGCTCGGCGAAGGCAAGTCCATCGACAATCCGTACCAGCGAATGGCGGAAATCGACCGCCGCTTCGCCGAGGACAAGCCGGCGCTGGCGCGCTACAACCTGAAGGACTGCGAGCTGGTGACGCGCATCTTCCACAGGACCGAGCTGCTGACCTTCCTGCTCGAACGCGCCAGCGTGACCGGGCTGGCCGCCGATCGCAGCGGCGGATCGGTCGCCGCGTTCGAGCACCTGTACATGCCGATGATGCACCGCCAAGGCTTCGTGGCGCCCAACCTCGGCGACGTCGCCGGCGAAAACAGCCCGGGCGGCTATGTGATGGATTCGCGTTCGGGCCTGTACGACTCGGTGCTGGTACTCGATTACAAAAGCCTGTACCCCTCGATCATCCGCACCTTCCTGATCGACCCGGTCGGGCTGGTCGAAGGCACGCGCACCGAAGATGGACAGGCGACGGTGGAAGGCTTCCGCGGCGCGCGCTTCTCGCGCGACAAGCACTGCCTGCCCGCGATCGTCAAGCAGATCTGGGACGGCCGCGACGCGGCCAAGCGCGACAACAACAAGCCGCTGTCGCAGGCGCTGAAGATCATCATGAACGCATTCTACGGCGTGCTCGGGTCGAGCGGTTGCCGCTTCTTCGACCCCAGGCTGGCGTCGTCGATCACGCTGCGCGGGCAGGAGATCATGCACCTCACGCGCCGGCTGATCGAGGAGCAGGGTTATGACGTGATTTACGGCGACACCGACTCCACCTTCGTCTGGCTCAAGCACGCGCATGGCGAAGAGAAGGCGGCCGAAATCGGCCGCGCGCTGGTAAAGCACGTCAACCAGTGGCTGGTGGAACACTTGCGAACGGAATTCCGGCTTGACAGCGCGCTGGAACTTCAGTTCGAAACGCATTACCGCCGCTTCCTGATGCCGACTATCCGCGGTTCGGACGAGGGCAGCAAGAAGCGCTATGCGGGCCTGATCCGCATGCCGGATGGCAGCGAGACCATGGTGTACAAGGGCCTGGAGACGGTGCGCAGCGACTGGACGCCGCTGGCGCAGCAGTTCCAGCAGGAGCTGTACATGCGCATCTTCAAGGGCGGACCATACCAGGACTACGTGCGCGATTTCGCCGCGCGTACCGCTGCGGGCGAGCTTGATGAACTGCTGGTGTACCGGAAGCGCCTGCGCCGCACCCTGGACGATTACGAACGCAACGTGCCACCGCACGTGCGCGCGGCGCGCATGGCCGATGAATACAACCGGAAGCACGGGCGCCCGCTGCAGTACCAGAATGGCGGGTGGATCCGGTATGTGATCACCGTGGCGGGGCCAGAGCCGCTGGAGACGCAGCGGTCACCGATCGATTATGAGCATTATTTGACGAAGCAGCTGCAGCCTGTCGCCGATGCCATATTGCCGTTTGTGGGGGATGATTTTTCGAAGTTGACGAGCCGTCAAAGGACGTTGTTTTAGGCGCCCCAAAACGAATTCCCGTAGGGCGGACAAGCGCGAAGCGCTTGTCCGCCCTACGTGTTAATAGCTTACGAAGCCTCTTTCAACTGCTCCAGGATCGCCGGATTCTCCAGCGTCGAGATATCCTGAGTAATCGTCTCGCCCTTGGCCAGCACGCGCAGCAGGCGGCGCATGATCTTGCCCGAACGGGTCTTCGGCAGGTTGTCGCCGAAACGGATCTCCTTCGGCTTCGCAATCGGACCGATTTCCTTCGCGACCCAGTTGCGCAGTTCCAGCGCCAGCTTCTTCGCCTCATCGCCGGTCGGGCGCGCCTGCTTCAGCACCACGAAGGCACAGATCGATTCGCCGGTCGTGTCGTCCGGCTTGCCCACCACCGCCGCTTCCGCGACCAGCGGGTTGGCCACCAGCGCCGACTCGATTTCCATCGTGCCCATGCGGTGGCCCGACACGTTCAGCACATCGTCGATACGGCCGGTAATGGTGAAGTAACCAGTGTCCTTGTTGCGGATCGCACCGTCGCCAGCCAGATACATACGGCCACCCAGTTCCTCCGGGAAGTAGCTGGTCTTGAAGCGCTCCGGGTTGCCCCAGATGGTGCGGATCATCGACGGCCACGGGCGCTTGACCACCAGGATGCCGCCCTGCCCGTTCGGCACGTCGTGGCCGGCTTCGTCGACGATCGCGGTCATGATGCCCGGCAGCGGCAAGGTGCACGAACCCGGCACCATCGGCGTGGCGCCCGGCAGCGGGGTGATCATGTGGCCGCCGGTTTCGGTCTGCCAGAAAGTGTCCACGATCGGGCATTTCTCGTTGCCGACATTCCGGTAGTACCACATCCAGGCTTCCGGGTTGATCGGCTCGCCCACCGAGCCAAGCAGGCGCAGGCTGGACAGCTTGTAATTCTTCGGATGTACCTTCGGGTCGACGTCCGACGCCTTGATCAGCGAACGGATCGCGGTCGGCGCGGTGTAGAAGATGCTGACATTGTGCTTGTCGATGGTGTCCCAGAAGCGGCCGGCGTTCGGGAAGGTAGGCACGCCTTCGAACACGATTTCGGTGGCGCCGACAGCCAGCGGACCGTAGGCGATGTAGGTGTGGCCGGTTACCCAGCCGATGTCCGCCGTGCACCAGAACACGTCGCTTGGCTTGATGTCGAAGGTCCATTTCATGGTCAGCGCGGCCCACAGCAGGAAGCCGCCGCTGGCGTGCTGCACGCCTTTCGGGGTGCCGGTCGAACCGGAGGTGTAAAGGATGAACAGCGGGTGCTCGGCGTTGACCCATTCAGGCTCGCACTCGGCCGGCTGCGCTTCGACCAGGTCATGCAGCCAGGTGTCGCGGCCTTCGGTGAACGAGATTTTGCCACCGGTGCGCTTGTAGACGATGACGTCCTTCATCGTGGTGCAGCCGCCCAGCGCCAGCGCCTCGTCGACGATGGATTTCAGCGGCAGCTGCTTGCCGCCGCGTACCTGCTCGTCCGCCGTGATGACGGCGACGGCGCCCGCGTCGATGATGCGCTCCTGGAGCGACTTGGCCGAAAAGCCGCCGAACACCACCGAGTGGGTGGCGCCGATGCGCGCGCAAGCCTGCATCGCGGCCACGCCTTCGATCGACATCGGCATGTAGATGACCACGCGGTCGCCCTTCTTGATGCCGCGCGATTTCAGGCCGTTAGCAAATTTACAAACTTTTTCGTACAGCTGCTGGTAGGTGGCGCGGGTTGTGGTGCCGTCGTCCGCTTCGAAAATGATGGCGGTCTTGTCGCCCAGGCCATTCTTGATGTTGCGGTCGAGGCAGTTGTAGGAGACATTCAGCTCGCCGTCGTCGAACCACTTGTAGAACGGCGCTTCGGATTCGTTTAGCGTGGACGTGAATGGCTTGTGCCAGTCCAGGTTCTCGCGTGCGAGGCGCGACCAGAAACCTTCGTAGTCGCTTGCCGCTTCCGCACACAGCTTGTTGTAGGCGTCCATGCCCGAAACGGCGGCCTGCGCCTTGAATTGCGCCGGCGGCTCGAAGATGCGGTTCTCCTGCAAGCCGTGAATTTCTTCCTGCTGATTGGTCATGCCTGTCTCCCTGTAGGTTTGCGCTAGTTTGGCAAGTACATTAGACACCGTCGCTTACTGCCCCCTTACAGTGCAAAAAAGTCCACGATGCCGCTTTGTTATGGTGCGCCGCATCCGGCGCTTGCTGGCTGTGATTTTACCAACGTTTCAATCGCTGCCAAAGTCCGCACCTTGCAAAACGTCATCGCCTAGCCCGTGTAAAATGACGCATCGCAAATTTCTGCATTCCATTGGAGCATTGACCGCATGGCCGTTCCGCGCAATACGAACACCCTTCCTGCACGAATGACGCCCCTGAACCGCGTGATTTTCGCCAGCCGCTGGCTCCAGATGCCGCTATACCTTGGCCTGATCCTGGCGCAGTGCGTCTACGTGTTCCATTTCTGGGTCGAGCTGAAGGACCTGATCGGAGCGGCGATGGGCAATGTGGATTCGCTCAAGCACCTGCTCGACGCCGTCACGGTGCCGGACGCGCCGCGCCCGGATAAACTGAACGAAGCAACCATCATGCTGGTGGTGCTCGGCCTGATCGATGTGGTGATGATTTCGAACCTCCTGATCATGGTGATCGTCGGCGGCTACGAGACCTTTGTGTCGCGCATGAACCTGGAAGGCCATCGGGACCAGCCGGAATGGCTGTCGCATGTAAACGCCTCGGTCCTGAAGACCAAGCTGGCGATGGCGATCATCGGCATTTCTTCGATCCACCTGCTGAAAACCTTTATCAACGCGGCCGCCTACGAACCGAAGGTGCTGATCGCGCAAACCGTGATCCACTGCGTGTTCCTGGTGTCCGCGGTTGCGATCGCGTATACCGACCGCATCATGACGGCGACCCAAGCCGCCTCAAAAGCCAATCATTAACATCAACCGAGAATTGCCATGACCGTCATCAAACAGGAAGACCTGATCGAATCCGTCGCCGCCGCGCTTCAGTACATCAGCTATTACCACCCTGCCGATTACATCCAGCACCTTGCGCGCGCGTATGAGGCGGAACAGAGCCCGGCGGCGAAGGATGCGATCGCCCAGATCCTGACCAACTCGCGCATGTGCGCCGAAGGCAAGCGCCCAATCTGCCAGGACACCGGCATCGTCAACGTGTTCCTGAAGATCGGCATGGGCGTGCGCTTCGAAGGCTTCAGCGGCACCGTCACCGACGCGATCAACGAAGGCGTGCGCCGCGCGTACAACTTCGACGATAACAAGCTGCGCGCCTCCATCGTGGCCGACCCGCAGTTCGACCGCAAGAACACCAAGGACAACACCCCGGCCGTGGTCCACATGGAACTGGTCGAAGGCGACACCGTCGACGTCAAGGTCGCGGCCAAGGGCGGCGGCTCCGAGAACAAGTCGAAGTTCGTCATGCTGAACCCGTCCGACTCGCTGGTCGACTGGGTGATGAAGACCGTGCCGACCATGGGGGCGGGCTGGTGCCCGCCAGGCATGCTGGGCATCGGCATCGGCGGCACCGCCGAAAAGGCGATGCTGATGGCGAAGGAAGTCCTGATGGACGACATCGACATGTATGAGCTGAAGCAGCGCGGCCCGCAGAACAAGACCGAAGAACTGCGTATCGAACTGTGCGACAAGATCAACGCGCTGGGCATCGGCGCGCAGGGCCTGGGCGGCCTGACCACGGTGCTCGATGTGAAGATCATGATGCACCCGACCCACGCCGCATCGAAGCCGGTGGCGATGATCCCGAACTGCGCCGCTACGCGCCACGCGCACTTCGTGCTCGATGGCTCCGGACCGAGCTACATCGAACCGCCTGCGCTGTCGACCTGGCCGGAAGTGCACTGGACCCCGGACACCGAAAAATCGCGCCGCGTGAACCTCGACACCCTGACCAAGGAAGAAGTCGCATCGTGGAAGCCGGGCCAGACCCTGCTCCTGAACGGCAAGATGCTGACCGGCCGCGACGCCGCGCACAAGCGCATCCAGGACATGCTGGCCAAGGGCGAAAAGCTGCCGGTTGACTTCACCAACCGCGTGATCTACTACGTCGGCCCGGTCGATCCGGTGCGTGACGAGGCCGTCGGCCCTGCAGGTCCGACGACCGCGACCCGCATGGACAAGTTCACCGACATGATGCTGGAGCAGACCGGCCTGATCGCGATGATCGGCAAGGCCGAGCGCGGCCCTGCGGCGATCGAATCGATCAAGAAGCACCAGTCGGCCTACCTGATGGCGGTCGGCGGTGCGGCCTACCTGGTATCAAAAGCGATCAAGAGCGCGAAAGTGCTGGGCTTCGAAGACATGGGCATGGAAGCGATCTACGAGTTCGACGTAACCGACATGCCGGTAACGGTGGCAGTCGACTCGCAAGGCACCTCGGTCCACAACACCGGCCCGAAGGAATGGGCCGCCAAGATCGAAGCGCTGAACGTCCCAATCGTCACCGCTTGATTCGTTAAAATCACGTAGGGCGGATAAGCGGAGCGGTGGAGCGCGGGTTTCGAATCGCGCGCGATGAGCGCGCGGAACGGTCTCCGCTTGCAGCGGAGACTCCTTTATCCGCCATTCACATGCTGAATGGCGGATGCGCTTTTTTTTTTTCACTGGCCGAAAACTGCGCTACCATTCGCAAATATGACCACGACGACGTCCCCCAACACCAGCGCCCCCATCGGCGTATTCGACTCCGGCGTGGGCGGCCTGTCGGTGCTGCGCCACATCCACGCCCAGCTCCCGCACGAACACCTGATGTACTTCGCCGACTCCGGCTTCGCCCCCTACGGCGACAAGCCCGAGCAAGTGGTCGCCGAACGCTCGCTCGCCATCGCCGCCTTCCTGGTCGAACGCGGCGCCAAGGCACTGGTAGTCGCCTGCAACACCGCCACCATCGCCGCCATCCGCCTGCTGCGCGAGCACTACCCCGACTTGCCCATCGTCGGCGTCGAGCCCGGCCTGAAGCCTGCGGCGGCCGCCTCACGCAGCGGCAAGATCGGCGTGCTGGCAACCGAAAGCACCTTGGGCGGCGAGAAATTCCTGCAATTGCGCGAACAAGTCGCGCAGACCAGCAAGGTGGACTTCCTGCTGCGCGGCTGCACCGGCCTCGCCGACCAGATCGAACTGGGTGAACTGGACTCCGCCGCCACCATGGCCATGCTCGAAGGCTACGTAGTGCCGCTGCTGAACCAGGGCGCCGATACGCTGGTGCTCGGCTGCACCCACTACCCTTTTGTGAGCGCCGCGATAGAAACCATCGCGCGCCGCAGCGGATCGAAAGACGTGACGCTGATCGACACAGGCGACGCGGTAGCGCGCCAGCTGGCCCGCCTGCTGGCTGCGGCTGAACTTGCCAACCGGTCGCAGGCGAAAGCCGGCATCGAAGGCTTCACCACGGGCAGCGCGAGCGCCCTGTCGGTGGCATTCAGCGGCCTGCTGGGGCTGCAGGCGCCGGTCACGGAAGCCGTGCTGAGTCCCGTGTAGAAGGCATTTCCGCCATCACGGCAATTAGATTTGCCAATCCAAAAATAAGTTTGTATAATCTCTAGCTGTCCCGGAAGCATCGAGACAAATGCAAGTTCAGTGGTGGCTGTAGCTCAGTTGGTAGAGTCCAGGATTGTGATTCCTGTTGTCGTGGGTTCGAGCCCCATCAGCCACCCCATTTTCTGAACGTGCAATCCAACAAACATCAAAGCCGCCCTGTGCGGCTTTTTGTTTTCAGAGTCAGTTCACGCGACTTGGCTGGCATCGTCAGGCGACTACTACCTCGCACAAGTCCGGCGCAGGTTGCACTTGCATCGGAGCAGCCTTGAATCGCTGCTCCGCCTGCCAAATGTCATAGGCGCTTTGCTCCGCCAGCCACAAGCGGGCGTCGCCGCCACGCTCAACGCCTAGCCATGCCTCGATGCGCAATGCCATTTCAGGCGAGATTGCGGCGTGGCCATTGAGCACGCGGGACAGCGTTACCCTACTTACGTCCAGTTGTTGCGCGGCTTGGGTTACGGACAGTCCCAGCGCGGGCAACACGTCATCGCGCAGGGTCAGGCCGGGATGCGGTGGGTTAAACATGCGTGCCATAGTTGGCCCCCTTCTTAGTGGTAATCTTGGTAATCAACCAGCACGGCATCCATGCCATCGAATTTTGAACGTCATGCGCCAGTTGCCACTAACCCATACGGAAAATTGCCCGTGGAATTCGCGCCCCTTTAAGGGGTGCAACTTCCAACCCGGCAGGTTCATGCCCTGGGGACTCGGGCTCTCATTCAGGCGGCGCAACATGGCGCCAAGTCGCTGGGCATGGGCAGCTTGAATGCCGGCCATGCTTCCCGTCTCGAAAAACGCCTTCAGGCCCTTATGCTGAAACGATTTTATCATGTCACATCGTAACGCGTAACGTTACGCGCATCAATGCCATTCCATTCACCCTTTGTGCCATATCAACCCAACCGTGCGCTGCCACAATCGTGCTATAAATGTAAAAAAGACATCGGGAGATTGACATGGATCAAACGGAACGCCGCGCCGAAGACCGGCGCCACGATCATGAGATGGCCGGCACTGTGAGCGAGGCACTCGCCTTCCAGCGCGCTTTCGGCGATGACGCGGCCCAGCGCTTCCTGAAAATGCGCGGCATCGAAGGGGAAGTCGCGCAGCAGGCGCTGCTGGACAACTACGACCGCCGCCAGGCCAACCGCCGCGCCATTGCGCGCGCCGCGATCTGACTGGCCTGTACTGCTCAGACGGGCTTTATGACGTACACGCAGCGGCGCGCGCCCGACAGCAGGTGCTCGGCGCGCTCGACGCTGCAGCCCTCCCCCATCACGCGCTGGAAAATTTCCAGCTCCGATCGGCAGAAGTTCTGGCATTCGGTCGCGGCGGCACAGATCGGGCAGTGGTTCTCGATCAGCAGCACGCTGCCGTCCCCGCGCACTTCGGTGTCGGCCATGTAGCCTTCCTCGCCACGCGCATGCGCGAGCGCGGCCACACGGCCGGCGAGCTCGTGCGCCTCGTCGACCTCCTGCTTGTAATGCGCTTCAATCGCCACCTCGCGCGCCGCGATCAGGCGCTCCAGCCCCGCTTCGCCAAACACCGAGCGCACCTGCTGGATCATGTTGACCGTCAGGTCGGAATGACGGTCGGGGAAGCGCGCATTTCCTGCCGCCGTCAGGCTCCAGCGGCGCGACGGGCGGCCTGCCTTGTCGGCCACGTCCGCGTGGGCGGCCAAGCCTTTTTCTTCGGCGGCTTCCAGCTGGCGGCGCGCACCCATCGAAGTAAGCCCTAACATAGCGGCAACCTGCTGCGCCGTCTGGGGACCGCGCGTCTTCATCAGGTAAAGAACCTTGTCGAAAGTGTTCATCGCGCGGCCTCGCTTGCCTGGGATGCCGCCATTTCGCCGTGCCAGCCTTGCAGGCGCCAGCTCGCCCATGCCGCCAGCAAGGCGCCCAGTCCCAGCACCAGGCGGGTGTCGACCAGCGCAAGTAGGGAGCCGGCCACCGCCATCAGGATGTTCGCGAGACAAAAGGTGGTGGACAGCAGGCCCATGACAGCGCCCTGCCCGTGGTCGCCGAAACGCTCGGCGCACCAGCCGGGTACGACCGCGTTGTAGCAGGACATCGGCACACCGAACAGGATGATGGCAGCCATGCCGAAGCTGGCATTTCCCGCGGCGACCGTGCCGACAGCGCAGGCCACGCCCATCGCATTCCACGACGCGCGGCGCAACGGCGCAATGGCGCTGGGGCGCCCGCCGAACAGCGACACGGCCGTCATCACGGCGCACATGGCAGCCGTCATCCACGCGATGCCGCGCGCGTCGTAAGCGGCCACTTCGACCAGCCAGAGCGGATAGAACTCATAGAACGCGGTAACACCGCAGGTCAGCGCAAGCTGCACGATGAACAGGCGGCGCAGTTCGTCGTGGCGCAGCAGGTTCAGCGAGTGCTGGTCGCGCGCGACCTGCCACCATGAGGTCGTCGCCGTCGATGCCGCTTCGCGCGGCAGCGCCAGAGCCACCAACAGCGCGGACAGCAGCAGCGCGGCGGCGGCGGTCCAGAACGGGACGGTCAGGCCGAAGCCGAGCGTCGCCGCGGCCATTAGCGGGCCGACCAGCCAGCCAAGGTAGAAGGCGCCGTTCAGCCACGACATCGCGCGCAGGCGCAGCTGGCCGCTCAGGTGGTCGGCCAGCAGCGCGCGCGCCACGGCGCTGCGCCCTTCCAGCAGGCCGGTGGCGAAGCGCGCGAACAGGAACAGCGGATAGGATTCGGCCACCAGCGCCAGCGCCGACAACCCGTGGCCGCAGGCGGCGCCGAGCGAGGCCAGCACCATCATCGGACGGCGGCCGAAGCGGTCGGACAACGGGCCGAGAACGGCGGAGCCGATCAGCAGGCCGAGCGGGTTGATCGCCAGCGCCACGCCCAGCAGCGACTTGGGCGGCAAGTCCATGAAGGAATTGAGTCCGTTGGCGACGCCCGAGGCGAACAACGGCGGCAGGATTGGATATGGCAGCGCGGCGCCGACCGTGGACAGCAGGGCCATCAGGCAAGCGGCGGCGATCAGGAGAGCATGTTGCATGGGTTGCCAGGAACATTCGGAAGAAGCGAATGCTATCATGGGCCGGCCAGTAAGTAAACCAAAATGTTTATTTACTGCACCTACCTGCGCTGGATCGGACACGCCTCCACCGGCTTGCGCGCCGCATCGAGCCCAGGCGGACCAGATGACAACAGGGCGAGGGTAACAGCGAACGCACGCAGCGCAGCGCGCGGGTGGGAACAAATGGGGAGGGGTAAAACAACAGCGGCCCCGAAGGGCCGCTGCATAAAGCCTCGATTAGTCGAGCTTCCAGGCGTAGTCGACCTTGGTCCAGGTCTGCGCCGGGGCGCCGTCCTTGGTACCCGGCTTGAACTTGCAGGCGCTGATCGACTTGATCGCCGCCTTGTCCAGGTTCTTGAAGCCGCTGGTCTTGTCCAGCTTGGAATCGGCCACGCTGCCGTCGGCGTTCACCAGGAACGACATCGACACGGTGCCCTGCTCTTCGTTCATCAACGACGCTTTTGGATACTCGGCCTTGCAGTTTTTGGAATCGAAGCTTGCCGGAACTTCAGCAGCTACAACAGCAAAGCTTACGCCCGTCAGTACCAGGGCGGCGACAACACGAAGACAACGCTTATTTGTAGACATGATTCTCTCCCAAAAATTTTTTGTTCTGCTATCTAAGAATTACAGCGACCAAACGTAGTCGACCTTGGTCCAGGTCTGGGCAACCGCACCATCCTTGGTACCTGGCTTGAACTTGCATGCGGAAATCGCTTTTACCGCTGCCTTGTCCAGGTTCTTGAAGCCCGAGCTCTTTTCGATCTTCGATTCGACAACCTTGCCGTCGGCCGACACCAGGAAGGCCATCGTGACGGCGCCCTGCTCTTCGTTCATCAGCGAAGTCTTTGGATATTCAGCCTTGCAGTTCTTTGCGTCGAAACTTGCCGGTACTTCTGCTGCGAAACTGGTGCTGCTGACAGCGGCGAAAGACAGGGCGGCGATGATGCTGGTACGCTTGTTCATGTTATTTAAAATCCCAAATCGTTAAAAATTCAAAACCCACTCAATACTGCGAACCCTTAGAATTCTTCCCACTCGTCATTGCCGGCCGCGGCAGTGATCTTGCGCGGGGCAGGCGTTGCCGCCGCAGGGGCCGGACGCTTGAGCGCCGGCTTGGCTTTGGCGACGACGGCCGGGGCCTTGGCCACCGGGGCAGGCGCCGCCGGAGGCGCGTCTACCTGGACCAGCTCGCCTTCAACCAGCTTGAAGATGCTGACCACGCGCGCCAGTTCGCCGGCCTGGTCTTGCAGGCTCTGCGCTGCAGCAGCCGCTTCTTCCACCAGCGCCGCGTTCTGCTGGGTCATGCTGTCCATCTCGATGATCGACAGGTTGACCTGCTCGATGCCTGCCGACTGTTCCTGGCTTGCATTGGCGATCTCGCTCATGATGTCGGTCACGCGCTTGACGCTGGCAACCACTTCGTCCATCGTTACGCCGGCCTGGCCGACCAGCTTGCTGCCGCGCTCGACCTTCTCGACGGAGTCGCCGATCAGGGTCTTGATTTCTTTCGCTGCCGCTGCCGAACGCTGCGCCAGGTTGCGCACTTCCGACGCCACCACCGCGAAACCGCGGCCCTGTTCGCCGGCACGTGCCGCTTCCACCGCGGCGTTCAGCGCCAGGATGTTGGTCTGGAAGGCGATGCCATCGATCACGCCGATGATGTCGACGATCTTGTTGGCCGAAGTGTTGATCGAACCCATGGTGTCGACAACCTGCGCCACCACGTCGCCGCCCTTGCGCGCCACGTCCGATGCGGTCGCCGCCAGCAGGTTGGCTTCACGGGCATTGTCGGCGTTCTGCTTGACGGTCGAAGTCAGTTCTTCCATCGCCGACGCGGTCTTTTCCAGTGCGCTGGCTTGCAGTTCGGTACGCGACGACAGGTCGATGTTGCCGGCTGCGATTTCACGCGAGGCGGTGCCGATGGTTTCGGTGCCGCCGCGGACCTGGCCGACGATGCCTTTCAGGCTGTTGCGCATTTCGCGCACTTCCATCAGCAGGCTGCCTTCGTAGGCTTGCGCGGTGTCGATGCGGACCGACAGGTCGCCGGCGGCGATGCTGCTGGCGATCTTGGCGGTGTAGTCAGGCTCGCCGCCCAGCTGCTTGAGCAGGCCGCGGGTGATGAACCATGCCAGCAGCAGGCCGATGGCGCCAGCTGCGAGGCCGAGGATGATCATGGTGTTGCGTGCGTTGTTGAAGCCACCTTCCGCTTCGAGCTGCGCCTGTGCGCTCATCTTCACTTCGAGTGCGGCCAGCTGGTCCAGGGTGTCGATCCACTTCTTCTGTGGCGGACGGATTTCCTTGATCAGCACGCGGGTCGCGCCCAGCGCGTCGTTGGCCAGCCACAGTTCCGACGCCTTGGCGATCGCGGGCATGGCCAGCGCTTCGGCTTCCTTGATTTGCGCCAGCAGCGCTTTTTCCTGCGGCGAACCTTCGCGGGCGAACTTGTCGCTCAGCTTCTTCTGGTCGTCGGCGTACTTGTCGGCCTGGTCCTTGATGGCCTTCATTTCCGGTTCCATGTCGGCCGGATCGGTCATCATGGTCAGGACCTTCAGCGATGAAATGCGGGTGTTGACGTTGTTGCGCATGTCGACCACGAGACGCGAGACGACGTTGTTGACGCTGACCACACGGTCAAGGCGGTCCTGGATCTCGGCCATGCGGAAGATGCCGACGATGGTGACAGCCACCATGAAGAACAAAACTACTGCGAAACCAAGGCCAAGGCGGGTCCCGACCTTCATGCTGGATAAATTCATCTCGTGTCTTTTCTATGTTTCGTATTGATCGAAATCGCTTGGATCATTGCAGCGCAGGCGCCGCGGAACTGCTGCTGACTGCCACGCAATGAACCTCAACGTGTTTCCGTCAGGATAAATCAAATAAATGACTGCGCATGCAAAAAAACTTTACGCAGGCACATATTGTTTCGATAGAACAACAGTTGTAACAATCCGTGTGCAGATGTTGCCGGGGAGCAGGTATTGAATTATAGATTCGAATCTTGCCTTTAAGCAAGCAAAACTGAAGATTTAACAAGGAATGCGCGCGCTGTCAATACGCCGATGAAAGCGTGCGAGTTTGCGCTATCCCAGAGTGCGACGGAGGGTAAAACGGCACCCTGGACGGGCGCCTGTACGGGGCCGGGATGGCCCCGTGTGTTGCATTTGCGCGTCAGGCGCCTGCCATGTGCGCGCAGGCGTCCAGCAGGAGGTGGGCATCGCCTTTCGACAGCCTGGACGGGTCGGACATGGCCTGCCGGAACCCGCGAGCACCTGGCAGTCCGGCCATGATGCCCAGCATGTGGCGGGTGATGGTATTGAGCTTCAAGCCGTGGGCGCCATGGGCGGCGAGCTGGGCCTGGATGTAGGGAATCATCGCTTCCAGCACCTGGACGCGGGTTTTGACTGCGGAGTCGTCGCCGTAGAAGCGCGCATCGTACTCGGCCATCGCGTAGGGATTGTGGTAGGCCTCGCGGCCAAGCATCACGCCGTCGACATGCTGCAGGTGGCTGGCCACCTCGTCGCCGCTCTTGATGCCGCCATTGATGATGATTTCCAGGTCCGGGAATTCGCGCTTGAGCTGGTAGGCGACTTCATAGCGCAGCGGAGGAATCTCGCGGTTTTCCTTCGGCGACAAGCCCTTCAGGACGGCGTTGCGGGCGTGCACGATGAAGGTTTTGCAACCCGCATCGGCGATGGTGCCGACGAAGTCGCGCACGAAGCCGTATTCCTCGTTGCGGTCGATGCCGATGCGGTGCTTGACAGTGACGTCGATGCTCACCGCATCGCGCATCGCCTTGACGCAGTCGGCCACCAGCTGCGGCTCGGCCATCAGGCAGGCGCCGAAGGCGCCCTTCTGCACCCGCTCGGACGGGCAGCCGCAGTTCAGGTTGACCTCGTCGTAACCCCACTCCTCGCCCAGCTTTGCGCTTTTGGCAAGGTCGGCCGGGTCGCTGCCGCCCAGCTGCAGGGCGACCGGATGCTCTTCCTCGTTGAAGCGCAGGTGGCGCCCGATGTCGCCGTAGACCAGCGCGCCGGTGGTGACCATCTCGGTGTACAGCCAGGTGTGGCGCGTGATCTGGCGATGGAATACGCGGCAGTGGCGGTCGGTCCAGTCCATCATCGGGGCGACGCTCAGCCTGCGCCCGCCAATGGCGCCCGGCTTTTGTTGCTCATTATTGATTGGACTGACGCTATTACTCATCTGCAACTTTCAATTGGATAGGCCGCGCGCGTGGCTGTTCCCGGACCCTGCCTATATATAGATAGCAAACATGCCACGATGTCGCCCTTGTGGCGGCGGCAGATATGGAGGGAGTTGGAACAGGACGGTGCTGTAGGCGCAGTGCGGCGCGCGCGATGTACTGGAGCAGCATTTTACCGTCGTTCCGCCAACGGCGCACGAAAAGGACTCGCAGACCGGTCAGCCGCCCCCAGCCAGGCTGCGCGCCAGGAAACCGCTCACTGCCGCGATCACGGCCTCGGGATGCTCCTCGTACGGCACATGCCGGCAGTCTTCCAGCACCATCAACTCAGCGTGCGGAACGCGCCGCTGTATTTCGTATAACTGATCCAGTGTCCCGTATTGGTCCTGCCTGCCCTGCACCGCCAGCAGCGGGCTCGCGATGCTTTCGATCGCCCCGGCCACGTTCCAGCCGCTGAACGCGGGCGACAGCCAGCACCTGCTCCAGCCATTGAACACGCCAGCCGGGTCATCGTGCAGCCGCGCGAGATGGGCCGCCATGCGTCCGTCGTCCCAGGTGACCTGCAGCCGCGCGATGCGCTCGCGCGCCACCTGTTCGACAAACACATGCGGGGCAAGCACCACCACTGGGCCGGCACGCTCCGGGAAGGCCGCCGCATACAGCAGCGCGATGGTCGCGCCGTCGCTGTGCCCGAAGATAACCGGGCGTTCGCGCGCCGCGTCGATGCCGAGCGCCTGGAACAGTGCCGGCAGGTTCTCGCGCGCCTCGCGCTCCAGGTAATCCAGCGGCCAGCCTTGCCCGGATCCGGGCCGCGTGTCCGAATGCCCGTAGCCGTAGCGCGAAAACACCAGGCCGCGGCAACCGGTTGCTTCGCACAAGCTGCGCGGCCAGCCGCCCCACATCGCGGCCGAACCGAGGCCTTCGTGCAGGAACACGATCAGCGGCGCATCTTTCCGGCCACTGGCGATCCATTCGTATTCAAGCGTGACGGGCTGCCCGTCGATGGCGATCGATGTGCGCTGCAAAGGCGGTTCCTTTTCTATTGGCGCGGCGTGGCCAGGAAATCGGCCAGGCTGCCGCATCCCTGGCGGCCGCGATGCGCCATGCTATCACCACCGCGCTCCGCGCTGCCCGGCGCCAGCCAGTCGTGCCGGTTGACCAGCACGCTGTCGTTGCGCAGCGCGCGAGCCAGCCGCTGCACCCGCGCCGGGTCGCCGGTCCATACGCTGACCGAACGCGCCATGCGCATCGCGTTGGCGCACGCGACCGCCTCGCCGTCTTCCTCGAACCGGCCGATCGAGACGAACGGCCCGTAGATATCCTCCAGCGCGGAGGCGCCAGTGCAATCGCTCTCCGCCACCAGCGTCGGCGACAGGAAGTAGCCGTCGGCCAGATCGCCGCCGGCGCGGCGGCCGTGCAGCAGCACCTCGTCGCAGCGGGCCAGTGCCTGCTCGGTGCGCACGCCCACCGCGACCAGCGCCGATGCATCGATCAGCGGTCCCATGCCGCACCCGGCCCGGTCCCCTGCCCCGACGACCACCTGCTCCAGCGCCCGTTTCAGCGCCGCCCTGGCTTCGCCGAAGCGCGACGCGTGCACCAGGATGCGGCGCGGTGCGCCATTGTGCTGGCCGGCGGCGACCAGCGCCGCTGCCGCCAGCTGTCCGGCCACTGCCTGCATATCGATGTCCGCAAACACCAGGCTGCACGACTTTCGGGTCAGGTCGAACAGCAGCCGCTTGGCGCTGGGCGCCGCGGCCTGCGCCATCTTGCGTCCGGTCTCCTGCGAGCCAGTGAAGCACAGCACGTCGACGCCGCGCGAGGCGACCAGCTCGCGCGCCACCTCCTGTCCCGTCTCCGACACCAGGTTGACCACGCCGGCCGGCAGGCCTTCGACTGCCGCCAGCTCGCCAATGACGGCCGCGGTGACCTGCGCACTTTGCCGCGCCGGCTTGACCACGGCGCAGCAGCCGGCCGCCAGCGCCGGTGCCAGCGACGCCACGAGCAGCGCCACCGGCGCATGCCAGGGCACCAGGATGGCGACCACGCCCGCCGCCGGCGCGGCACCGCTGGCCGCTGCGGGCTGCAACAGCTGCCCGGCGTGATGGCGCACGCACGCAATCGCAGTGGCGATCTCGTGGCGCGACTGCGCCAGCACCTTGCCGTTTTCAAGCGTCAGCAGGTGCGCCAGGTCGCCGCGCTTTTCCAGGCGTTCGGCCCAACGCAGCAGCAGCTCCGCGCGCCTGGCCGGGTCGTGCGACAGGCCGCCGCGCTCGAACGCAAGCCGCGCCGCATCGGTGGCCTGCCGCGCATCGGCCGCCGCGCCCGCGGCGAAGCCGCCGATCTCGCGGCCGTTGGCAGGGTTGATGCTGTCGCCCTCGCGCGCGCCGCCGGCAGGCTGCCACTGGCCGCCGACCAGGTTCTGCGCGCGCAAGCGATGCACCTCGGGTTTTATCGCTCTTGCTTCCATGGCAGTATCCATCCCTCGATTTCATTCAGGATGAGCGTCAACAGGAAGCCCAGGACGGAAATGACGATCAGGCCGACGTACATGGTTTCGACCGACAGGATCTGCCACGCGTCCCAGATCATGAAGCCGATGCCGTTCTTGGCGCCGACCATTTCCGCGATCGCGATCAGGATCAGCCCCATGCCGATGCCAAGCTTGATGCCCGCCATGATCGACGGCAGCGCACCTGGCAGGGCCACGGTGCGGAAGGTCTGCCAGCGGCTGGCGCGGAAGTTCTTGCCGACGTCGAGGTAGATCTTGTCGATCTGGAGCACGCCGGTGATGGTGTTGATCAGCACCGGGAAGAACACGCCCAGCGCCACCATCACGATCTTGGACGCCTCGCCGAGGCCGAAGATGAGCAGGATCAGCGGCAGGATCGCGCTTTTCGGCACCGGGTAGGTAGCCGAGATCAGCGGATCGATGGCGGCGCGGATCGGCCGGTACAGGCCCATCGCGATGCCGAGCAAAAGCGCCGGGATGCCGCCGAGGAGCGAGCCCCACAGCAGGCGCTGCAGGCTGGCCGACAGATGACCCCACAGTTCGCCCGATCCGGTCAGCTCGACGGCCTGCTTGACGATGCTGGTCGGGGCCGGGAAGAAGCGCGTGTCGACCACGCCGGCGCGGGCGCTGATCTCCCACAGCAGCAGGAGCGCCAGCGGCGAAGCGATGCCCAGCAGGCGGTCGCGGACCTTGTCGTTCATTTTCATGTGCGTGCCTCCTCTTGCGCCTTGGCGCGCTGCACTTCCTCGCGCAGGTGTCCCCATATGTTGTAGACCATCTCGCCGTAGGCCGGCTGCGAACGCAGCTCCAGCACGTTGCGCGGGCGCGCGAACGGCACGTCGATGATCGCTTTCACGTTACCCGGATGGGCCGACATCACCATGATCTTGTCCCCCAGGGTCACCGCCTCGTCGACGCTGTGGGTGATGAACACCACGGTCTTCTTGTCGGCTTCCCAGATGCGCAGTACTTCTTCCTGCAGCAGGGTCTTGTTCTGCTCGTCGAGCGCCGAAAACGGCTCGTCCATCAGCAGGATTTCCGGGTCGTTGGCGAAGGCGCGCGCGATCGACACGCGCTGCTTCATCCCGCCCGACAGCTGGTGCGGGTAATGCCTGGCGAATTTGGTCAGGCCGGTCTTGTCGAGGTAGTGGCCGACCGTCTCTTTCACTTCCGCTTCCGGCAGGCCGCGCAGCTTCAGGCCGTAGGCGGCGTTGTCCCACACGGTCATCCACGGAAAGATCGAGTCGCCCTGGAACACCATCGAGTTGCTGGGACGGCCCGGGCGGTCTGCCCGCACTTCGACCGTGCCGCTGCTTGGCTTCTCGAGTTCGGCCAGGATGCGCAGCAGCGTGGTCTTGCCGCAGCCGCTGGGGCCGACGATGACGAAGAAGGTGCCCGGCGCGATGTCGAGCGAGATGTTGTCGATCGCGGTGAAGGTGCCGCCCCTGGCGGCGAACTGCTTGGTCAGGTTGGCGATGCGGATCTTGGGCGCCGCCAGGCCTGGTATGTTCTCAGCCAGTTTCATGGTCGCTCCCATCTTATTGCTTCGGCTGGTAGGGGCCCAGCGCCTTGACCGCGGCATTCACGAACGAGGTGTCGACCACCTGTTCCATCTTCACGCTGCCATCCACGTACTTCTGCTCCTTGTAGAACTGATAGTCGCGCGCCAGGCTTGCCTCGTTGATCTTGCCGTCCGGGTGGATGCCATTCGGCGTCATCTTCTTGTACAGCGCCGGGTCCTTGACGTTGCTGTCCGCGGCCAGGATGGCGATGACTTCGGCCGCGTTCGGGCCGGCGAACTTGCCGTCCTTGAGCGCGTCGTTGTAGAAGCGTGCGCCCTTCAGGTAGGCGATCATGAACTTCTGCGCGAGCTGCGGCTGCTTCTTAATGAAATCGCCGCCGTACAGCAGCACCGCGATCTGCTGGTTCGGATACGGATCGGTGTTCGTCAGGCGCACCGCCGCGCCACGTTCGATGGCCTGGGTGGCCGACGGCTCGGTGGTGACGCTGGCGTCGATCGCGCCGTTCATCAGCGCCGCCACATGCTGCGGGTAGCCGATGTATTCGTGCTCGGTGTCCTTGTACGACAGGCCGCCGCTCTTGAGCGCTTCGTTCAGCTTCGAGCCGGGCGAGCCTCCCTTGGCAGCTTCCGCCACCTTCAGGCCCTTGAGGTCCTTGTAGCTCTTGACCTTGCCGCTGTCGACCAGCGCCTTGCGCACCAGGATCGGCATGTAGTCGTACTGCGGCGGGGTGGAGCCCTTGTCGGCCACCACCTTGATGTTGATGTCGCGCGCGGCGGCGTTGTACAGGCCGGCCGACATGGCGCCGGCCGCCACGTCCA
Source organism: Massilia cavernae (assembly GCF_003590855.1). Taxonomy (GTDB): domain Bacteria; phylum Pseudomonadota; class Gammaproteobacteria; order Burkholderiales; family Burkholderiaceae_D; genus Telluria_A; species Telluria_A cavernae. The sequence goes on from NZ_QYUP01000148.1 coordinate 22,500, forward strand.
GCTGGCCGGTTCCCAGCGGCGCAATCATCTTCGGTCCCGCGTCGAACGGCACGAACACCACCTTGATTCCCTGCTCGGTGAAATAGCCCTTCTTGTTGGCGATGAAGAACGGGGCATCGCTGACCACATTGTTGACGCCGATGCGGACCTCGGCCGGTGCGGCGGCGGCGGCAGGCATGCCGCATGCCCATGCCGCAGCCAGCACGGCAGCGCCGGCGGCGAGCCGGCGGCGCTGTTGGCCGCTCGCGACTGCCGCGGCGGTGGTACGTTTTGCGTTCTTCATTTTGTCTGTCTCCAAGCTGTTATGGGGATGGTGCTGCGTCCTGCGGCTTTGCTCAACTTCCTTTGAAATCAGGTTTGCGCTTCTGGTGGAAGGCTTCGACGCCCTCGCGGAAGTCGTCGGACGAACGCAGGCGGCTGTAGCAGTGGCCTTCCAGTTCGATCGCGATGGCCAGGGTCGAGTCCTCGGTATCGTTCAACAGCTTCTTGGCGGTGCGTTGCGCGATCGGTGAGAACGCGCGCAGTTCCTCGACCAGCGCATCGGTGGCTTTTTCCAGGTCGCCGTCCGGGACGCACATGGTGGCGATGCCCCAGTCGTATGCCTGCTGGCCCGGGACCCGACGCGAACGCATCACCACGTCCTTGGTGCGCGTGATGCCGACCATTTTCTGCAGGCGCGCGGAGCCGCCCGAACCCGGAATCTGGCCCAGTTTCTGTTCCGGCAGCGCGTACTGCGAGGTCTCGGATACGATGCGGAAGTCGCACGCCAGCGAGATCTCGAAGCCGACGCCGAAGCAGAAGCCGCGGTTGGCTGCGATCACCGGCTTGCTGCAGCGTGCAGGCGCGGCGATGTTCCATGCCAGCTTGGAAACGTGTTCCGGCGTCGCGTCGAGGAAGCCGCGGATATCGCCGCCGCTGGAGAAATGTTCGCCAACCGCGCGCAGCACGATCACGCGCACCGCGGGGTTCTCGTCGAGCGATTCGAACACCAGGCGCAGCTGGTCGCGCTGGGCCATCGAAATGATGTTGAACGGAGGACGTTCGAGCACGATGTCGGCGCGCTCGCGTTCGGCGTCGATGATCACCGAAAAGCCGTCGAGCTTTTCGAGCAGGGTGTGCGCTGGATGGGAAAGATGGGACATGTTGTTTCCTTTTGTATGAGTTGGAAAGTTAAACCGCGATCGCTTCTTGCAGGCTGCTGCGGGCGCTGCTCGAGGCGGCGTCGCCGGCCAGGATCACCTGGCCGCGTTCGAGCGCGTAGAAGCGGTCGGCGACATCGAGCGCCCGCTGGACGTTCTGTTCCACCAGCAGGATGGGAATGCCGTCATCGCGCAGGCGCTCGATAATGGCGAATATCTCGTCGACGATGATCGGGGCCAGGCCCTCGGTCGGTTCGTCGATCAGCAGCAGCTTGGGCGCGCCTACCAGCACGCGCGCCATGGCCAGCATCTGCTGCTCGCCGCCCGACAGCGACGTGCCCAGCTGCGGCCGGCGTTCCTTCAGGCGCGGGAAGCGCTCGTAGGCCTGCTCCAGCACCGCGCGCGATTCGGCCTTGCTGCGGCCCGGGCACTGCAGGAAGCCGAGCTTCAGGTTTTCCTCGACCGTCAGGCCGGGGAAGATGCGGCGGTCTTCCGGCACCAGGCCAATGCCCAGGCGGCAGATGCGGTCCGGCGCCAGCGGCCCGATCTCGGCGCCGTTGAAACGCACCGATCCCGCGCTCGGCTTGACCCAGCCGGCGATAGTTTTCATCACGGTGGTCTTGCCGACGCCGTTGCGGCCGCACAGCACCACCACTTCGCCGGCGCCGACGGTCAGCGACACGCCTTGCAGCACATGGCTCAGGCCATAGTGGGTGTGGACCTTGTCAAGTTCAAGCATGGTGCCCTCCCTGTCCGAAATATGCGGCTTGCACCGCTGGGTTGGCGCGCACGGCGGACGGCAGGCCCTCGGCCAGCTTGGCGCCCTGCGTCATGACGACCACGTGGTCGGACAGGTTCATCACCAGCCCGACGTCGTGCTCGACCAGCAGGATCGACAGCTCGCCCGCCAGCGACTTGATCATCTCGCCGGTTTCCTCGGTGTCGGCGTGCGACATGCCCTGGGTCGGCTCGTCCAGCAGCAGCATCCTGGGCTTGCAGGCCAGTGCCACCGCGATCTCGAGCCGGCGCTGCTCGCCGTGCGACAGGTAGCCGGCCAGTTCGTGCGCCTTGGCCGACAGACCGAACTGGGCAATCAGTTCCTCGGCGCGGGCCAAAGCGATGCCGCTGCGGCGAACCGGCAGCCACGCGTGGATGGCCGGTTCCAGCGCCTGTGCGGCAAGGCGCAGGTTCTCGAACACCGACAGCTCGAAGAACAGGTTGGTGATCTGGAACGAGCGCGCCAGGCCCGCCTTCACCAAGTGGTCCGGGCCGCGCGCGGTGACGTCCTGGCCGTTGAAACTGACCTTGCCGCTGCTCGGGCGGATGGCGCCGCTGATCAGGTTGAACAAGGTGCTCTTGCCGGCGCCGTTCGGGCCGATCACCGAGGTGATGTGGCCGCGTTTCGCGTCGAAGCTGACGTTATTCACCGCGGTGAGCGCGCCGAAGCGCACCGACAGCCCGCGTACCGACAGCACGTTCTGGTCTGGCTGGTTCATCGCTGCTCCTTTCGCGACAGCCACGCTTCGAGGCGCGGGCGCAGGTAGCCGATCAGGCCCTTGGGGAAGAAGATCACGGAAATCATGAACAGCACGCCGATGATGATCAGGTGGTGTTCGGTGTACGAGCCGACCACCGATTTCAGTGCGCTCAGGATCACGCTGCCGTACAGCGGGCCGATCAGGGTGCCGACGCCGCCCAGGATCACGGTGATCACGGCATTCCCGGACGCCTGGAAGAACATCAGCTCGGGCGATACGAAACCGCGCAGCATCGGGTACAGCGAGCCTGCCATGGCAGTGACGTTGGCGGCCAGGATGAAGGCCAGCAGCTTGTAGCGCTGCGCGCTGAAGCCGAGGAAGGGCACGCGGTGCTCGTTGGCCTTGATCGCCACCACCAACCGCCCGGCTGGCGTCTGCAGCAGGGCTTCCAGCGCGAAGTACATGGCCATGACCAGCGCCAGCACCAGCAGGAAAAAGCTGGCCGCGTTGCTGCTGTCGACCGTGAATAACAGGAAGTCGGCCTGCACCACGGGGATGCCGATAATGCCGTCCGAACCGCCAAGTTCACGCGTGTTGAACACCACCTTGGACACCACTTCGGCCAGGCCGAAGGTAATCAGCGCAAAGTAGACGCCGCGCGCCCGGATCGCGATGATCCCGGCGACGGCGCCGGCCACGGTGGATGCGGCCAGGGTCACGCCCAGCGCGAGCCAGAACGAGGCCGTCCATTCCTTCAGCACCAGCCCCGAGACATAGGCGCCAAGCCCGAAGAACAGCGCATGGCCGAGCGACAGCAGGCCGGCGAAGCCGAGCAGCAGGTCGACGCCCATGGCGAAACCGCCATAGATCAGCGCCTCGGTGGCGAGGCGGAAGAAGAATACATCCTGCAGCACCGCGGCGATGGCGGCAAACACCAGCGCCAGCGCGATGAACAGGAAGGCGAAGTAGCGCACCGCATTGCGGGCGATGCGCTCGCGGCGGGCGACCGCGCCCAGCACCGGCGCCAGGGCAGGCGCGGGCGCGCTGCGGATTGGGGTGACGTTATCAAGCATGGCCGAGCCTCCCGAACAGTCCTTGCGGGCGCACCATCAGCACCGCCACCATGATGGCGAATACCAGCGGGTCGGTCCACGAAGGCGACATGTACAAACTGGCGATGGCCTGGATCTGGGTCAGCACTAGTCCCGCGATCACCGCGCCCTTGATGCTGCCAAGGCCGCCGACGATGACGACGCTGAACGCCATCAGGATGAAGTCCTTGCCCATCGTCGGGAATACCGAGTACACGGGGGCGAGCAGCACGCCCGCCAGTGCGGCCAGCGCCACGCCGAACGCGAAGGTGCCGGCGTAGACGTGCGAGACCGGCACGCCCAGCGACGATGCCATGTTCTTGTCGAACGCGGCGGCGCGCACCATGGCGCCGAGGCTGGTGCGGTAGACCACCAGCCAGACGGTGACGATGATCGCGCTGCCGACCGCCATCAGGAACAGGCGGTAGTTGGGGAAGAACATGCCTGCGATCTCGCTGGCGCCCTCGATCGGGGGGGCGGCGGTCAGCGCCTGCGGGCCGTAGAACACCTTGAACAGGTCTTCCATGATGATCGCCAGGCCAAAGGTGAGCAGCAGCGTCAGGATATGGCGGTCCTTGTGGTGGAACACGCGCTGGATCAGCATCCGTTCGAAGGCATAGCCGAGTGGCGCCATGATCAGCGGTACCAGCAGCAGCATCAGCCAGAAATTGACGCCTGCCGCGGCCAGGCTCACGCCCAGGTAGGCGCCGAGCGCGTAGAACTCGCCGTGCGCCATGTTGATCACGTCGAGCAGGCCGAAAATGATCGTCAGCCCGAGCGCCATCAGGATCACAGCCACGCCGATCGACAGTCCGTTGACGACCTGTGGAGCCAGCACGAACTGCAGTGTGTCGATGAAGCCACCCATGATCGCCATCCTCAGAACCTGGTGCAGGTGTCGGGGCCTATCGCGGCGGCGCCAGCCACCTTGCTCAGGACCTTGAACTTACCGTTGCTCATCTGGGTCGCGTACATGTCCTGGACAGCCTGGTGGTCGCCCGCGCGCATGGTCTTCCTGCCTTGCGGGGTCATCCATTCGAGACCGCGCATCGCGGCGCGCACCTTGTCGGTGTCGGTGCTCTTCGCCTTTTCCACCGCCGCCTTGTAGAAGTACATCACGCCATACGAGTCGGCGCCGTACAGGTCGGGAGCCGCCTTGGCATGCTGCTGGAAGGCCTGCACGAATTTCCTGTTCTCGGGGAGGTCGATCTCGACCGAGTAGCCGACGCCGGTGACGAAGCCTTCGCCGGCCTTGCCGACCGCCGCCAGGTTCTGCGAGGTCAGCGTGCCGGATGCGCCCACCACGGTCATGTTCTTCAGCAGGCCGTACTGGGCCATCTGGTTAAACAGGCGCACCGTGTCGTTGCCGGCCACCGAGGTGTACATCACGTCGGGACGCGCCGCACGCACCTGGCCGAAGAACGGCGAGTAGTCCTTGTTGTCGAGCGGTGCGAACACTTCGCCGACCGTCTTCGCGTTCTTCTGCTCGGCCGCGCTCTTGAACGCGGCCACGGTGCTGCGGCCCATCTCGTAGTCGGGGCCGAGATAGAAAACCTTGGCATTCGGCTTGGCCTTGCTCAGCCACTCGGCCAGCGCGGCCGACTGCTGGCCGGCCTTGGCGTTCACGCGGAATACGTTGGGCGAGCACTTCTCGCCGGTGATGGTGTCCGAAAACGAGACGGTGGTGGCGATCAGGCGGTTGTTGCGCTCGGCCAGCTGGCCGACCGCCAAGGTCGATGCCGAATTGACGGTACCGGTAAGGAAGTCGACCTTCGATACCTGGAACAGCTTTTCGGCTTTCGGCGTGGCGACCGACGGATTGGCCTCCTCGTCCTCGAACAGCAGTTCGACTTTGCGGCCCATGATGCCGCCGGAAGCGTTGATTTCCTTGGTCGCGAGCTCGATACCCCACTTGACCTGCTGGCCCAGCGCGGAATAGGTGCCCGACAGCGGCGTCACGACGCCGATGCGGATCGGGCCGTCCTGGGCCGAGGCGCCGCCGCCAAAACCGGCGATCACCGCCGCGGCCATCAACTTGTATGCGAATGCTGTTTTCATGTTTGTCTCCTGCGTTTTTAGGAATGGATTGAATCACTGCTGTGCTTCTGCTTCGTACTCATTGGCGACCAGCTTGCGGCGCAACAGCTTGCCGACCGGGGAGCGCGGCACTTCGACCACGAAGACATAGGAGCGCGGCCGCTTGAAGTTGGCCAGGCCCGAAGTGCGGCAATGCGTGTCGAGTTCCTCGCTGGTGACCGCCGCGCGGCGCTTGACGAAGGCCGTGACGCTCTGGCCCCAGCGCGCGTCGGCCAGCCCGACCACCGCCACTTCGTCGACTGCCGGGTGGAGCGACAGCAGGCTCTCGATTTCGACCGGCGAGATGTTTTCGCCGCCGCTGATGATCATGTCGTCGGTGCGCCCAGACACGAACAGGTCGCCGTCGCGGTCCAGGTAGCCGGTGTCGCCGGTGAAGTACCAGCCGCCGCGCAGCGCCTTGGCGTTGGCGTCGGGCCGGTTCCAGTAGCCCTCGAAGGCTTCGTCGCCGCACAGGTCGACGATGATCTCGCCCTCCTCGTAGCGTTCGGCCGCCATGTCCGGGTTGCCGCTGTCGAGCCGTACCACGCGCAGGCGCTGGTTGATGCCGGCCCGCCCGGCGCTGCCGGGCTTCTTCACGGCGTCCTGGTCGATGCTGAAGGTGTACACCTCGGACGAGCCGTAGTGGTTGACGAACAGCTCGGGATGGAACAGCGCGTCGAGCTTCTTCAGCAGCGCCTCGTTCATCGACGCGCCCGCGAAGCCCAGCTTGCGCACCGAGGACAGGTCGGTGGCGGCGCAGTTCGGGTGGGCGATCACGTCGTGGTAAAGGGTCGGCACCAGGTACAGGTTGGTGATGCGCTCTGCTTCGATCGCCGCCAGCACCGCCACCGGGTCGAACTTCGGCACGCACACGAAGCAGCCGTCGACCAGCGCCATCGCCAGCAGCGAACGCACGCCCATGGTGTGATACAGCGGCATCACGCCGAGCGTTCGCTCGTGGCGGCCGTACTGGTTCTGGGCGACGTGCGCCAGCGCGGCCGCCCGTTCGTGGCGGTGGCGGCGCGGCACGCCTTTCGGCTTGCCGGTGGTGCCGGAGGTGTACAGCATCAGCGACCAGTCATCGGCGCCGGCGTTCAGCAGCGGGACTGGCGGCTGGGCCGCCAGCAGCTGTTCGAACTGCAGCGTGGCGCCCGCTGCGGCGCCGACCGCGATGCGCGGCAGGCGTTGCGCCACCACGGAGTCACGCACAGCGTCGGCCGACACGTCCTGGAACACGATGGCGCGCGCATCGGCGTCGCCGGCGCAGTAGTCGATCTCGTCCAGCTTGGCGCGCCAGTTGAGCGGCGTGACGATGATGCCGGCGAACTGGCAGGCCCAGTGCAGGGTAGCCATCTCCCAGCGGTTCTGCAGCAGCGCGACCAGGTGGTCGCCGCGCTGCAGGCCGATCCCTTGCAGGCCTCCGGCCACCGCGGCCACGCGGTCGAACCACTGGCCGTAGGTCAGGCGCAGGCCGCCGTCCACCAGCGCCAGCTGGTCGGGACTGCGTTCTACCGATGCGAGGAAACTGCGGCCCAGATCAAGCATGTTCTTTACTCCCATGAATGGCGGCCTGGCGTTGCGCTGCAACGTCGAGCACGGCGTTGACGATATTTGTATAACCGGTACAGCGGCACAGGTGGCCGGACAGCATGTCGCGCACCTGTTCTTCGCTCGGCGCGGGGACGCGCTCGAGGAAATGGCTGCATGACATCAGGATGCCGGCGGTGCAGAAGCCGCACTGCAGCGCGTGGTGGCGCTTGAAGGCGGCCTGCAGGTCGCCCAGTTCGGCGCCGGCGCCCTTATTAAGACCCTCGACGGTGTCGACACAGCGCCCGTCGGCCTGCACCGCCAGCTGCATGCACGAGCGCTGGGCCACGCCGTCGACGCGCACGGTGCAGGCGCCGCAGATGCCGTGCTCGCAGCCGACGTGGGTACCGGTCGCACCCAGCTTGTGGCGCAGGAAGTCCGACAGCAGCATGCGCGCTTCGGCCGGCGCGGTGCGCGCCACGCCGTTCAGCGTGATGGTCACCGGGTATTCCATGTTCTTTTCGTAGTGTTTCATATGCTTGCCTTCACTATCAGTTGACGGCCCAGCTGGCGCACCAGGTGGCGCCGATACTCGGCGCTGGCGTGTGCGTCGCCCTGGGCTTCGAGTTCCCATGCGAAGTCGTTGAGTGCGGCATCCAGGTCGTCGCCGTCGATGCGCGCCCAGCGCCTGCGGATCGGGCGGTCGGCCACGCCGCCGACGGTCAGTTCGATGGCGCCGCTGGTGACCACAGCGGCCAGCGCCACGATGGCGAAGTCGCCGTGCCGCATCGAGACTTCGCGGAAGGCGTAGCGCGCGCCCTGCCGGCGCAGCGGGAAGCGCACTTCCTCGACGATTTCTCCGGGGCGCACCGCTGTCATCAGCATCCCCTGGAAGAAGTCGCCGGCCTTCAACACGCGCCGGCCCGACTGCGAGCGCAGCACCACTTCGCCCTGCAGCGCGGTCAGGCACAGCGGCAACTCGGCGCTCGGGTCGGCATGGGCGACCGAGCCGCACACGGTGCCGCGGTTGCGGATCTGGAAGTGCGATATCCACGGGAAGGCCATGCCGAGGAGCGGCACTTCCGAGCCCAGGGTGGCGCGCGTTTCGACGCTGGCCTGGGTGGCTGCGGCACCCACCGCCAAGTTGCCGTTCTCGACGCGCACGTAGTCCAGGTCCTGGCAGCGCGAGATATCGACCAGCATCGCCGGCTGCGCCAGGCGGATGTTCAGCATCGCCATCAGCGACTGGCCGCCGGCCAGGATCTTGGCGTCCTCGCCGTGGCGGGCAAGCAGGCCCACCGTCTCTTGCGCGCTGTCGGCGCGAATGTAATCGAATGCGGCCGGCTTCATTTGGATACTCCCAGTGCGTGCAGGATGCGCTGCCACAGTGAGCGCTTCTGCAAGGCTGCGCCGCCCCCGGCCTGGCGCCCCAGTTGTTCGAACAGCTGGCGCAGCACGATCTTGGCGGCGCCCTCCAGCATGCGGCCGCCCACGGCCGCGACCTTGCCGCTGACGGCGGCGCTGTAGTCGTAGGTCAGCAAGGTCCCCGGACCCGCCGGTTCGAGGCGGATGCGGCCAGCGCCTTCGGCCGAGCCGAGCGAGCTGACGCCCTTGCCGCCCAGCGCGAGGCCGTGCGGCGGATCGAGGTCGGACAGGCGAATCTCGGCGGCGTAGCGCGCCTTGACCAGGCCGATGCCGATGGTGACGTCGGCGCGGTAGTGATTCTCGCCGGCCTTGTCCAGCGCGTGGCAGCCGGGGATGACCTTGACCAGCGCGTCCGGGTCGAGCAGCACCGCGTACACCTGCTCCGGCGTGGCCGGCAGTTCGACCGAGCCTGACATCGACAGCGCGTGGCCGCCTTGCGGCGCCTTGACCGGCGCGGCGCCGCGCGGCTTGCTCGGCGCCGGGTCGTCCACGCCGAGCAGCGCATGGATCTTCGACGGCGTCAGCGGCAAGCGCAGGTCGGCCACGCCCAGCGCATCGGCCACCGCATTGGCGATGCACACAGGAGTGCTCATGTTGTTGCCTTCGCCAAGGCCCTTGGCGCCCAGCGGCGTGAACGGCGACAGCGTTTCCATGTGGACGATCACCGGCTCCGGCACCTCGCAGGCGGTCGGCACCAGGTAATCGGCAAAGGTGCCGGACTTGAAGCTGCCGTCGCTGCCGTAGTCGAATTCCTCCATCAGCGCCGCGCCCAGCCCCTGCGCGAAGGCGCCGCGGATCTGGCCGTCGGCCAGCGCCGGGTTGAGGATGCGGCCGGCGTCGTGCGAGGTGACGTAGCGGTCGATGCGTACCTGCCCGGTGATCTTGTCGACTTCGACCGCGCAGATGTCGAACACGAAACCGTAGGCGGCCGAGCTGTTGATCACGTCGTTTTCGTCCGGCGCCTGCAGCTGCGCCGGCGTCCAGAACACGGTTTCGCGCACGCCCGATGCCATCCCTTCCGGCAGGCTCGCCGGCGACCAGTGGGCGCCGCCCGCCACGCGGTGGAACGGGAGCTTGCCGGCCGGATTGGCGCGCGCGTACACCTTGCGGCCTTCGAACACGATGTCGGAGGCCGGGACATCGAGGATGGACGCGGCGATCAGGGCCAGCTTGTCGCGCACCCTGACCGCAGCCAGGTGCACGGTGCCCGCCACCGCGCCGGCGAAGCGGCTCGAGTAGTTGCCCGCGGCGATGGACCAGCCGTCCTTTTGCGTATCGAGTTCGGCGTTGACCAGCACGTCCGACGGCTCCAGCCCCAGCACGTCGGCCACCACCTGCGCCACCACCGTGCGGTGGCCCTGCCCCTGCGGCACGGAATCGATCATCACGCTGACGCTGCCGAGCGCATCGACGGCAACGGTGGCGCTGGTGTTGGCGCCGTTCTTCGGGCCCGCCTTGGCGCGTTCTGCCGGCGTGAGCGCGGTGGTGATGTAGCCCATATTGGAAATCGACGGCTCGACCACGGCGGCGTAGCCGATGCCATACAGGCGGCCTTCGGCGCGGGCCTGGTCGCGGCGCGCCCTCAGTTCGGCCAGTCCGCCGCGTTCGGCCGCCATCGCCATCGACAGCTGGTAGTTGCCGGAGTCGTAGAGCGAGCCGGCCGGCGCGCGGTAGGGAAAGGCATCCGGCGTGATCATGTTGCGTGCGATGACGTCGAACGGATCGAGGTCCAGCTCGACCGCGATACGCTGCATCAGGCGCTCCAGCGCGAAGTACACCTGCGGGCCGCCGAAGCCGCGCACCAGGCCGGACGGGGTTTTGTTGGTCAGGACCACCTGGTTGTGAACCTGGAGGTGGCGCAACTTGTAGGCGCCGGTCAGCATGCCGTGCATGCGGTAGAAGGTGGCCGGCTCCGGCGCGCGCAGGTAGGCGCCGCAGTCGTCGATCTGGTGGTAGCGCAATGCGATGACGTCGCCTTCAGGCGTCACAGCGGCTTCGATGGTGGTGACGCGGTTGGTCGACGAGACCGAAGCTTGCAGGTGTTCGAGGCGGTCCTCGATCCACTTGACCGGCGCGCCGGCCTTGCGCGAAGCGAGGCACAGCAGCACGATGTAGGTCGACACGGCCTGCTTGGTGCCGAAGCTGCCGCCGGAATCGCGCGGCGCGCGCAGGCGCAGCCGGGTGCCGGAAACCTTGAGCGAGCGCGCCATCACAGGATGCAGCGCGAACGGTCCCTGGAAGTTCGACAGGACGTCGTAGCCTTCGTCACCGGCAAGGTATTCGGCGACGACGGCGAAGCATTCGATCGGAGTGCAGGAATTGCGCGGGTAGTGGACCTTGAGCTTGACCGTGCGCCCGGCGGCGGCGAAGGCGGCTTCCGGCTCGCCGTACGAGAAATGGCGGTCGTTGACCAGGTTGGCGCCCACGGCCGGATGCAGCACCGGCGCGCCCTCCTCCAGCGCGGCTTCGGGGTCGACCACCGCCTTCAGCTGGCGGTACTCGACCTTGACCAGTTCCAGCGCGTCTTCAGCCAGGTAGCGGCTTTCGGCCATCACCACCGCGACCGGCTCGCCGACGTAGCGGGCGCGTTCGATTGCGATCGACCAGTGCTCCATCGGCTGCTTGACGCCGACCGCGAATGGGGTCGACCAGGCGGCGACGTCGGCGCCGGTCAGCACCGCGCGCACGCCGGGCAGCGCCAGCGCCGCGCTGCTGTCGATCGCGAGGATCTCGGCGTGGCCGTGCGGGGAGCGGAGGATGGCTGCGTGCAGCGTGCCTGGCTTGACGCCGATGTCGTCGGCGTAGCTGCCGCGCCCTGTCAGCAGGGCGGCGTCTTCGAAGCGGGGCAGCGCCTTGCCGACATGGCCGCTGGGCGCGGCGTCGGCCGCGGCGGCAAAACCCTCGGCAGGCACTGGGGAAATCTGGTTCACTGTGTGGCCCTTTTCGCAGCATTACTGTTGCAAAAAGTGTAGGCCTGTGTGTCCCGAAAGCTGTTACCCGAGGGTGTGTGGATTTACCGTACAGTCTTTTTTTTTACGCGCTTGCGATGTCAATGGTGGTCGTAAACATCGACCACCTTGCGGTATTGGCTCGGCACCGCGCCCAGGTGCTGCTGGAAGAATCGGGTGAAGTGGCTCTGCGCGCTGAACCCCAGGCTATCGGACAAACTGACCAGCGGGACCCGGCTTTGCGTCAGGCCCTCGATCGCCTTTTCCATGCGCAGCACGTTGACGTACAGGGTAGGCGTCAGGCTGGTGTCCTGCTGGAACAGCTTGAAGAAGTGGGCGCGCGACAGGCAGGCTTCGGACGCCATCCTGTCGATATCGAGTTCGGCGCCGACGTTGCTGCGCATGTAGCTGATGGCGCGGCGGATGCGCGGATCGGGAATGCGCGGCAGTTCGGCCTTGCGCATGTCATTGAAGTTGCGCCATTCCGAAAACGCGTCGACCACCGCGATCATCAGGTTCGACAGCTGTATCTCGAGCTGCTGCGCGCTCAGCTGGTCGCCATACAGCATCTGCATCGCCAGCTGGTTCGACAGGTTGCGGATCGGCTTGGAGATCTCGACGCAGGGTTGCGGGAAGAAGCCCGGCTGGCCGCTGGAGATCAGGGCCTTCTCGATCTCGCCCAGCCACAGCGGCTCGATGTACAGCGCCAGGATGATGGTGCCCGGCGCGTCCGGATCGTGGTGGGTGTAGGCGTGCGGCTCCCACGAATTGATCAGCACCGCGGTCTGGTCGGTCAGCGGATAGGACTTGTCGCGCACGGTGAACGACGTGTCTTCGCCGCTGACCTTGATCAGCACGTGGCACTGCGAATGGCCGTGGGTGACCAGCGGACGGTCCATATCCAGCAGGCAGACCCGCCCGAACTTACCTTGCAAAACACGTACAGCAGCTGACATGCCTGTCTCCTTGCGGGGCGTTTCGCAGCGCCGGATCGGGATCCTGGCGGTAGCACGCTCTAATGGTTGTCCATGGTGGCTTGCTCTTGCGCGGCGCAATTCATGCATGCTGCATGACGCCGGGCCGGCAAATTGCGCTAATCATGCACGAAAAACGCGCACCGCGCACGTCGACCCGCAATTTTGCGATCATTAATTATGATATTAAATATCAAAATTTATTATTTGAAGTTATATATCACCACTCCCTATACTGGATTCACAACGAGGAGACCGAAGTGAATTCAAACAATTTCGAGCAAGGGCCGGCCAGCGACCTGCGTACATGGCTGGCCCACCTGGGCGCCAGCGGGCGGGTCGCCGTCGTGCGCGAGGGCGTGCGGCTGAAGCACCAACTGGCGGCGATCGCCAAGCGGCTGGACGGCAAGCAGGCCGCCTTTTTCCCGCATCCGGACGGGTACGCGATTCCGGTGGTATCGGGCTTCATGTCGCGCCGCGCCTGGATCGCGGAAGCAATGGGCGTGACCGAGACGGAGCTGCTTGCGGCCTACCGCAATGCCTCCGACAACCCGCTGCCCTGGCAGGAAGTGGCCGCCAACGATGCGCCCTGCCAGCAGGTGGTCAAGCGCGATGTCGACCTGCTCGCCGCACTGCCGATCCCGACCCACAGCGAGCACGATAACGGTCCCTACATCACGGCGGGCCTGGTGATCGCGCGCAATCCCGTCACCGGTATCCAGAACGTCTCGATCAACCGCATCCAGGTGCATGCGAGGGACCGCATGGCGATCCTGATGCTGCCGCGCCACCTGCATGCTTTCTACCAGGCCGCGGAAGCGCGCGGCGCGGCGCTCGACGTGGCGGTGGTGATCGGCGCCGACCCGCTTACCCTGCTCGCCTCGCAGGCGATCTCGCCGATCGACCACGACGAACTGGAAATCGCCGGCGCCCTGCATGGCGCGCCGCTACCGGTGGTCAAATGCGTAAGCAGCGATGTGCGCGTGCCGGCCCGCGCCGAAATCGTCATCGAGGGCAAGCTGCTGCCGAAGGTGCGCGAACCCGAAGGCCCATTCGGCGAGTTCCCAAAGTACTACAGCGCGCGCGAAGACCGCGAGGTGATCCAGGTAAGCGCCATCACGCACCGCGAATCGCCGCTGTTCCACACCATCGTGCCGGCCGAAATGGAGCACCTGCTGCTGGGCGCGATCCCGCGCGAAGCGACCTTGCTGGCTCTGCTGCAGCGCAGCCACCCCGGCGTCAGCGACGTCCACCTGTCGATCGGCGGCGTCGGGCGCTACCACCTGCACGTCAGGTTCAGGAAGAAGCGCGAAGGCGAAGCCAAGAACGTCATCCTGTGCGCGTTCGGCGCCCACTATGACCTCAAGCAGGTGACCGTGGTCGACGACGACGTCGACGTGCACGATCCGCTGCAGGTCGAATGGGCGGTGGCCACGCGCTTCCAGGCCGACCGCGACCTGGTCGTCATCGCGGGCGCGCAAGGCTCGGTGCTCGACCCCTCCACCACGGTCGGCATTGAGATGCCCGGCGGCGCACCGCCGCCGCCCCACATGCAGGGCATCAGCGCCAAGATGGGCATCGACGCGACCCGGCCGGTGGTCTACCACGAGCACGTATTCACCAAGGTGAAGGTGCCGGGCGAAGACACGGTCGACCTGGCGACCGAAGTCAGCGCCGGCGCGACGGTCGACTGGTCCTGCATGCAGGTATTGCGATGAACGCGCGTCCGCGCCTCGTGGTGGCCATCACGGGCGCCAGCGGCGTGATCTACGGCGTGCGCCTGCTGGAGCAGCTGCGTGCCAGCGGCGCGGTGGAATCGCACCTGGTCATGTCGCCGTCGGGCGCGCTGACCGCGTCGCAGGAACTCGACATGAAGCGCAGCGATATCGAAGGCCTGGCCGATGTGGTGCACAACGCCAAGGACGTCGGCGCCACCATCGCCAGCGGCTCGTTCCGTTCGCTGGGCATGGTCATCGCGCCCTGCTCGATGAAGACCCTGGCCAGCATCGCGCACGGGCTGGCCGACAACCTGGTCAGCCGCGCAGCCGACGTCATGCTCAAGGAAAGGCGCCGGCTGGTGCTGATGGCACGCGAGACGCCGCTCAACCTGGCGCACCTGCGCAATATGACCAGCGTGACTGAAATGGGCGGCATCGTCCTGCCGCCGGTGCCGGCCTTCTACACCCGGCCGGAAACGGTGGACGACATCGTCAACCACACCGTCGGCCGCGTGCTCGACCTGTTCGATATCGAACACGAGGGACTGGTCAAGCGCTGGGACGGCATCACGAAGCGGGGACTGGAAACTGTGTCTTGAGCAGGATCTGCGCCTTCAGGATGGCGACGAAGGCCGCGCTGGCCGGGCTGAGCGGCCGGCGCGGATGCGACACCAGCACCACCTGGCGCGTCAGGCGCGGCGATACCACCGTGTGCAGCTGCAGCGCGCCCGCCTCCACCCGTTCGTTCACCACGATGCGCGGCAGGATGGTGGCCAGCTGGGTCGACTCGACCAGCCGCGTCATTGTCACCAGCGAATCGACTTCATAGACCGGGGCCAGCTCGACGTCCTCGTTGTGGGCGAAGCTGTCGATCACGTCGCGCAGGCCGTGGTTGCGGGTCGGGAGCACCAGGGCGATGCCCAGCTGGGCGACCTGCTGCAGGGTCAGGCGCGCGGGCGGCGGCGACAGGTGGCCGGCAGCCGTCACCAGCACCAGGTCCTCGTCGATGATGTGCTCGACCTTCAGCTGGCCGTGGCGGCGCACGCCGTTGACCACCGCCGCTTCGATCTGCCCGCCGGTTACCCAGTCCGACAGCGTGGTGCTGTAGCCGTCGGCGATCGTGACGCCGACCTTGGGGTAGCGCGCCGAGAACGCCGACAGTGTGTCGGCCAGCACGCCGGCGGTGATCGATGCGATCAGGCCGATGTTCACATGGCCCGTGAGTTCGCCATCGCTGCACATGACCTGTTCGCGCGCGCGCGCGAAGTCCTGCAGGATCGGCAGGAACAGGCGGTACATCTGGCGCGCCGCGGCTGTCGGCACCATGCCTTGGCTGTTCCGCTCGAACAGCTTCTGCCCGAGGTCATCCTCCAGCCGCGCCAGCTGCATGCTGAGCGCCGGCTGCACGATGCTCAGGCGGCGCGCGGCGCGCGTGACGCTGCCCTCCTCGTACAGGCATATGAAGTACTGAATCTGGCGCAGGTCCATCCGCTGTCCCCTCAAGAATGAACCGATGGTATCACCAACGCTGATGCTTGAGGCCATTCGCTATTCGATGAATGCTCGCAAGCGCCCGGGACTTATAGCTGGCCTCCCACAACCACGCCATAGCGACGCGGTTCCAGCACAAAGATGTTGGTAGAGGTGCCAGCCGCCTGGGTGGAGATGAAGCGTCCCGTCGTGGCGTCGTTGCCAGTCAGGTTTTGTACGTAAGTACGCACGAACCACTGCTTCTCGGGACCAGACAGCTGGACCTGGGCATTGACGTTTGCGTAGCCCTTGAGGCGGTCGTGTGGCTTGTTGAATGCGCTGGAAAATGTCCTTCCCGTGAAATGCGCGTCTATCCGCGGTACGAGGAGCATGCCATCGCCGAGATTGAAGGTGTATTCGGCGCCGGACGACAGCTTGAAACGCGGCGATAGCGGCAATTCGTTCCCCGCGAGGTTTACCTCGACGCCGTTGGCCACCGTGTACTGCGATCCCCCGGCTGCCCTGAGCGCATCGCATATGCTGAAAGCGCCGGCCGCACTGGTTCCGGGCAGCGGAACCGGCGCCCTCAGGCCCAGTTGCGCATTCACGGCTGCCACCAGTTCGTTGGCCCCAGCGTCACTTCCTCCCGCCGCCGGGATGACGGCGCAGTTCGAACCGTTCGCTATATCCTTGATCACCACGACGTCGGTGCGCCCGCCGGACGGGTCGCGCGGATCGATGATCGACAACTCCTTCAGTTTCGTCTTGAGGAAGCTGGCCGACAAATTCACCCTGAAGCCGCGCACGGGAATCAGTACCGACTCCAGCTCTGCCCCATGGATATCCGCGTCGGCGTTATCGTTCACGGCCGAACGCGCCACCAGGCGGCTGATCTGCAAATCGTTGTAGCGGACGGCAAAGGCGCTCGTGCTCAGGCTGAGCTTTCCACCCAGTAGCGTATTCCTGGCGCCCAGCTCAAAGGCATCCAGCGTTTCCTTCTTGAAATCGGAAGAAGCCTGGAACTCCACCGGGGTAGCCGGGTTGATGCCGCCCGCCTTGTAGCCGCGCGAGTAGGAAGCGAAGTAGAGCGTGTCCTTGTCCGGCCGATAGTCGGCCACGAAGCGGCCGGTGACGGCGCTGGACTTGGTCCGCTGGTGCGCGTAAAGCTGGCTGCCCTCCAGGGATGCATCCGCATCATAGGCGCTGGTGTACGGAGACTCGAACGCGTCCGGTATGCCGAAAGGAACGGGGAACGAGAGCAGCACGGCGCGCTGGTGTTGCCGTTTCTCGTCGCTTGAATAGCGCAGCCCGCCCGTCAACTTCAGCTTCTTGCTGACGTCGTAGTAAGCCTCGCCAAACACCCCGTAGCTCTCCAGTGTCAGCTCGGGCAGCTCCGAATCGTAGAACCCGGGGCCAAGAAATACGTTCGGATAAGCCAGGTTGCCTGCGGCGCGCTGGCCGAGGGTGGTGAGTCCACCCAATACCGCCGCGCTGTAGTCCAGCGCGAACAGGTTCACAAAATAATCATTGTCGCGTCTGGAATCGAGGTAGATGGCGCCGACGAGGAAATTCAAAGGGCCATCGAATTTGCTGTCGACGTGCGCCTCGACCATGCGCTGCCTGGTCTTGTCCCTCCAGCGCTCGAATTCAGCGCCGCGCGGCGAGCAGACACTGACGTGGCCACCATAGACGCCGGTGTACTGGCGGTTCGGTTCCGAGGTGCACACGCCTCCTGCCAGGCCATTCGGGAACAAGGCCTGTGCCGCCGGCGTGAAGGGATTGACGCCACCGGGAAAGCCGGATCCCGGAGCGCCTGCCAGGGCTGCGAAGTTCAGCAGGCCGGGGTTCGCGGTCAATGGATTCGCGGCCGCCAGGTTGAAGTCGGTACGCTGGTCGCTCTGATCACGAACGTAGCCCCCGGTAATCGTCAGCGCGTAACGATCGCCGAGTTTTTGCTCGAGGCGCAGGATCAGGTGGGCGTTGTCGGCACGGTAAGACGGCTGCATGTCGGAACTCACCTCGCGAACGTCCGCGGGCGAAGGCACCCCGCCGTACACAGGGTCCGGGCCGTACACGCTCGACAATCCCAGGCCGGCGATCATGGGATTGCCTCCGCTCGCAATGGCAAACAGCTCGCGCGATACCAATGCGCCTGCGACGATGCCGTGGAAGTTGGGCGTGTCGGTCCCGAGCCGGTCCGCCCGGCAGCCCATGATGCCGACCTCGTCGCGGGCGCACAGCTGCTTGGTGAAGCGGGTACGATTGTCGTCCTCGCGGAACCAGGAGCCGATCACGTCCAGGGTGGTCGACTTTCCGGCCATGATGCGCAGCGTCGTGCGCAGCGCATACAGATCGCGTCCATCGATGCGGCTGTTATCGAACAGATTCCTGGTGTACCCGTTTCTCTTCAGATACGTTCCCGCCAGGCGCAGGCCGACGGTATCGTTGAAAGGGACATTGAGCATGCCGGTCACCCGGCGCGTGTCGTAGCTGCCGGCTTCGACCTGGATGCTGCCATGTTTTTTATCGAAGGTCGGCCGGGCCGTGATGAAGTTGATGACGCCGGCTGTCGCATTCCGGCCGTACAGCGTTCCCTGCGGCCCACGCAGCACTTCAATGCGCTGCAGGTCGAAAAATTCGGTTTCAAAGATACGCGACTGCAGCACAGGCATGTCGTTGATATGGATGGCGGTCGCCGGGTCGCAGGAAAGGCCCGTGCACAGCTCGCCCACGCCGCGAATAGTGAAGGTCGCGCCATCGAATTGTGCCTTAGTGAAGGTCAGGTTCGGAACGCTGTACTGCAGGTCGAGTGCGTTGTTGATCTGGCGCGATGCCAGGTCGGATGCCGTCAACGCGGTGACGGCCATCGGCACATCCTGCAGCAACTGGAACTGGCGCTGCGCTGTCACGTAGACCTTTTGCACGACTTCGGCTTCAGCTGGCGGCGCCTGCTCGACACCGGACACTTGCGCCACTTGGGCAACAGCGTGCCCCGCTGCCATCCCAAGGACGAAGAACGAGGCTGCGGAGCTGATAGCAGACCTGTGGCATCTTCCAATACGCATGACGATGTCTCCTGATGCGGAACAGAAACAGGAAAGCCTGCTGCGGGTGCTACTTACCGACCACCGACCACGATATCATGAGCGCCACAAGAACCAAAAAAAACCGCAGGACCGTTTCCGGCGCCTGCGGTTTTTTTGCAACCCGGGACGCGAAGTCCCGAACGCGTGATTACGCTGCCTCGCGGCTGGCCTTCTTGCGCTCGTGCTCTTTCAGGAAGCGCTTGCGCAGGCGGATCGACTTAGGCGTGATTTCCACCAGCTCGTCGTCGGCGATGAATTCAACCGCGTATTCGAGCGACATCTGGATAGGCGGCACCAGGCGCACTGCTTCGTCGGTACCCGACGAACGCACGTTGGTCAGCTGCTTGCCCTTGATCGGGTTGACGACCAGGTCGTTGTCGCGCGAGTGGATACCGATGATCATGCCTTCGTACACCGGGTCGTTGTGGACGACGAACATGCGGCCGCGGTCCTGCAGTTTCCAGATTGCGTAGGCAACGGCGGCGCCGTCGTCCTGCGAGATCAGCACGCCGTTGCGGCGGCCGGCCATTTCGCCCTTGGTGTTGTCCACTGGCGCGTATTCGTCGAACACGTGCGACATCAGGCCGGTACCGCGGGTCAGGGTCATGAATTCGCCCTGGAAGCCGATCAGGCCACGCGCAGGAATCTTGTACTCGAGGCGCACGCGGCCCTTGCCGTCCGATTCCATGTTGGTCAGGTCGCCACGGCGGCGGCCCAGTTCTTCCATCACGCCGCCCTGGTTGGCTTCTTCAACGTCGACCGTCAGGTTCTCGAACGGCTCGTGGCGCACGCCATCGACCATCTTGAAGACCACGCGTGGACGCGACACAGCCAGCTCGAAGCCTTCGCGGCGCATGTTTTCGATCAGGATGGTCAGGTGCAGTTCGCCGCGGCCCGATACTTCGAAGATCGTGTCGTCGTCGGTTGGCGCAACGCGCAGCGCGACGTTGGCCTTCAGTTCGCGCTCGAGGCGGTCACGCAGCTGGCGGCTGGTGACGAACTTGCCTTCGCGGCCAGCCAGTGGCGAGTTGTTGACCATGAAGTTCATGGTCAGGGTCGGCTCGTCGACGGTCAGCATCGGCAGCGCTTCCGGGGTGTCCGGTGCGCAGATGGTCGAACCGATGCCGATTTCGTCGATACCGTTGATCAGGCAGATGTCGCCGGCGACAGCTTCGTCGACCAGCACGCGCTCCAGGCCCTTGAAGTTCAGCACTTGGTTGATGCGGCCCTTGATCGGGGTGCCGTCAGGGCCGTTCATGACAACGACGTCCTGGCCGGTCTTGACGCGGCCACGGTTGACGCGGCCGATGCCGATCTTGCCGACGTACGAAGAGTAGTCGAGCGAGGTGATTTGCATCTGCAGCGGGCCGTCCGGATTGTCGTCGCGGACTGGAACGTGTTCCAGGATCGCGTCGAACAGCGGCTTCATGTCGCCCGAGCGTACGTCTTCGGTCAGGCCGGCGTAGCCGTTCAGGCCCGAAGCGTAGACGATAGGGAAGTCCAGCTGTTCGTCGGTTGCGCCGAGCTTGTCGAACAGTTCGAAGGTCTGGTTGATGGCCCAGTCGGCGCGCGCGCCCGGACGGTCAACCTTGTTCACGACCACGATAGGCTTCAGGCCCAGCGCCAGCGCCTTGCGGGTCACGAAGCGGGTCTGTGGCATCGGGCCTTCCTGTGCATCGACCAGCAGCAGCACCGAGTCAACCATCGACAGCACGCGCTCCACTTCGCCGCCGAAGTCGGCGTGGCCCGGGGTGTCGACGATGTTGATGTGGGTGCCTTCGTACTCCACCGCGCAGTTCTTCGACAGAATCGTAATACCGCGTTCTTTTTCGAGGTCGTTCGAGTCCATGACGCGGGTATCGACCGCCTGGTTTTCACGGAAGGTACCGGACTGGCGCAGCAGCTGATCCACGAGGGTGGTCTTGCCGTGGTCGACGTGGGCGATGATGGCGATGTTGCGAATTGCGCGTTTTGTGTTTGACATGGTCGTAATGAGAATGTACGTGGCGTACGGAGGTGTACGGATGCTGCGGATTACTGGAACCCACTAGTATAGCACGTGCTGCGACGCACTAAACTAAAAAGGCGTGTTATTTCAAGGGCTTGCTAATTTTTTCGACAAAGTAGCAGGCAGGAACGGAATCGCCCTTCGATTCCGGAATCGGGACTATTGCTTCGCGGCGATCAAGCGTTCCGGCGCGAGGATCGCATATTCGTGCAGGATGCCGGTGCCGAGCAACTTGCTGTCGTGGTAAACACGCACCCTGCCCTGCTCCTGCGGCACTTCGACCGCTTCCTTGCCGAGCGCCAGGCGCTGTCCCTGCAGGAAGCGCCGCGCCAGCTCTTCAGTGAGCCGAACCTCGGGGAACGACGAGAGCAGCGCATCCACCGGCGCCAGCAAACTCAAGGGTTCGGCATGCGCCTGCAGCGCTTCCAGCGTGATCATGCCCTCGGCCGTCAGCGCCCCAACCTGCACGCGCCGCAGCGCATTCAGGTGCGCGCCGCAGCCGAGCTCCTTGCCGATGTCCTCGCCCAGCACCCGGATATACGTGCCCTTGCTGCAGGTAACCAGCAGCTTGAGCATCGGCGCTTCGTAGGCAATGAATTCCAGCTTGTGGATCGTCACCGGCCGCGCCTCGCGTTCCAGTGTGATGCCTTCGCGCGCGTACTCGTAGTAGGCCTTGCCGTCGCGCTTGAGCGCCGAGTACATCGGCGGCACTTGCAGGATCGGGCCGCGGAACTTCGCCAGCGCCGCCTGGATCTGCTCCACCGTCACGTCGACCGGGCGTGTATCGATGGCTTCGCCTTCGGTGTCGCCGGTGTTGGTCGTGATGCCCAGGTGAACCGTGGTCTCGTAGGTCTTGTCCGCTTCCAGCAGATCCTGCGAGAACTTGGTCGCCTCGCCGAAGCACAGCGGCAGCAGGCCGGTGGCGAAGGGGTCGAGCGTGCCGGTATGTCCCGCCTTCTTGGCGTTGAGCACGCGCTTGGCCTTGATCAGGGCGTCGTTCGACGACAGGCCGACCGGCTTGTCGAGCAGCAGCACGCCGTCGACCAGGTCGCGGACTTTCTTGATGTGTTGTTTCATGACGCCGGGTTTATTCAGCGTCTGGTTTCGGTGCGTCCGGCTCGGCATCGGCCGCGCGGGTGGCGTTGGCCTGGTCGATCAGCAGCGACATTTCCATGCCGCGTGCGGTCGAGATGTCGTGGATGAAGTGCAACTGCGGCAGGGTGTGGATGTGCAGGCGCTTGCCCAGCAGGTTGCGCATGTAGCCGGCGCCCTTGGACAGGCCGTCGAGCGTGTTCTTGACCGATTCCTTGTCGTCCTTGAGCTGGGTGAAGAACACCTTCGCATGGGCGTAATCCGGGGTCAGCTGGACTTCGGAGATCGTGACCATGCCCACGCGCGGATCTTTCAACTCGTACGCGATGATCTCGGACAGGTCGCGCTGGATCTGGTCGGCCACGCGGACGCCGCGCACTGGAATGGATTTGCTGTGTTTTGCCATGTTCTTACTTTACTACTAAAGGGAAATCGTTGACGCGATATCGCGCTCGCCAAATTCGGGGTCAGACCCCGAATTTGGGGTCTGTCCCCGAATTTGGGGTCTGACCCCGAATCTGGGGTCTGACCCCGATTCTGGTGCTGGAAAAACGTAGGGCGGATAAACTGGCTGTCGCCAAGTCCCCATCGCGCCATTCCAATGGAATGTCGGATGCGGCCTCGGCGGCAGCCACGCTTATCCGCCCTACGGGTTACTGCAACTGATTACAGCGTACGTGCAATCTCTTGAACTTCGAACACTTCCAGGGTGTCGCCAACCTGGATGTCGTTGTAGTTCTTGAGCGACAGGCCGCACTCGAGGCCGGCGCGTACTTCTTTTGCGTCGTCCTTGAAGCGCTTGAGCGAGTCGATTTCGCCAGACCATACCACGATGTTGTTGCGCAGCAGGCGTACCGACGAGGAACGCTTGACCACGCCATCGGTGACCAGGCAACCCGCAACCGCGCCAACCTTCGAGACCAGGATAACCTGGCGAATCTCGACCTGGCCGGTAACGGTCTCGCGCTTCTCCGGCGCCAGCATGCCCGACAGCGCTGCTTTTACTTCGTCGATCGCATCGTAAATGATGTTGTAGTAGCGGATGTCCACGCCGTTCGACTCGGCCAGCTTGCGCGCCTGTGCATCGGCACGGGCGTTGAAGCCGATGATGACCGCCTTCGACGCCACCGCGAGGTTGACGTCCGATTCGGTGATGCCACCAACCGCCGAGTGCACAACCTGCACGCGCACTTCCGAGGTCGACAGCTTCTGCAGCGAGCCGACCAGCGCTTCCATCGAACCCTGTACGTCGGTCTTGATGATGAGCGGCAGGTTCTTGACTTCGCCTTCGGCCATCTGGTCGAACATGTTTTCCAGCTTCGCTGCCTGCTGGCGGGCCAGCTTGACGTCGCGGAACTTACCTTGACGGAACAGGCCGATTTCGCGCGCCTTGCGCTCGTCAGCCATGACCATGACTTCTTCACCGGCGACCGGCACTTCGGTCAGGCCCTGGATTTCGACCGGGATCGAAGGACCGGCTTCCGAGATCGGCTTGCCGTTCTCGTCCAGCATCGCGCGGACGCGGCCGTACGAGGAACCAGCAAGGATCACGTCGCCACGCTTCAAGGTACCGGACTGGACCAGGATGGTTGCAACCGGGCCCTTGCCCTTGTCGAGGCGGCCTTCGACCACCAGGCCGCGCGCCGGCGCTTCGACCGGCGCCTTCAGTTCCAGCACTTCGGCCTGCAGCAGCACTTGCTCCAGCAGGTCGTCGATGCCCTGGCCGGTTTTCGCCGACACCGGGACGAATGGCGACTCGCCACCGTATTCTTCAGGCACGACCTGTTCGGCCACCAGTTCCTGGGTGACGCGGTCGACGTTGCCGCCCGGTTTGTCGATTTTGTTGATCGCCACAACCAGCGGTACGCCTGCAGCTTTCGCGTGGGCGATCGCTTCCTTCGTTTGCGGCATCACGCCGTCGTCGGCTGCGACAACCAGGATGACGATGTCGGTTGCCTTGGCGCCGCGGGCACGCATCGCGGTAAACGCTTCGTGGCCCGGGGTGTCGAGGAAGGTGATCATGCCGCGTGGCGTATCGACGTGGTATGCGCCGATGTGCTGCGTAATGCCGCCTGCTTCGCCCGACGCCACTTTGGCGCGGCGGATGTAGTCCAGCAGCGAGGTTTTACCGTGGTCGACGTGACCCATGACGGTAACAACCGGCGCGCGCGGCATCGCTTCGAAGTGCGCGTGTTCGCCCTGGTCTGCCAGCAGTGCCTCAGGATCGTCGAGTTCAGCCGCGAATGCCTTGTGGCCCATCTCTTCGACCAGGATCATGGCGGTTTCCTGGTCCAGCACCTGGTTAATGGTGCACATCTGGCCCAGCTTCATCAGCTGCTTGATCACCTCGGATGCCTTGACGGACATCTTGTGCGCCAGCTCGGCGACGGTGATGGTTTCAGGTACGTGCACGTCCTTGACCACTGCTTCGGTCGGAACCTGGAAGTTGGTTTCGCGGTCGTCGCTGTGCGACGAACGGCGGCCGCCGCCACGTGCGCCGCCACGCCAGCCGTCACGGCCGCCTGGCGCGCCGACGTTACCGCGTGGCTTGATCGAACCAGGCGCGCCACGCTTCTTGGCGTCGTCCGACCAGGTCGAGGATACGTTGGCCGATTTGATCGACTTCTTGTCGGCCGGTTTCTTGTCCGCTGCCTTTTCGCCCGGCTTTTTATCGGCCGGCTTGTGCAGCGTGCCTTCGGCAGCGACTTTCGGCTTGATGGCGGCAACCGGCGCAGGCGCAGGTTCAGGCGCCTTGATCACGCGGCGCGGCGCGTTCATCATGGCCTTGATCTGGGCGACTTCGTCGGCGACTGCCTTGCGTGCACGCTCGTTGGCGGCAGCGCGTTCGGCTACTTCCTTGGCGGCTGCGTCGGCCTTGGCCTTGGCTTCCGCGTCGGCGGCCTTGCGGCTGTCGTCGGTCGCGGCTTCGCCGGCTGCGGCCTTGGCTGCAGCCGCGCGCTTGGCTTGTTCTTCGGCTTCGCGCTTGGCGTCGGCTTCGGCCTGCTTGGCCTGGGCTTCTTTTTCGGCGTCGAGCTTGGCGAGGCGTTCCTGTTTTTCGCGCAGTTCCGCTTCCTGGCGTGCGATCAGCTCCGACTGGCGGCGCGCTTCTTCGGCGCGGCGCGCCACTTCGGCTTCGTCGACCACTGGTACGGCAGGCGCCGCCACGGGCGCCGCTGCTACCGGCTCATCGCGCTGGACGAAGGTGCGTACTTTCTTGACCGCTACTTGGATGGTGCGCGATTTTCCGGAGGCGTCAGCCTGCTTGATCTCGGTGGTTTCCTTGCGGGTCAGCGTGATCTTCTTCTTTTCGGTGTCGCCGGCTGCACCGTGGGTACGGCGCAGGTGGTTCAACAGCTTATCCTTATCATCTTTCGACAATGGATCTGACGTCGAACTTTTTTCGACGCCAGCAGAACGCAGCTGCGTCAGCAGCAAATCTGCCGGCATCTTCAGTTCGGTGGCAAATTGGGCTACGTTGTTACTCGCCATTCAGTCCTCTTTTCTATGTGTCGCGGAGATGATAAAGATACTCAAATTAAGCCTTGGCCGTTTCTGCCAGGGACCAGGCTTTTGCCTGGAGCGCCTTGGCACGATCGTCGTACTTCGAATCGACCAGCTTCATCTCATCGTCGCTCACATCATTAAACTCATTTCCGATCAGTTCACGTGCACGGTCGGACGACAGCGCCAGGATGGCGCCGAATTCGTCGTAGGCAAGCGCGGCAAACGCTTCCACCGTTTTGATGCCGGCCAGGCCCAGCTTGCCGGCCGTGTTGCGGTCCATGCCCTCCAGGTTGACCAGCTGCTCGTCCATGCCTTCCAGGCCTTCTTCCGATGCGATCGCCTCGGTCACCAGTGCGTCGCGGGCGCGGGTGCGCAGCTCGTTCACGGTGTCTTCGTCGAACGAGTCGATGTCCAGCATTTCGGAGATCGGCACGTAGGCGATTTCTTCCAGGCTGGCGAAGCCTTCTTCCACCAGGATGTCGGCCACTTCCTGGTCGACGTCCAGCTTTTCCATGAACAGCGCGCGAACCGCCGCGGTTTCAGCCGCCGACTTGTTCTCCGACTCTTCGGCCGTCATGATGTTGATCTTCCAGCCGGTCAGCTCGGCGGCCAAGCGCACGTTCTGGCCCGAACGGCCGATCGCGATCGCCAGGTTTTCTTCGTCGACCACGACGTCCATCGCGTGCTTTTCTTCGTCGACCATGATCGACGAGACGTTGGCCGGAGCCAGCGCGCCGATCACGAACTGCGCAGGGTCGTCCGACCACAGCACGATGTCGACGCGCTCGCCGCCCAGTTCACCGGTAACGGCCTGCACGCGCGAACCGCGCATGCCGACGCAGGTACCGATCGGGTCGATGCGCTTGTCGGCGGTGTAGACAGCGATCTTGGCGCGCACGCCTGCATCGCGGGCAGCCGATTTAATCTCCAGCAGGCCCTGTTCGATTTCCGGCACTTCCAGTTCGAACAGCTTCATGATGAATTCCGGCGCGGTGCGCGACAGGATCACCTGGGGGCCGCGCATGTTGCGGTCGATGCGCAGGATGTAGGCACGCACGCGGTCGCCGATACGCAGGTTCTCTTTCGGGATCATCTGGTCGCGCGGGAGGCGCGCTTCGATCTTGCCCGATTCGACGATGGCGTCGCCGCGCTCCATGCGCTTGATGGTGCCGGTAACCA
This sequence comes from Massilia cavernae, assembly GCF_003590855.1. GTDB lineage: Bacteria > Pseudomonadota > Gammaproteobacteria > Burkholderiales > Burkholderiaceae_D > Telluria_A > Telluria_A cavernae. Next base: position 49,215 of record NZ_QYUP01000148.1, read on the forward strand.
GCGCATCGCCACGCTCGAGGAAGTCGACCAGGATCTGTTCGCGCTCGGCGTCGCGCACGCGCTGCAGGACGACCTGCTTGGTGTCTTGCGCGAAGCGGCGGCCGAATTCGACCGACTCGATCGGCTCTTCGATGTATTCGTCGACTTCGATATCGGGAATCTGCTCGACGGCTTCGAAGTGCAGGATTTCCTGGTCTGGCAGCTGCAGGCCGGCGTCGTCAGGCACCACGTGCCAGCGGCGGAAGGATTCGAACTCGCCCGACTCGCGGTCGATCGAGACGCGAATGTCGACTTCGCCCTCATAGCGCTTCTTGGTGGCTTGCGCCAGGGCGAACTCGAGCGCCCCGAACACCACTTCCTTGTCGACGTTTTTTTCGCGCGCCAGCGCATCAACCAATAACAATACTTCGCGACTCATGCTTTGCGGCTCCTAAAATCCACCTGCGGCACCAAACGTGCCTTATCCAAGTCGGCGAGCGTAAACTCCAACAGCGCCGGACCATCCTTACTTTCAAATTCCAATCCCAGTGTTTCGCCCTGGGGGGCCTGCAAGATACCGGTGTAGGTCTTGCGGTTCGCCGTACCGGGCATCGCCACGCGCAGTTTTACCGTGCATTCGTGGCCAGCGAAGCGCTCGAAATCGGACATGGTACGCACCGGGCGATCGAGGCCGGGCGACGAGATTTCGAGGCGTTCGTAGTTGACGTTTTCGACCGTCAGTACGTGCGACAGCTGGTGACTCACCGTGGCGCAATCCTCAACCGTGATCGGGCCTTTTTCGGCCGAATCCGCTGCAGTGAAATCGATATATACGCGCAAGATTCCGCGCTCGCCCCACTCTACCTCGACGAGTTCGTAACCCAGGCCACCAACTGTCCTGGCGATTAAATCAAATTGCTGCAAACAATTTCTCCAGATCACAGGTCCAAGTAAAGGACCACTAAAAACAATTTACCAAAAAAAAAATGGGCACATGCCCATCTTCTTAAATTCCTGACCAGATGAAAGCACTTGCACAAAAACCCTGTGAAGAACTTTTATTAGTCGGAGGATTATAGCGCATTGGCCCTTGCGTCGCAATCCGTCGTACGGTAAATAAGCAAGCATACAACAGTGCTGCGCAGCAACAATTGCTAAGGGAACACACCGTTCGCACGTCGTTCCCACCACTGGCGGAAACGACTTCCCGCGCAGGCCTCGGCGGCCCCGCGGGAACCTATGCTGAGCGAGAGTAAGCACTAACCCAGGCAGTACTGCGAGCTCAGCATGGATTACCGCGGGGCCGCCGGGGCTTTCGCGGGAATGACGTGCTGACGCCGTTTGCGAGTTCACTTACCCGCGACGTCCACGGCGCGGCGCACCATGCCCCGCGCCACGCGGCCCCTGCGAACGCTGCGCGCCGCTCGCATTACCAAATCCAAACGTGGTCTGCAGCGGGTCCGGCTGGCGCGGACGGCCCGAACCGGCGCCTGCACCTGCCGGCTTGCCGCGGCCGCCCTGACCTCCACCCTGGCCCTGGCCTTGACCCTGGCGCGGCCCCTGCCCTTGGCGAGGACCCTGTCCTTGCCCCTGGCCCTGGCCAAACCCGCCTGCGCCGAACCCGCCCTGCCCGCGCGGCGCACCGCCCGGGCGGCCGCTGCGCGGCTTTTGCGGGAAAGGATCCGCATTGCGGTTTGCGTCTGCACGATCCATGCGGTTGCCATCCGCTTCGCGCGGCTTCTGCTCGCCACGGCCCTGCGGACCACGCGGCTCGGCCTTGCCACCCTTTTTCTCGACGCCGAACGCAGCCAGCAAATCGCGCACGGTGTTCTCTTCCAGCTCTTCCCAACGCCCGCGTTTCAGCCCGCTTGGCAAGGTCATGATGCCGTAGCGGGTACGGATCAGGCGCGACACGGTCAGGCCGACCGCTTCGAACATCCGGCGCACTTCGCGGTTGCGGCCTTCGCCGATCACCACGCGGTACCACTTGTTGATGCCCTCACCGCCACCGTCGGCGATCTTGGTGAACGACGCCATGCCGTCTTCCAGCTCGACGCCGGCCAGCAGCTTCTGGCGCATGCCCTCTTCCAGCTCGCCCAGCGTACGCACCGCGTATTCGCGGTCGATGTTGTAACGCGGGTGCATCAGGCGGTTGGCCAGGTCGCCCGAGGTCGTGAACAGCAGCAGGCCCTCGGTGTTGAAGTCGAGGCGGCCCACGGCCAGCCATTTGCCGGCCTTCATGGTCGGCAGGCGGTCGAATACCGACGGACGGCCTTCAGGATCGTCGTGGCTGACGATTTCGCCGGCCGGCTTGTGGTACACCAGCACGCGCGGCGGCTTGTTGCTGACCTTGCGCTGGATAAGCTTGCCGTTGATGCGGACCGCATCGGTCGGCAGGATGCGCTGGCCGATGTGGGCCGGCTCGCCGTTGACCGACACGCGGCCGGCGACGATCAGGTCTTCCATGTCGCGGCGCGAACCGAGGCCCGCTTCCGCCAGCACCTTGTGCAGCTTCGGCGCATCGTCGTCCGAAGTCAGGTCGCGGCGCACTGGCTTGGCAGGCTGCGAACGTCCGCCTTCGTTGGCATCGAAGGCTTCCGACGTGACGAACGAGAACGCCGCATCGGCGTCGTTCTGGCGCGGCTTCTTGTGATGCTGGAGGCCGGGATTGCCCTTCTTGTTCTTCTTCTGACGAGGCTGACCATCGGCACGCGGTTCGCGCGGACCGCGCTCCGGACGTGGGCCGCGCTCGGCCGCAACGACCGCCTCGGCGCCTGCTTCGGCGACCGGCGCCGCTGCCGCTTCGCCTTCAGGACGCGGCTTGCGCGCTTCGCGCTGGCCGCGCTGCTCGCGCATCTGGCGCGGGCCGCGCGGTGGACGCTGGCCGCGCTCCTGGCGCGCTTCGCCTCCAACCGCAGGCGCTTCGGCCTGGACCGCGGGAGCTGGAGCCGGAGCTGCCTGCGCTGGCGCCGCTGCCTGCGCAGGCGCTTCGGCCGCTACCGATTCGGCCGCCACCACTTTGGCAGCGCGTGGCTTGCGCGCTTTCGGCGCGGTTTCCGCAGCCGCCTCGACTGGCGCTTCGCCTTCGGCCGCTACGGCCTTCTTCGCGGCGCGCTTTTTCGGCGCTTCGACGCCGGCGGCCGCGTCGGCTTCGATCTGTGCCTTGGTGCGGCGCTTTGCCTTCACCGGTGCGTCGGTGGATGCTGGCGTTGCGCCGGCTGGAGTCTCTGGAGTATCAGTTGGATTCATTTTTCGTTTCTTGGTCATGCTGACCTGGCGCTTCTTCTACAGGTGTTTCTGGCGCAGGGTCGGAAATGGGGACTTCAACAGGTGAAGTGTCGGCGCCGGCTGCCTGCTGTACGTCGCCAGGAATCTCCTGCGCGTCACCGCTGCCTTCACCATCGTTGTTGGCCGCCGTCGTCGCGGCAGCCGCTTTCTCAAAATTCTCCTGCAGGGCCGCCTCCAGTTCTTCCATCGCGGAGGAACCGCCCTGCATGCTGCTGATCTCCTGCAGCGGCGGCAGCTGGGACAGCGAGTTCAATCCCAGGTCATCCAGGAACTGCTTGGTCGTGCCGAGCAGCGCCGGGCGCCCGATTACTTCGCGGTGGCCGATCACGTCGACCCAGCCGCGGTCTTCCAGCATCTTGATGGTCTGCGAATTCACCGCGACGCCGCGGATCTCTTCGATGTCGCCGCGCGTCACAGGCTGGCGGTAGGCGATGATCGCCAGCGTCTCCAGCGTGGCGCGCGAATACTTCTGCGGCTTTTCCGGGTTCAGGCGCTCGAGGTACTGCTTCATCTCGGGGCGGCTCTGGAAGCGCCATCCGCTCGACAGGCCCACCACCTCGATGCCGCGGTCGCGCCAGTCGTGGCGCAGCTCTTCCAGCAGCAGCTTGATGGTGTCGGCGCCGACCCCGGTGCCCATCGGCCTGCCGTTGTCGTCCACGTCGACGAACAGCTTTTTCATCGAATGGATGGACATCGGCTCGCGCGCGCACAGCAAAGCGGTTTCGAGGACTAGCTTGGCCTCATCAGTATTCATAACGATGTCGTATGCGGATAGTGCAAGGTAGTGCAAATAAGCTGCGAGACGCTGCGTGAAAACAGACCAGTCGAACGAATGACAGCGGAAAGCCGCAGGAAAGCGGCGTTGGCGGAGACACGTTAAAACTGGATTCCATCGCCCGGGCTGGTGCGCGCTGGGCGGAATATTTCTGTGGCGAGAGCTGACCCGCTCACCCGGCCGCCATATTCAGTCTGGGCGCAAACCGTTGATTCTTCAAGTGAAACGCTGGTTCGACGCAGCGGCAAGGAGGCTGGCTCCGGCATGCGCGCTACATGGTCGATCGACATCGTTCCCTTCAACTGGACCCAATTGTACCCGATAAAATGCGGGCGCGGACAAAAGCCCCGGTGCGCACCCGCCGCAGGCGTTCAGCCCGAAAGCTTCTCCGACAGGATGGCGGACACGCCGAGGAAGGCGGGATATTCGGCGGTAATGACGTAAGTGGGCACCTGCGCCAGGTAGTTGACGAAGCGCCCCTTCTGCTCGAAACGCGTGCGGAACGGCGACTGCGCGAAGCGTTCGCCCAGGCGGGGAACGATGCCGCCGCCTATATAAATACCGCCCTGCGCGCCCAGCGTGACCGCCAGGTTGCCGGCCACTGTGCCCAGCATGCCGCAGAAAGTATCGATGACCTGCGTGCACAGCGGGCAGTCGCCGGCCAGCGCGCCGCGCGAAATATCGGGCGCCGTCAGGCCTTCGTCCGGCAGCCCGGTGATATGGGCCAGCGCGCGGTACATCAGCTCGAGCCCGTCGCCGGACAGCAGGCGTTCGGCCGACACGTGCTCGTACTCGCGCCATGCGAATTGAAGGATCTTTACTTCGGTTTCATTCGCCGGCGAGAAAGTGACGTGACCGCCCTCGCTCAGCAGCGCGGTCCAGCCTTCGCCGGCCGGGACCAGGCCGGACACGCCGAGGCCGGTTCCGGCGCCAAGCAGGCCGATCGGGCTGCCTTTGCGCGCAACACCGCCGCCGACCTGCACCTTTTGCAGCTCGGACAGATGCGGCAGGGAGCAGGCCAGCGCAGTGAAGTCATTGACCGCCAGCAGCGTGTCGAAGCCGCACTCGATGCGCATCGCCTCGACCGAAAATTCCCAGTGATGGTTGGTCATCCGCACCAGGTCGCCCGTGATCGGATTGGCGATCGCGACTGCGGCGTGGCGGATGCCGGCGATGCCAGCCGCCACCACGTTCGGCGACGCCAGGTAGGCGCGCAGTGCGGCGGACAGGGTCGGATAGTCCTTGCACGGAAGTACGTCGATCAGTTCGATCCTGCCTGGCGCTGTCTCCAGTGCGAAACGGGCGTTGGTGCCGCCTATGTCGGCGAGCAGGCGCGGTCCGTCGGCGAAGCTGGCAGGCTGGGCAATTTGAGGCGGCAGGGAATGTTGCTGATCTGTCATGGCATGAAATCGGTTAGGACTTCAAAGCTTAATGGATCAGGCGGCGGAAATGCAAGCTTTCTTTGTAGTTTTAGTACATTAACTGTTGCGTAAGTCGCTGACGGACGTGCATATGCCTCTCGCATCGCGGTGCGGGGCTTCGGCCGATTCGGCGCGTAGTCTTGCTACCTGACGCAGGGATTGGGTTCGGAGGGGTCGGGGCGTTCGGCGACCAGATGCCCGTGATGGGCGTTCCAGGAATCGAGGCCGCCGTGCAGCGGGCGGGTGCGATGGAAGCCATTGGCGAGGAACTGCATCGCAAGTTGAGCAGCGGTTACATCGTTAGGGCAACTACAGTAAACGACGATGTGGCGGTCCTTGTCGAGCGTGGCCATCAGCTTGCCAGGGTCGCAGTCGCCGTAGATCACGGCGCCGGGGATGGCGGCCTCGAGCTGGCGCGCGGTGGCGCTGCGGGCATCGACGATGACCGGATCCATGCCCTCTTCCATCAGGTGCAGCAGTTCGCCCACGCCGATGCGTTCGACCTGGACGCCGCGCAGGAAGCGGCGGCGCTCGACATACTTGAAGGCGATGAACAGGGCCAGTAGCGCAAGCAGCACCAGCAGCGAAGTCGTGCCGGCCTCGCTGATGAGGTCCAGCACTTGGTCGACGCTCGTGTGGAACCAGGCGCCAATGGCGATGCCGGCGCTGCTCCACAGCAGGCTGCCCGTGATGCTGAACGCGAGGAAACGCCTGGTGGGCACGCCGAGGGCGCCGGACATCGGCGAGGCGATGATGTTAAAGCCCGGAATGAATTTGGAGACGATCAGCGACTTGGCGCCGTAGCGGCGGAACTTGTCCTCGGTTTGGCTGACGCAGTAGTCGGGCGAAAGCGAGATGCGGCACAGCAGGTTGAGGATGCGCTTGCCGTAGAAGCGGCCGGCGCGGAACCAGAAGATGTCGCTTATCAGGCAGGCGCCTACCGCGACGGCGACTGCCGCGGCCCAGCTGATATCGCCGTCGACAGCCAGCGCACCGGCCACGATCAGGATGGGAAACGCCGGAATCGGCGCGCCGGCCTGCTCCACAAGCACGATGGAGAAGACGATGAGGACACCGTAGGTTTGCAGCAGGGCGATCAGGTCGGGCATCCGATCATGTTAGCTGAAATCCGTTTTGTGCATTCGGGACGCCGCTGAAATCCGCTTGCCTGTGGCGCGGAAGACGCATTCAGATGTAGGGTGGGAAAGCGCGCAGCGCGCCTACCGCCAGGCATCCCGCTGACGCCGGCACGCGGATGCGGGCATTGCCCTTATCCGCCCTACCATGTCAATCCACCCCGTAGGGCGGGTAAGGGCAGGCGGACCCGCGAGCTTTCGCTTCAGACGCCCCTCGGCTCATCGCGCTCCAGCAAAGTCTTCGTATAAGCATGCTGCGGATTCCTGTACAGCTCATCCGAATTCGCCATCTCCACCACACTGCCCTGGTGCATCACCATCACCTGGTCGGCCATGTACTTCACCACCGAAAGGTCATGCGAGATGAAGATATAGCTCATCCCGAATTCATCCTGCAAATCCTGCAGCAGGTTCAGCACCTGCGCCTGCACCGACACGTCCAGCGCCGACACCGACTCGTCGCACACCAGGATCTCCGGCTTCATGGTCAGGCAACGCGCGATCGCGATGCGCTGCCGCTGGCCGCCCGAAAACTCGTGCGGGTAGCGGTGGAAGACCTGCGCCGGCAGGCCCACCCGGTCGAGCAGCCGCATGGCTTCACGCTGGCGTTCGGCATCGTTGGCGCCGATCGCATGGATGCGCATCGGCTCCATCAGGATCTGCCCGACGGTAAAGCGCGGGTTCAGCGACGCATACGGATTCTGGAAGATGATCTGGATGCGCCGCTTGTAGGCCATGTAATCGCGGTCGCTCATCGAGACCAGGTCGCGCCCTTCGAACATCGCGGTGCCGCCGGTCGCCTTGTGCAGCCGCAGCAGCGTCAGCCCCACCGTGGTCTTGCCCGATCCCGACTCGCCCACCACGCCCAGCGTCTTGCCGCGCGGGAGGGTGAACGACACGTCCTTCACCGCGCGGAATTCGCGCTTGCCGAACAGCCCTTCGCGGAACCAGAAGCTCTTGGACAGGTTGCGCACTTCCAGCACGTTCGTATCGCCCGGCGCATAGCCGCGCGTGCGCTGCGGGATATCGATCGACGGCGCGGCACGGCCAGCGATGTAGTCGTCGATGACCGGGAGCCGGATCGGACGCTGGTCCAGCTTCGGGCGGCAGTGCAGCAGCGCGCGCGTATACGAATCCTGCGGGTCGTCCAGCACCTGGCGCGCCTCGCCCTCTTCCCTCACCTCGCCGTGGCGCATGACGATCACGCGGTCGGCGATCTCGCCCACCAGCCCCAGGTCGTGGGTAATGAACAGTACCGACATCTCGCGCTTGCGCTGCAGGCTCGCAAGCAGGTCCATGATCTGCTTCTGGATCGTGACGTCGAGCGCTGTCGTTGGCTCGTCCGCGATCAGCAGTTTCGGTTCGCAGGCGATCGCCATCGCGATCATCACGCGCTGCTGCTGGCCGCCCGACATCTGGCTCGGGTATGCGTCGATCTTCCTGGCCGGGTCGGGAATGCCGACCTCACCCAGCAGATCGAGCGTGCGCGCACGCGCCTGGCGCGCGTTCATGCCCATGTGCCGGCGCAGCACTTCGCCGATCTGGTAGCCCACCGTGAACACCGGGTTCAGCGACGACATCGGCTCCTGGAAGATCATCGAGATCTCCTTGCCGCACAGCGCGCGCCGTTCGGCCGGCGCCATCGACAGCAGGTCGCGGCCGTCGAACACCAGCTTCGATTGCGGATCGATCATCGTGGTCTCGGGCGGCAGCAGGCCCATGACGGCGAGCGAGCTGACCGACTTGCCGCTGCCCGATTCGCCCACCAGCGCCACCGTGCTGTTCCTCGGAACGCTGAACGAAATGCATTTCACCGCTTCGACGCTGTTCTTCTTGTCGACGCGGAAGCGCACGCGCAGGTCGCGTACTTCGAGGAGCATATTGGAATCGCTATTCATTCGCCCGCCCTCATTTCAGTTTCGGGTCGAGCGCATCGCGCAGCGCATCGGTAAACAGCGAGAAGGCCGTCACCAGCAGCGCCATCGCGGCGGCGGCCGCGGTCAGCTGCCACCACTTGCCGAGAATGAGCTCGTTCTGCGCCTCGTTGAGCATGCTGCCCCACGAGACCACTCCCACCGGCACGCCGAAGCCGAGGAAGGACAAGATCACTTCGGCCTTGATGAAGCCCACCACCAAAATCGACATCTGCACCAGCGCCACGTGGCTCACGTTGGGGAAGATATGCGAGAACATCTTGCGCGTGTGCGAAGCGCCGATGGCGTCGGCGGCCATTACGTATTCGCGCGCCTTGTGCTTGATGTACTCGGCGCGCATCAGGCGGTACGGCCCGGTCCAGCCGGTCAGGCCGAGGATCAGCACAATGGTCGTCACGCCGCGCTGCTGCAGCACGGCGGCCACCGTCAGGATCATCAGGATCGACGGGATCGACGTGAAAATGCTGTAGAACCAGTTGAACACGTCGTCCACCGCGCCGCCGAAGTAGCCCGATACGGCGCCGAACAGGGTGCCCAGCGACACCGCGAGCAGCGCCGCCACCAGGCCCACCACGATCGAGGTTTCGCCGCCCTTGATGGTTTTCTTGATGATGTCATGGCCCCATTTGTCGGCGCCGAACGGCAGCGTTTCGCGGCGCGGTTCGGGCGCCAGCGCGGCGCCGGCCTGCGCGCGCAACTGGGCGATGTCCGCGGCCAGCGGATCGTATTCGTTGGCGGGCGGCGGCAGCACAGCGCGGCCGTCGGCGCCGGCAAGGAAGGATTCCTGCGCACCGACGAAGGACGGCGGCGCATAGTTGACGCCCACTTCCTTTTCCCAGTCGGCCGCAACCAGGCCCGCCGAGGACAAGGCCAGCATCGCGAGGAACAGCCCAACCACCGCCAGCGCGGCCATCGCCACGCGGTCGGCGCGAAGGCGGCGCCACGCGAGCGCCCACAGGCCGGGCGAATTTGCTTGATTTGTTTGATTCGTCATGCGTGGCCTTACTTGAGTTGTACGCGCGGATCGACTGCCTGGTACAGCAGGTCGGTCAGCAGGTTGAAGATCATGGTGGCGGCGGCGACGTACACCGTGACCGCCTTAATCACCGGGAAGTCGCTGCGCTCGACCGCGAGGATCACTTCGCGCCCGATGCCGGGAATGCCGAAGAAGCGTTCGAGCAGGAAGGCGCCGATCAGCAGCGCCGGCAGGTTGGCCATGACGTGGGTGATGATCGGGATGGCGGCGTTGCGCAGCACGTGCACCCACATGATGCGGCGCTCGGGCAGTCCCTTGGCGCGCGCGGTGCGTACGTAGTCCTGGTTGACTTCATCGAGCACGAAGCTGCGGTACAGGCGCAGCGTGGGCGCGATCGACACCGCCAGGCCGATCAGGATCGGCAGCGTGGCGTAGCGCAGCAGGTTTTCCGCCAGGCTGCCGCCCCAACCCTGCACCGGGAACAGCCCCAGCTTGTAGGCGAGGCCGTACTGGAACACGATGATGTAGACCAGGATGCTGATCGACATGCCGACGGTGCAGGCCACCATCACCGCGCGGTCGGTCAGCGAGCCGCGCACGAAGGCGATCGCCAGCGCCAGCCCGATGCCGAACAGGGTTTCCAGGATCGTCAGCGGGATCAGCACCGTCAGCGAGGGGCCCAGGCGGCTCGACATGATGTGCGATACCGCCTCGCCGGTGGCCCAGGAATTGCCGAAGTCGAAGGTCAGGATCTGCTTGACGAAAATCCACAGCTGGACATGGTAGGGCTGGTCGACACCCAGCTGGCGCCGGATGTTGGCGATCGCCTCGGCGTCGGACATCTTGCCGGCCAGGAGGTAGGCCGGATCGCCGCCCACCCAGTTGAACAGGATGAACACCAGCAGGATGACGCCCGCCATGGTCGGCAGCATTTGCCATAACCGGCGGAGGATGAATGCAAGCATGTCTCAGTTCTTATGCAAGTGGTTCTCGTTGCGGCGCGGATGTGTCCGCGGAGAAAGGCGTAACGATAGCGCAAAACTTTGCTTCGAGGGGAGCTTTGATGAGAGGTCGAAAATCCTCAAAGTGGCAGGACTGTCAAACAGTTACTTCATTGCGCGCCATCGCGCCGCCGCTTCCAGGCCTGGTCCGAGGTGACAAGCGCTTGCATATTGCCCCCGCCCTTCCTATCCTGAAGATTTGTCAACTAACAAAATGCGGAGGTGCATGATGAGTACCGTCGGGGGTATGGAAATCGAAGAGCTCCAACGCAATATCCGGGGCGCCCTTCTTCTGCCGGGTGAACCGGAATACGACGAAGCCCGCAAGATCTGGAACGCGATGATCGACAAGCGCCCGGCCATGATCGTGCGTTGCGCCGGTTCGGCGGACGTACGGGCTGCGGTCAACTTCGCACGCGATCATGGGCTGCAACTGGCGGTTCGCGGCGGCGGCCACAACATCGCCGGCAGCGCCCTGGTCAACGACGGATTGGTGATCGACCTGAGCAGGATGCGCTCGGTGCAGGTAGCCCCGCACGAAATGCGGGCCTGGGTCGAGGGCGGCGCGACCTTGGGCGACGTCGACCACGAGGCACAGTCGTATGGCCTGGCGACGCCATTCGGCATCAATTCGACCACCGGCGTGGGCGGCCTCACACTCGGCGGAGGCTTCGGCTGGCTGACGCGCATGTACGGTCTGGCGATCGACAACCTGGTGTCGGCCGATATCGTCATCGCCAATGGCGAGCGGCTGCACATTGACGCCGACAGCCATCCCGACTTGTTCTGGGCAATTCGCGGCGGCGGCGGCAACTTCGGCGTCGTGACGACATTCGAATTCGCGCTCCACGCGGTCGGTCCGATGGTCACCGCCGGCTTGATTGTTTTCCCGTTTGCGCAGGCCAGCTCGGTGCTCAGGAAGTACCGCGACTACGTCGAGGCGCTGGACGACAACCTTTCGCTTTGGGCCGTGCTGCGCAAGGCCCCGCCTCTGCCGTTCTTGCCGGCGGCGGTGCACGGGACTGACGTAGTGGCGCTCTCCTTCTTTTCGCCACGGCCATCGGAAGAAGTGCACGCCGCCATCGCCGAAGTGCGCGCTTTCGGCGAGCCGGTGGGCGAACAGGTCGGCGCCGTGCCTTACACCGCGTGGCAGCAAGCCTTCGACCCCCTGCTGGTGCCGCCGGCACGCAATTACTGGAAGTCCCACAACTTCAACAAGCTGAGCGACGCCGCCATTGACGTGGTGATCGCGTATTCCGGCAAGCTGCCTTCCGACCAGAGCGAGATTTTCCTCGGACTGCTCGGCGGCGCGGCCAATACCCACGCCCCGGACGAGATGGCCTACCCGCACCGCCACGCACTGTACGCGATGAACGTGCACACCCGCTGGCTCGACCCGGACGAAGATGCCAAGTGCCTGGCCTGGGCGCGCGAATTCTTCAAGGCGGCGGCGCCCCACGCGGCAGGCGGCGTGTACATCAACTTCCTCAATGAGGACGAATCCGACCGGATAGCCGACGCCTACGGGCCGAACTACCGCCGGCTCAAGGAGATCAAGGCGAAGTACGACGGCGACAACCTGTTCCGCAGCAACCAGAACATCCGACCCAGCCCGTGAGACCATCCAAGTTCGGGGACAGACCACCATCTATAAGTTCGGCGATAAGTTCGGGGACAGACCACCATCCAGGTCGAGATCGGGGTCTGTCCCTGGGTCTGTCCCGGGTCTGTCCCTGGGTCTGTCCCCGATCTGCTGAACGCAAGCAGAACCGCCCTGTTCCACCCCTCAAAACCCCGCCGCAATGCAGCAATTCTTAACAATATTAACAAATATTTACGTCCGTAAATATGACGAAAACACGACATTTTCGCTGTACGTATAGTCAATTTTCTCGTCGTTTTGTGCACCGCAATATAACGTGCGATCTTGACACAATGTTGCAGGCACGATGCGCGCACGATGTCTGCAACTTATGGGAACTTGTTGCATAAGCACATGCTGCGCCGCAGCAATAAAACTGTTAAAAACTGAACAAACCGTCAAAATATCGTTAAATTCTACAAGTCTACAAACTTTACACATTGAAACACTAGTTACGCAGTGATTTCATTAGGCCGTTCGCAACACGAACCATTTTTTCGTCGGTTGACGTGTAAAGACGCGTCGCCGCCAAGAAGAAAAAACTTGCAAGCCCAATGAATTCACAAGGGAGTAACACAATGTTGGAAAAAGCCTTATCCCGTTCGATCCGCCTGATCTGCCTGGGTGGCGTCACCCTCGGCATGTCGGCCGCGTTCGCGCAAACCGCCCAGGAACCAATCGCCAAGGTCACCGTGACCGGCTCGCGCATCTCGTCGCCAAACGCCGAGTCGCCATCGCCGCTGCAAGTGCTGAGCTCGGCGGACATCGCCCAGTCCGGCGCGACCAACCTGCAGGAATGCTGCTGGAAAACCCAACCATGGGTACCCCGGCCATCAGCCGCACCAACTCGAACTTCTCGACCGCCAGCGCGGGCGTAGCCACCGTCGACCTGCGTAACCTGGGCACCTCGCGTACCCTGGTGCTGGTCAATGGCCGCCGCGTGGTATCGGGCGTTCCAGGCGACAGCGCGGTCGACCTGAACACCATCCCTACCGACTTCATCGAGCGCGTCGAACTGCTGACCGGCGGCGCATCGGCAACCTATGGTTCCGACGCGGTTGCGGGCGTGGTCAACATCATCCTGAAGAAAAATTTCAACGGCCTGCTGGCTGACGCCTCGGTTGGCGGCAGCGAACAGGGCGACGACGCCAAGCGCAAGCTGTCGCTGACCTTCGGCACCACCAGCGCCGACGGCGCCAGCAACATCATGGGTCACTTCGGCTACTCGCGCCAGGGCGCGGTGTACTCGAAAGACCGCGACGCATCGGCGATCGACCAGTACTCCGAAGGCGCACTAACCGGCAAGGCGGAAGACCTGTTCAAGCCACGCCGTCCGTTCTTCTCGAGCTACGCTCCGCAGGGCGTATTCTTCCACGATACGGGCAGCTATACCTACGACGCGGCGGGCAACCCGATCCCGGCGTCGACCAACGGTAGCGCAACCCAGGCGCCGACCGGCTATAACCGTTCCGAGTTCCGCACCATCGCAGTGCCGACCGAACGCTACAACTTCGCCACCAGCGGCAACCTGGCACTGGGCGAAAACCACAGCGCCTTCTTCGAAGGTAACTACGCGTCGACCAAGGTCACCACCAAGCTGGAGCCGTTCGCGCTGGGGTCCGACGACATCTACGCGGCCAGCGGCCAGGTTCCTGCCGAATCGTTCGTCAACGGCGCTGTCGTGCGCAACCCGCTGGTTCCTCAATACCTGTACGACCGCATCAGCGACACCGACGGCGACGGCCTGCGCGACTACTTCTTCACCCGCCGCATCTCGGAAGTGGGCAACCGCGGCAGCACCGCACAGCGCGACACCTTCCGCCTGGCGACCGGCCTGAAGGGAACCGTCAAGGACTGGAACTACGAAGTGTACGGCGTGTACGGTTCGACCAAGGAAGCCCAGAACTCGGGCGGCCAGGTCAACGTGCTGAACTTCCGCAACGCGCTGGAAGCGATCCCGGGCGCCGACGGCACCCCGATCTGCCGTGACGCGAACGCACGCCTGCAGGGCTGCGTACCGATCAACGTGTTCGGCTTCAACACCATCTCGCCGGCGGCACTGAAGTATGTCAACGCACCGGGCTCGCTGGAAACCTCGACCACCCAGAAACTGCTGGGCGGCTCGATCAGCGGCGAACCGTTCGAACTGCCGGCCGGCCCATTGGGCATCGCCGCGGGCTACGAATGGCGCAAGGAATTCTCGAGCAGCATTCCTGACGCACTGACCCAGGCTGGCCTGAACGCGGGCAATGCAACGCCTCCGACCGAAGGCGAGTTCGAAGTCAAGGAAGCCTTCCTGGAAACCCGCATCCCTATCCTGAAGGACAAGGCATTCGCCAAGAGCCTGAGCTTCCTGGGCGCGGTACGCTTGGGCGACTACTCGACCGTCGGCAACACCACCAGCTGGAACGCAGGCTTCGAGTGGGCGCCGGTAGCCGACGTCAAGCTGCGCGCGACCCGCGCACTGTCGACCCGTGCTCCGAACATCAACGAACTGTTCTCGCCACCGTCGCAGGACTTCCCATCGGGCCTGGCTGATCCATGCGAAGGCGTGACCGCCACCTCGGCCGGCGCACGCGACGCGGCATGCCGCGCAGCACCTGGCGTGATGGCGAACATCAACGCCAACGGCAGTTTCACCGTCAACCAGTCCGACCTGCAAGGCGTGTCCGGCTACAACCGCGGCAACCCGAACCTGGGCGAAGAAAAAGGCAAGTCGAGCACAGTTGGTATCGTCGTGACCCCACGCTCGATTCCGATGCTGAGCAAGTTTACCTTCACGGCCGACTACTTCAAGATCGACATCGAAGACGCCATCGTCAGCACACCGCGCCAATACGCGCTGGACAGCTGCTACGGCGGCGGCAACACCACGTTCTGCGACTTCATCAAGCGCCGTCCTGCGGCAACCGGCGCCAACAGCGCTGGCTCGCTGGAGTTCATCGACACCGCCGTCTCGAACAGCGGCGGCCTCGGTACCGAAGGCGTCGACGCGACCGCGGCATGGTCCGACACGGTCGGCGCAGGCCGCCTGAATGCGCGCCTGTCGTGGACCCACCTGCTGGATGGCTACAACATCCCGCTGCCTGGCGCGGAATCGGATCCGTTCTACGGTGAAGTCGGCGCGGCAAAGAACAAGGCTGCCCTGTTCCTCGGCTACAAGTGGGGCAAGTTCAACCTGACCTCCAGCACCACCTACATCGGCGAATCCTCGCTCGACAACGTGTTCCTGAGCGATTTCGACCTGCCTGCAGGCGCGATCAAGATCAAGGAAAAGGTCTACAACGACTTCCAGCTGACCTACACGCTGCGCAAGGAAGTCGACCTGTACGTTGGCGTCGACAACGCGTTCAACACCAAGGCCCCGGCTATCATCAGCGGCATTCCTGGCAACACCACCGGTGCGGAAACCGATGCGGGTACGTATGACCCGATCGGCCGCCGCTACTACCTTGGACTGCGCGTCAAGATGTAATCTGCTGGATCTTTCAGCATGAATAAACGCCCTTCGGGGCGTCTGTTCAAGGTCCACCAAAAGAAAGACCCAGCAAGCCAATCGGCAAGCCGGGTCTTTTCACATCATGCCTACTGCAACAAAGTTCAGAACTTGTAGTTGGCGGTCACGTAGAATGTACGGCCGAGCGGATCGGTGTAACGGCCATCATAGCCGCGCGTAGCGCCCGCAGCCGTCCAAGTGAAAAAATGTTTTGAACTTTGGTGTTGGTCCACGGTCAAACTCCATAAGTGCTTCAGTATGCGATTACGCGCTGGGGCATGATCTACTAGCACCGCTTTTTCCAATCCGGAGTCGCCTTAGGCGAGGTCGAGAGATATCCTGCGGATTGAATAAGAAGCTGGGCTCTTTCAGTCCGGCTTCCGTCTGGGGCATCAGACGCCAGCAGTGGGAATCCCCTTCCGTTCACGAAGGGGAGGATGTCAACCAGCAGGTTCTTGATACCGGCGGTCAGGGTCAGGCCCTTGTAGACCTTCGCCTTGAGCTGGTAGTCGAGCGTCAGATAGTCGTCGACGTCGCGCGTCATGCCGACCACGCCCCCGATCGAGTCGTCCGCGTTGACGACGCGAACTGCCGCATCATCTTCCGTCAGCACCCGGTCGTGATTGCCCGAACGGTAGTTCAGGGTCAGCGAGTTGGTCAGATTCTCCGACGTGCGCAGCGACAGCACCATGCGCGAGATCAGGCGGAAGGTGACGTTGTTGTACGAATCGAAACGGCCGATGCTGTACTCGATGCCGGTGGCGCTGCCTGGCATCCTGCTCAGCCTTGAGCATATAGGTACCGGTCCAGGTTGGAGTATTGCCTCTAAGGAAGCGCTGGACAATTCAATCGAGCAAGCGCTGGTGACGGTGCGAACCTGCGACCGCCGAATGGCGTGGGGACGTTCAGCCCCGGCGTGGATGGCGCCTATGTTCACCGACCCGCGTAAGAGCGACAAACCTCGTACACTGTGCCATACCGAACGCCTGCAATCGGCCGGGGCAGCATAAGAGCGCGCAGCCGGCGCGTTTCCAGGTCGCTTCGTCGATTGAGTTCTTCGTGGGTCCCCCTATGTCACATGACGATTTGCAGAGCATTGCCGAATACATCATGCCGTCGTTTCCGGCGTGCGCTTCGGATCTCGGATTTCTTTTTGGGACCCGCCATGGCGTACCTGAGTTTTGCGAGGTGGCGCATGGACTCTGGCAGAACGGCATGTTCAGCCGTCTGTTGGTATCTGGTGGAAGGACAGGGTCCTCGCCTCTGGCGGAGGCAGACACGATCGCTGAGCGCCTGGTCAGGCTCGGGATACCTGAAGCCGTTCTCATACTGGAGACTGCAGCAACGAACACAGGCGAGAACGTACGGTTCGGCCGGGCCAGGGTGGCTGAGGTGATGGACCTCGCTGCAATTCGAAGTGTCGTCGTGATCGGAAAAATATGCTCGACCCGACGCTACCTGATGACTTTGCAGAGACATTGGCCTGGTTTGAGCTTGTCGGTTTGTCCTGTCAACTATTTCAGTATTCCTGCCGAGCGCTGGCATGAACATGAGGATTTTCGAGCCCGCGTACTCAGCGAATTCGACAAGATCCCGCGTTACCTGGCCGAAGGCTTCCTGGAAGAGATTAACGGGTGCCCGGCATACCCACAATTTGGCGCAGTTAAACCCGTAGCAAAGATGACTGCTTCGGGTCGGTAGTGGAAGGTCGAGGTAAGGTTTTGTTAGGCGTACTTAGACGTCCTCACTCACACGGCGAGGATCATCGCCAGAACGTGGCCGCCAACAGAATAGCTGAAAGGATTGCGGAACCCGCGACGCAGAACAATCCGAGGGCGTTCATTAACCTGCCTCGGCTTTCTCGCTGATAAATTATCTGGACAAGTCTGTTCATGGCAAGCTCCTTCAAGAGCACTATTGCACTGTCCTTGACATCCTCCACTTCGTGAACGGAAGGGGATTCCCACTGCTGGCGTCTGATGCCCCAGACGGAGGCCGGACTGAAAGCAGCCAGCTTCTTATTCAATCCGCAGGATATCTTTCGACCTCGCCGATGGCGACTGCGAATTGGAAAAAGCGGTACTGGTGAATCATGCCCCAGCGCGTAATCGCATACTGAAGCACTTATGGAGTTTGACCGTGGACCAACACCAGAGTTCAAAACATTTTTTCACTTGGACGGCTGCGGGCGCTACGCGCCCGACTCCTTTCACTCCCTGCCCTGCCCGCACCTAGGTGCGGCCGGAATCTTCCCTTTCTCCGCCGAGTTGACTTACACGTCCTGACGCAAGCGGCGTTGGCGAACCGCAGCCGCCAACCCGTCCAGCACCTTCACGCTGGTCTCCCAATCGATGCAGCCATCCGTAACCGATTGCCCGTACACCAGCTCCTTGCCCGGAACCAGGTCCTGACGCCCAGCCACCAAATGCGACTCGATCATCACGCCCACGATACGGTCGTCGCCACCGGCAATCTGCGCCGCGATCGATTCGCACACCGGCACCTGATTCTCCGGCTTCTTCGAGCTGTTCGCATGCGAAGCATCGATCATCAAACGCGAAGCCAGTCCCTGCGCCGCGCTCTGCTGGCAGGCCTGCTCCACGCTCTCCGCGTCATAATTCGGCGCCTTGCCGCCGCGCAGGATGATGTGGCAGTCCTCGTTGCCGTTGGTCGACACGATCGCCGAGTGGCCGCCCTTGGTCACCGACAGGAAGTGGTGCGGCTGCGAGGCCGCCTTGATCGCTTCCACCGCGATCTTGATGTTGCCGTCAGTGCCGTTCTTGAAGCCCACCGGGCACGACAGGCCGGAAGCCAGCTCGCGGTGCACCTGCGACTCGGTGGTGCGCGCGCCGATCGCGCCCCAACTGATCAGGTCCGCGATGTACTGCGGGCTGATCACGTCGAGGAACTCGGTCCCGGCCGGCAAGCCCAGCTCGTTGATGTCGCGCAGCAGCTCGCGCGCCATGCGCAGGCCGTCGTTGATGCGGAAGCTGTTGTCCATGTACGGGTCATTGATCAAACCCTTCCAGCCCACCGTGGTGCGCGGCTTCTCGAAGTACACGCGCATCACGATCTCGAGCTCGCCCTTGAGGCGGTCACGCTCGCCCGCGAGGCGGCGCGCATATTCCATCGCCGCCTTGGTGTCGTGGATCGAGCAAGGTCCGATCACCACCATCAGGCGGTCGTCCTGGCCGTGCAGGATGCGGTGCAGTGCAATCCGTGCCGCCGCTGCGGTCTGTTCCGCCATTCCCGTGCAGGGAAACTCGCGGATCAGGTGCGCGGGCGGCGTCAGTTCCTTCATTTCTCTGATGCGCAAGTCGTCGGTGCGTGGCATGGTGTTCTCCGTGGTCAGTTCGATTGTATGGTCTGGAAATAAAAAAACCGCCATCTCTGGCGGTTTTTGGAAAGGTGCTGGGATCTCGCTTTGCTGCTACGTGAACCGTCCGCTACTCCACCGCCTCGAGGCTGGAATCGCTAAACCAAAAACGGAAGGTAAAGTAGGCTACGTAACGCATATAATTATCCCTGTGGGTTGAAAACGACTATAACGCCATTCCGGGCGGGTTGGCAAGCATTTTCGCGGCAGTGCAGCAAACAACATTTCCGCCGGTGAATGCGGATATTTATGCCGTACCGCCGACCGTGACGTCTTCGATGCGCAAGGTCGGCTGGCCAACGCCCACCGGCACGCTCTGCCCTTCCTTGCCGCATACGCCAACGCCCGAATCCAGGCGCATGTCGTTGCCGATCATCGATACGCGGTTCAACACGTCCGGGCCATTGCCGATCAGGGTCGCGCCCTTCACCGGATAGGTGACCTTGCCGTTCTCGATCATGTACGCTTCGCTCGCCGAGAACACGAACTTGCCGTTGGTGATGTCGACCTGGCCGCCGCCGAAGTTCACCGCGTACAGGCCATTCTTCACCGACGCCAGGATCTCCGCCGGGTCCTTGTCCCCCGCCAGCATGTAGGTGTTGGTCATGCGCGGCATCGGCAGGTGCGCGAACGATTCGCGGCGCGCGTTGCCGGTGATCGGCATCTTCATCAGGCGCGCGTTCATCGTGTCCTGGATGTAGCCGCGCAAAATGCCGTCTTCGATCAGCGTGGTGCACTGGGTCGGGTTGCCTTCGTCGTCCATGTTCAGCGAGCCGCGGCGGTCCGACAGCGTGCCGTCGTCCACCACCGTCACGCCTTTTGCCGCGACGCGCTCGCCGATACGGCCCGAGAACGTCGACGAACCCTTGCGGTTGAAGTCGCCCTCCAGCCCGTGGCCGATCGCTTCGTGCAGCAGCACGCCAGGCCAGCCAGGTCCGAGCACGATGGTCATCGGGCCGGCAGGCGCAGGACGCGCGTCGAGGTTGACCACCGCCGACTGCACCGCTTCGGCCGCGTATTTTTCCAGGATGGCGTCGCTGAAGTAGCCGTAGTCGTAGCGCCCGCCGCCGCCGGAGGAACCGGTTTCGCGGCGGCCGTCCTGTTCGACGATCACGGTCAGCGACACGCGCACCAGCGGGCGGATGTCGGCCGCCAGCACGCCGTCGCTGCGCGCCACCAGCACCACGTCGTATTCGCCGGCCAGGCCGGCCATCACCTGCACCACGCGCGGGTCCTTGGCGCGCGCCATTTTCTCTACGCGTTCGAGCAGCTTGACCTTGGCGGTCGCGTCCAGCGAGGCCAGCGGGTCGTGCGGCAGGTACAGCGAGCGCCCGCCCTGCTGGGTCATGCTGCCGGCGACCTTGATCTTGCCGGAGCCGGAACGCGCGATGGTGCGGGTCGCGGCGGCCGCGTCCAGCAGTGCGCTCTGCGAGATTTCGTCCGAGTAGGAGAAGGCGGTCTTGTCGCCCGAGATGGCGCGCACGCCGACGCCCTGGTCGATCGAGAAGCTGCCGGTCTTGACGATGCCTTCTTCCAGGCTCCAGCCTTCGCTCTTGGTGAACTGGAAGTACATGTCCGCGTAGTCGACCTTGTGCGTGAACATCGTCCCCAGTGCGGTCAGGATCTTGCCTTCGTCGAGGCCGAACGGCGTCAGCAGCACGTCGCGCGCGACGGCCAGCGAGGAGAGATTGGGTTCGAATGGTTTCATGTGTCAGGTCTTTCAGCGGTTGCTTGGCTTGGTTAGCGGACATTGTGCCACATCGTGCCTGTCCGCACCTCTGGTCACATCGTCCGATGCTTGAGCGCAGGCAAGCTTTCGCGGACGCTGGCGAGGTAGGCCGGGTCGATCTCGCCGCTGACCACGCCCTCGCCTTCCTTCAGCACCGCCTTGACCTCGCCCCATGGGTCGATCAGCATGCTGTGGCCGAAGGTGCGGCGGCCGTTGGCGTGGGTGCCGCCCTGGGCCGAGGCCAGCACGTAGCACTGGTTCTCGATGGCGCGCGCACGCAGCAGCACTTCCCAGTGCGCCAGGCCGGTGGTGTGGGTGAAGGCGGCGGGCACGACGATCAGCACGCACTCGCCCATCGCCCGGTACAGCTCGGGGAAGCGCAGGTCGTAGCAGACCGACAGGCCGACCCGGCCGAACGGCGCTTCGAAGCTGCCGACCGATTCGCCCGGCACAATGGTGCGCGATTCGTCATACGATTCGCTGCCCTTGGTGAAGCCGAACAGGTGAATTTTGTCGTAGCGCACAACCGGCTTGCCGTCGGGCCCGTACACCAGTACCGTGTTCATCACCTTGCCCGCGTCGCGCGAGACCAGCGGTAAGGTGCCGCCGATCAGCCAGATCCCGTGTTCGCGCGCGGCCGCGGCCATGAAGTCCTGGATCGGTCCGCTGCCCGGCTGTTCGGCGTGCGCCACCTTGTCCGCATCCGACATGCCCATGATCGGCCAGTATTCCGGCAAGGTCACCAGCTCGGCGCCGGTGGCGGCCGCTTCGGCTACCAGCCGGCGCGCGGTGGCGATATTCTCAGGCACGTTGGGCGTGGACACCATCTGTACTGCTGCAACCTTCGTCATTTCTTCTCCGCTTTCGGGGTGGCTGCCGGTACCGCCGGCTTCGGGGCGCCCAGCCGCTTGATGACGGGCGACTTCCACGGTCCGGTCACCTGCAACTCGTAGGTCAGCGCCTTCATGACCGGTGCGCGCAGGAAAAGCTGGGCCAGGAAACTGCCGATCCCGACCACCGGATTGACCGCCAGCGCATACACCAGCGGTCCCGTTCCAAGATTAAACTCCGGAATCACGACCACATGCAGGTTGGTCGTCTCGTTGGCGATATCCGCGGTGCCGTCCATCAGGACCGTGGCGGCGACGCCCCACATCTTCAGGTTGTCGGTGCGCAGCAGGCCCTTGTTGATGATGGCGTCGGCGCTGATGCCGTCGAACGCCAGCCCTTCCGAGAACACGTCCTTGAAGTCGAGCTTCAGCAGGCGCGGCAGCGCTTGCAGGCTCAGCACGCCGAGCAGCTTGGCCGCGCCCGGGTCCTGCTTGAGGAACTGGCCGGAGGCGATGTCGAGGTTGAGCTGGCCGGACAAGCTCGGGATGTCGAGCGCGTAGGGCAGGCCGTTCCAGGCGATGTCGCCGCTCAGCTTGCCCTTGCCGCCGCGCAGGGTGTCGGGGAAACCGAAGCGGTCGAGCAGCCGGCCGGCGTCGGCGATGTCGATCGTGAAGTTCAGGCTGGTGTTGCTCTTGCCGTCCTTGGTCAGCCATTTGCCGGTGCCGTTCAGCTTGCCGTCATTGTTGGCCAGGGTCAGCTTGTTGACGCGCCATTCGCGCCCGGCCAGGGCTTGCGCGTTACTGGCCAGCAGCTCCAGCCGGCCCAGCTGCCTGTTGAACAGTTCGAAGCGCTCGGCCACGATGTCGAGGCCGGGTATGGTCGCGGCCGCGCCGCGGTCGGCCTGCAGCAGGTCCTTGACGTCTTCGGCGGCGGATTCGGGAATGATCAGCGAAGCGAGCCGCGCCGTGACCTTGCCCAGGCCCTGCCCCGTCGGCGAGTCCTCCCAGGTGACGTGTCCCGACACCTGGCGCGAATCGATGCTGGCCTGCCAGGTGTCGCCCTGGTGCGAGGCGCCGACCACCACCTCGGCCAGCTTGCGCTCGCCGATGATCAGTTCGTCGGCGCGCGCCGCCATCACGTCCGGCACGATGTAGCTCGACAGGTCGAGCCCGCCGCCCGCCGATGGCGCAGCGCGCTCCGCCTTCGATCCGGCGATCGCGCTGCTGGCCGCAACCCATTGGTCGACATTGAGCGACTTCATGTTGACGTTGACCATCAGGCCGCTGTCCGGTTCCGGCGCCGGCGTGTTGACGCCGATGCCACCGCGCAGCACGCGCCACGGCTCGCGGCCCTGGCGCTGGCGTTCGTAGCGGGCACTGATCGCGCTGCCCAGCGCAATGCGGATGTCGTCGCGCGAAATGCCGCCGTCGCTCGCCGGCGTGCCGGTCATGGCGAAGTGCAGCGGCATCTGGTCAGCCGCGGGTTTGCGCAAGGGCGCCGGGAAGTCCAGCGCCATGCCGGCCAGCGTGGAGTCGACCGTCACCTGCACCTTGTGGTCGCGTACCTCGACCGCGCCAGTGTAGCGCGCGCTGCCGGACAGATGGCCGGCCAGGCGCTGCATCGCCGGCGACGGGAAGGTCCTGCGCACGCCGTCGGCCGCCACGGTGCCGCCCAGCCTGATGACGATGGCGCCGTCGCGCTGGGTGCCGCCCGCCAGCGCCAGCGGGCCGCCCACAAATGTGCCGCCCACGCCGTTCAGGTTGACGCCGCGCTCCCAGAATTCGATCCGGCCGGTCGCCCCCTGCACCGCCGGCAGGTCGTTGAAAAGCACCACCTCGTTGTTGAGCAGCTGCAGGCTGCCCTTCACTTTCGCGTCCGGAAGGTGCGACAGCGGCAGCAGCAGCTTCAGTCCCAGCCTGGCGTTGCCGGTGGCGCGCGTGTCGTCGGTGAAGTGGCCGATCCAGCCAAGCACCGGGCTGGCCGCGACATAGCGCAGGAATTCCTGCAGCTGGCCGGCGGCATTGCCGTCGATCTCCAGCATCTTGTCGTCCAGCCCAAGGTCGGGAATCACCGCCTTCACGTTCGACAGCGCCACGCCCAGCGTGGTGGCGGTGTCGCCGCGGATCTCCATGCGCACGCGGTCGAACAGGAAGCTGCCATTGACGCGGTCGGCCTGCGGCCACAAGGGCGACACGCCGTCCGGCGCGTGGTTCCCGGGCGAATAATTGAGCTTGCCGTTTTCGATGCGCCCGGCCACGCGGAACTCGCCGCGCGCGCGCTCGGCGGCGGTGTTGGCGCGGAACGGGAACTGCGCCAGGTCGCCGCGCAGCACCACGGTCACGTCCTTCGCCACGCCGCCTTCGAGCGCGCCGGTCAGCCAGTGATGCAGGTCGGGCGGCGTTTGCAAGGGCAGGTAGCTGCCGATGCGGTTCAGTTCGAACCCTGTCAGCGTGCCCTTCAGGTCGGCGGTGCCGGGGCCCTTTTCAGCCAGCGGCATGATGTGGGTGCCGGACAGCGCGCCTTTCAGCGCACCCTGCACAAAGCTGAACGAGTCCAGGTGCAGCCGCAGGCGGTCGCCTTCCTCGAACGACCAGCGCGCCCTCATGCCCAGATGGTCGAACGGCATCTCGGGGTTCTCGAAATAGCCCGACAGGCGCAGCACGGTATTGCGCGAATCGATGTTGATGGCGCCGCCCTTGTCGGTCGCGTCCACCGCCCCGGTCAGGTTGTCGAAGCCTGGAATCGCAGGCACTGCCGCCAGCGCTGGCCTGCCGCCTTCGGCCGGCTGCGCCGCGCGCGCAGGCTGCGCCTGCAGGCCGAGGCCGACCATGCGGCCCTTGATGCGGTAGCTGGTGATGGCCGGATACTGGCCCTGCCACTGCGCCGACAGGTCCTCGATCCGGCCGCGCGGGCCGAAGTCGTTCAGCATGGCGCGCTGCGGATCGGTCAGCGGCAGCTGCGCCGCCACCGCCGCGAGCGTGGCCAGGTCGAGCGCCTTGGCGCTGATGGCCACGCGCTCGGGCGTGCGCCCGCGAGCCGGCGTGAAGGTCTCGCTGATGGTGGTCGGCGGCAGCGCCAGTCCGTCGCCGGTTTCGATCGAAAAGCCGGTGAGGGTCGCGGTATGGCCGTAGGCTTCGAAGGTCGGCTTGCCCGCCTCGGCGCCGCGCGGCACCGTCTCGCGCGCCGACACGCGTCCGCTGACGCGCTTGAGCACCAGCGGCGGCAGCGTCTTGCGCAGGCGCGCGCTGACGTCGACCAGGCCCACGTCGGCGGTAAAGCCTTCCAGCTTGGCGTCGTCCAGCGTCAGCCAGGCGCGCACCGAGCCCTTGCCCTGGCTGATCTCGAACGGATAATCGATGTAGGGCGTCCATCCGGCCAGGTCGGTCTGGCGCACGTCGACATACAGTTCGCCCTTCCACAGGCGCGGGTCGGCGATGCGGCGCGCGAAGCGCGGATGGGAGAAGGCGGCGCGCACATCGATCGGCTGGGCCAGGCTGGCCGGCGGCGTGGCGCGCAGGCCGAAGCGGTGTTCGGTCCAGCGGTTCAGCAGCAGCATGTTGACGTTGTCCAGCGCCAGCGTGGGCGCCGCACGTTTTTCGTCGGTCCAGTTGATTTTGCCTTCGCGGATGACGATCTCGCGCTGCTTGAAGGCCCAGTCGCCGGCGTCGGTGTCGCCCGGACCTTCGGTGACCAGCACGCCGGCGACGTACAGCTTGCCGTCGGCGGTGCGGCGCACGTCCAGTTCGGGACGGATGATCTCGAGCGATTCGAAGCGCAGGTCGCGCGCCGCCACGCTCCACCACGACACCGTGGCCGATACGCTCGGCAGCGCCAGCACCTGGCGGCCCTGGGCGTCGCGCAGGCTGACATCGCCGAGGAAGAAGTTGGGGCGCAGCCCGCGCCACGAGGCATAGATGCGGGCGATCGACACCTGGCTGCCAAGCGCGCGGCTGGCGGCGCGTTCGATGTCGTCCTTGTAGTAGTCGATATTGGGAAGGATGGCGTAGCGCAGCACCAGGAACAGGATCGCGAACGCGAAATACACCAGCGCGACCGCCTTGACGGTGAATCCGAGGACGTGATGGCTCGCCAGGTTGGCCATGCGATAGCATGCGCGGGCCCGCCGCCAGCGTTCCGCCATAGGTACGTGCGCTGGCGCGGTCTCGTGTTCCCGGTTCTGCATCAATAAGCTAATAAAAGGGCTCGCCGTGTTTTGTCTGGTGAATAAGAGAGCGCTTGCATCAATGCCGTTGCCTACCTTACCATCGACCTGTCCTGTACAGGTGCGCGGCCCAATTCTACCCCATAGGGGCAGCAGTTGAGGCACACATTAACTCTTCCTTACATTCAATATGAGCAATGTTTCCCTCTCGCGCTTCTACCAACGCTGGGTCGCATCCGGCCCTGGCCGCGAGGAGCGGGTGGCGGAAGTCGCCCGCCATCCGGTATCGAAGCTGGACCTGGAGCGGGCGCTGGCGGTGGAACTGGAAGCCGGCATCCCGGCGCCGCGCGCCATGCGCCGCCTGCGCAACCTGGTGGTCGCGAGCCTGATCCGGCGCGACCTCGAAGGCCATGCCGACCTGGCAGAAGTGGTCGACACCATGACCGGCCTGGCCGATTTCGCGATCCGCACCCACCTGGCCGCGATCATGGCCGAGATGGTCGAGTGCCACGGCACCCCGGTCGGCAACGACTCGGGCCAGCCGCAGGAAATGATGGTGCTCGCCATGGGCAAGCAGGGCGGCGGCGAGCTGAATGTCTCGTCCGACATCGACCTGATCTTCGTGTATCCGGAAGATGGCGAAACCGCCGCCACCCTGCCCGGCCAGCGCCAGCTGTCCAACCATGAATTCTTCAACCGGCTTGGCAAGAAGCTGATCGCGGCGCTGTCCGAGATCATCGAGGACGGCTTCACCTTCCGGGTCGACATGGCGCTGCGCCCGAACGGCGCCTCGGGGCCGCTGGTGGCGAGCCTGAACATGGTGGAGGAATACCTGATCGTGCAGGGCCGCGAGTGGGAACGCTATGCCTGGGTCAAGGCGCGCGCCGTGACCGGCCGGCAGGCCGACATCGACGCCCTCGACGCCGTCGTGCGGCCCTTCGTGTACCGCCGCTACCTCGACTTCGGCGTGATCGACGCGATCCGCAACATGCACGCGCAGATCCGGGCCGAGGTGAACCGCCAGGAGCGGCTGCACCCGGACCGCAGCAACAACGTCAAGCTGGGGCGCGGCGGCATCCGCGAAATCGAATTCCTGGCGCAGGTGTTCCAGCTGATCCGTGGCGGCCGCGACGCCGCGCTGCGCGACCGCTCGACCCGCGCCACCCTGCGCCTGCTTGCCGACAAGGAGCTGATGGGCGCCGACACGGTGGCGCGCCTGCTCGACTCCTACACCTTCCTGCGCAACCTCGAGCACCGCTTGCAGTACCTCGACGACGCCCAGACCCACACCCTGCCCGCACGGCAGGAAGACCGGCAGGCGGTGGCGCGCATGATGGGCATGCCCGACGTGGCCACCCTGCTGGAGCGGCTCGACGAGCACCGCGTGTTCGTCGCCGCGCAGTTCGACGCCATCTTCAGCGACAAGAGCGAAGGCGATGGATCGGAACCGGCGGCCGAACCGCTCGACATGGAAAGCCTGGAAGCGGTCGAAGCGCGCCTGGCCGCGCTCGGCTTCGACGACCCGGCGCACGC
>NZ_QYUP01000149.1 GCF_003590855.1 Massilia cavernae
CTGGGCAATACGGTGCGGGTGGTCGTCGAGAACACGTCGGGGGACATTTTCGATGCAGAATACCTGGCGGCGCTGGCAAAAATTAACGACACCCTGTTTCTCACTCCCGGGGTGGATCGCAGCTGGATGAAATCGCTGTGGACGCCACTGGTACGGTGGACGGAGGTCACCGAAGAGGGCTTTGCCGGCGGGACCATTATCCCGGACACGTACGACGGGTCGCCAGCTTCAATGGAGCAAGTCCGGCAAAACATCGCCAGGGCAGGCATCGTGGGAAGCCTGGTGGCCAACGATTACAGGTCGAGCATGATCGTGGTGCCCTTGCTGTCGAAAAATCCCGACACCGACCAGCCTCTCGACTATGGCACTTTTTCCCGCCTGCTCGAGGATAAAGTACGCAAGCCATACGAAGCGGCAACGGAGCTGGAGAACAAGCTGGCGCCGCTTCAATCCGGGAAGATCCGCATCCATATCATTGGCTTTGCCAAGCTGATGGGCGATCTGATCGATGGCATTGTCAAGGTGATGCTGTTCTTCGTGGCGGCGGCTGTGGTTGCCACCCTCATCATTTACGCCTATACCCGCTGCACGCGTAGTACGGCGCTGGTGGTGCTGTGTTCGCTGGTGGCAGTCTTATGGCAAGTCGGCATCGTTACCGCATTCGGTTTCCAGCTTGATCCGTTCTCCATCCTGGTTCCCTTCCTGGTATTTGCGATTGGCGTTAGCCATGGTGCGCAAAAGATGAACGGAATTATGAATGACGTCGCCAAAGGGACCCACAAACTGATCGCCGCGCGCTACACGTTCCGGCGCCTGTTCCTTGCCGGCGTGACGGCGTTGCTGGCCGATGCGGTTGGCTTTGCCGTATTAATGCTGATTGACATTCCCGTTATCAAAGATCTCGCCATCTCTGCCAGCATCGGTGTGGCGGTGTTGATTTTTACGAACCTGATCCTGTTGCCGGTACTGTTGTCCTATGTCGGCGTGAGCGCAGCAGCGGCAAGGCGTGCGCTGGCTGATGAGAACGACGAGTACCGGGGCAGCGGGTTGGGGGCCACGTGGATGCTGCTGGGCCGTTTCACTGAACGCCGCTGGGCGATAGTGACCGTACTCGGCGCCGGCATCCTTGCCGTGGTCGGCTTCATGGTGAGCCTCAATCTTAAAATTGGCGACCTGGACAGCGGCGCACCGGAGCTGCGCTCGGATTCCCGGTATAACCAGGACAATGCCTACATCACGGCAAACTATGGATTGTCGAGTGATGTGTTTGCTGTACTGGTCAAGACACCCAAGGATGGCTGTGAACGCTACGCAACGCAGGTCGAGGTTGACCGCCTGGCGTGGGAATTGCGCCAGGTTCCTGGTGTGCAAACCACGGTATCGTTCGTCGATACCCTGGCCAACCAGGTGGCCGGCACCTTTGAAGGCAACCCGAAGTGGAGTTCCACGCTCCGCAATGAAAAAATCTCCAACACGTCCATCCACGATATCCTGGGGTCGGGTACGGAGCTGTTAAACGCGGAATGCTCCGTCATGCCGGTGGTTGCCTATCTCACCGACCACAAGGCCGAGACACTGGACCGGGTTGCCCACGCGGCGCAACAGTTTGCCGATCAGCACAATGAAGGTGGACGCGAGTTTCTGCTGGGGGCGGGTAGTGCCGGCATCGAAGCTGCAACGAATATCGTCGTCCGCGATGCCAATCGACAAATGCTGGCCTATGTTTATCTGGCGGTGATCGTGCTCTGCTTCATCACCTTCCGCAGTTGGCGCGCTGTCGTCGTGGCGGTCGTTCCCCTGGTGCTGACTTCCATACTAGCCGAAGCGTTAATGGTCATGCTGGGAATCGGCGTAAAAGTAGCCACGCTTCCTGTCATAGCCCTGGGTGTCGGGATCGGTGTCGACTACGCCCTGTATCTGCTCAGCGTCCAGCTGGCGCACCAGCGCGCGGGGCAATCCCTGGAGCAGGCCTACAAGACCGCCGTCAGCTTTACCGGCAAAGTGGTTGCTCTGGTGGGTGTCACTCTCGCGGCCGGCGTGGTGACCTGGGCATGGTCCCCAATCAAGTTCCAAGCCGACATGGGCATCCTGCTGACCTTCATGTTCCTGTGGAATATGCTCGGTGCGCTGATCCTGATTCCTGCCTTGTCGCACTTCCTGCTCAGGGGGCGCGGCCCGGTGGCTGCTAAAGCCGAAGCACTACGCAAGTCGTGCAACAAAGCGCAGGAATCGGTAAATAGTGGCGCAAGTACAGAGAAATGGTGCAGGTAAATGCCTTGTATCATGGTATCTGTCAGTTCAGATCAGTGCAGTGCAGACGGTGTAACAGAGTAAGTCGGATTGCTCTGCTGAAAATATAAAAATGCCTGACCCGAGCGGCGGCTGTGGTAGCGCCCTCGGGAAGCGCAAAGACGTTAGGAGACAAATAAAATGTTGCAGCTTGACCTCAAAAATCCGGATCTTTATGTTAATTCGGTGCCCTATGAAGCTTTCGCAAAGCTACGCCGTGAAAGCCCTTGCAATTGGAATCCTGAAAGCGATGGCAGTGGATTCTGGGCAGTCACGAAGCATGCCGATATTGTGGCGATTTCCCGTCAACCTGAGATATTTTCGTCGGCGTACAAATATGGTGGGCACCGCATTTTCAACGAGAATGAGGTTGGCCTGGTAGGGGGCGGGGATTCGGCGATTGGCGTGCCCATGATCTCCCTTGATCCGCCCCATCATACCGAGTACCGCAAACTGGTCATGCCGGCCGTATCACCGGCACGCCTGGGTGATATCGAGCAGCGGATACAGGCCAGGGCGGAGCGTCTGATCTCGAAAATTCCACTCAATGAAGTGGTCGATCTGGTACCGCTTCTGTCAGCGCCGCTGCCATTGTTCACGTTGACAGAGTTGTTTGCCATTGACGACGAAATGTGGATCCAGCTTTACCATTGGACCAACGCATTTGTGGGTGAGGACGATCCCGAGTTCCGCAAGACGCCCGAGGAAA
Organism: Massilia cavernae; assembly: GCF_003590855.1. GTDB lineage: Bacteria > Pseudomonadota > Gammaproteobacteria > Burkholderiales > Burkholderiaceae_D > Telluria_A > Telluria_A cavernae. The sequence goes on from NZ_QYUP01000149.1 coordinate 2,999, forward strand.
TCGGCAAAGTACTGGGTGAATTTGCCGCCTTTGCGCAGGAACTGTTCACGACCCGCCGCGTCACTCCCGGTGCGGACATCGCGTCCCTGTTTGCCAACGCTGTGGTTGAGGGTAAGCCCGTTGAGTTCCGCGAGTTTTTGGGTAACATGATTTTGGCGATGGTGGGGGCAAATGAAACCACCCGCAATACCATCAGCCACACCGTCAATGCGTTTTCCCAATTCCCTGAACAGTGGGACCGGATCCGGGAAAACCCCGCGATGCTGTCGACCGCCGCGGCTGAAATGGTCAGGTACAGCAGCCCTGTCATGCACATGCGTCGCACGGCGGTGGTCGACACCATGATCGGCGACCAGGCGATTAAGAAGGGCGACAAGGTGGTAATGTGGTACATCGCGGCCAATCGTGATGAGTCGGTCTTCAAGGATCCGGATATGTTTGATGTCGGGCGCAAGGGGCCGCAGCATGTCGGCTTTGGCTCCGGACAGCACGTCTGCGTGGGTTCGCGTCTGGCTGAGATGCAATTGCGTGTTGCCTTTCGGATCCTGGCTGAACGGGTGAAGCGATTCGAGGTGGTTGAGCCGCCGCGTCGGTTCCGTTCCAATTTCCTGAATGGATTGAAGAACCTCAACGTTCGCCTGGTAGGCTAATTTGGGAGGCGCCATGGCGCATTCGGCTAAACCCAGTAACGAATCGATCATTTCCGACATCTTGAGCTGCGCGCCGGATAAGCAGCTCGAGTTGGATGAGACCGCCGTTACCATATGCAGGTGGCGCCAGCTGGTGGGCAGCTATTCCCTGCCTGCGTTACCGTGCCCTACTTACGTGGTGCATATTGGCGGCAAGCCAGCGATCAAAGTGTGGCAGGGCGAGGGCTGGAGTGAGGCCAGTTCGAAGCCGAGCGACGTCACGCTGATGCCGAGCGGTGTTCCCACACGTTGGCTGGTCGATGGCGAGCTGGATGTCGTAACGTTCAGCCTGCCCAATCTCGAAACGCAACGGTCAATGGAAAACGAGCAACGGATTCAGTTTGCGTTTTCCGATGCTCTGGGCGTGGCGCTGACGCGGCAAATTGTCGGTGAGCTGTATCAACCGGAGTCGCCCCAGCGCGATAGCTACATCGACGCGATGATGGGCGCGCTGAATGCACATCTCGTTCGTTATTGCGAACCGAAGCCAGTGAGTGAAATTCCTACCGTCCAGTCGTCGGCTTATTGGCTGAGCACGGTCTTGGCGGAAATTCGCAATGTGCCAGGTCAGGATCACACCGTCGAAAGCCTGGCCAAGATTGCCGGCCTGACGCCATGGCATTTTTGCCGCGTGTTCCGCAAGGCCATGGGCGTCACGCCGCATCAGTTTGTTATGAACACCCGGCTCAATATGGCCGAGCTGATGCTTGTGCAATCGGACATGCGCATCTCGCAGATATCCGACGCTCTGGGCTTCCGCAACCAAGGGCATTTTTCCACTGCCTTTACCCGGCGCTCGGGGGAAACGCCAAGCCAATACAGGCTACGCAACCGGGCTAAGTAACGATGTATTGCGCTTTTTTTGATGGGGGCAACGCCCCCAGGGGGACTGCTTTGCCAGTGCCTTGGAAAAACCGGATTTGACGTATAAAAACAGGAGACGACAGATGGAAATCAAGGTAGCGCTCGCGCGTGCCGCGCATCAGGAATTCACGATTGAACATGCTACGCTGGAAGACCCCCGGTCAAACGAAGTCCTGATCAAAATCGTCGGGGTGGGTTTGTGCCATACGGACCTCGTTGCGCGTGACCAGTTCATTCCTATTCCTCTGCCGGCGGTATTGGGCCATGAGGGCGCGGGCATAGTGGAGAAGGTTGGTGACGCCGTCACCAAGGTTAAGCCCGGTGACCGGGTCGTGCTGAGCTTCGCCAGTTGCGGCGTGTGTGGCAAATGCCACGATCACTTGCCTGCCTATTGCCACGAATTCCCGGTACGGAATTTCCTGGGCACGCGGCCCGACGGCACCTCGGGCGTAGGCGTAGGCGGGCAAGCGGTTTCCGCACACTTCTTTGGCCAGTCATCGTTTGCTTCGCATGCGTTGGCGTTCGAACGCAATGTTGTGAAGGTTGCCGATAGCGACCTTCCGTTAGAGCTGCTCGGACCACTTGGCTGTGGCTTGCAGACGGGCGCCGGCGCCGTCATGAACTCGTTTGCATGCCCGGCCGGTTCGTCCATCGTCATCTTCGGCGGTGGTCCCGTCGGCTTGGCCGCAGTCATGGGCGCAAAGATCCGTGATTGCGGGACCATCATCCTGGTGGAGCCTGTCGAAGCCCGTCGTCAGCTTGGGCTGGAGCTGGGCGCACATCATGTGATTTCTCCCGCTGAATGCAATGTGGCCGAGGCGATACGCGCCATCGTGCCTGCCGGTGTCGATTTCGCGCTTGAAAGCAGCGGCCTGGAGGCCGTGGTCGCGACCGCGCTGTCAGTGCTGGGCAGCCGTGGTTTGCTGGGACTGGTTGGAGTTCCTCCCAAGCCGGAAAGCGCCGTATCGGTGAATCTTGCTTCGCTGATCACTTTTGGCCATCGCATCCACGGCATTATCGAAGGAGACAGCGATCCCGACATCTTTATCCCGGAGCTGATTTCGCACATCAAGGCGGGCCGCTTCCCGATACAAAAACTGATCAAAACCTATGCCTTAGACGAAATTAATCACGCGGTAGAAGAGCAATTGCGTGGGAACTGCATCAAGGCAGTCCTCATACCTTAAGTGGCGCAATTGTCGAAACATGAAAGAGGAGCAAGCGATGTCAACAATCAAAATACGCCTTCGTAGCAACGAAGAGCTGGAAATCAATACCGCCAACGATTTGTCGCTGATGGAGGCAATGCGCGAGGCCGGGGTGGACGAGATGCGCGCATTGTGCGGCGGATGCTGCTCTTGCGCGACCTGCCACGTGTACGTCGTCCAGGGGAGCCCGGAATTGGCGGTCGTCAATGACCTTGAGGATGCCATGTTGAGCAGCATTCTCTACCGAAAAGAAGGTTCCCGGCTTGCTTGCCAGATTCCCGTGACGCAGACCTGTGAGGGCCTGGTGGTCGAAATCGCACCAGAAGAGTAATACGCGATGAACACTCAATACGATGTGCTGATTGTCGGCGCTGGCCACGCCGGCGCGCAAGCCGCTATCTCCCTGCGGCAATCCAATTTCGTTGGGTCGATTGGACTGGTTGGCGACGAGCCGTCGCCACCGTATGACCGGCCGCCGCTGAGCAAAGAGTATCTGGCGGGTACCAAACCATTTGAGCGCATGCTGATACGGTCCGACAGTTTCTGGAAAGAGCGGAACATCGACTTGCTGCTGGGCCGGCGCATCGTCTCGATTGATGCTGATGCGCATATTGTCACGGCCGACGATGGCCGCGTGCTTGGTTTTGGCAAGCTGCTGTGGGCGACTGGAGGGCAGGCGCGTACGCTGTCGTGTCCCGGGAGCGAGCTGGGCGGTATTCATACTATACGCAAGCGCTCCGATACGGACGGTCTCATTGCTGAATTACCTGGAACAGAGCACGTCGTGGTCGTCGGCGGCGGCTATATCGGTTTGGAAGCGGCGGCGTCTCTGCGCAAAATGGGCAAGGAAGTCACCATCGTCGAAACGCTGGACAGGGTACTGGCGCGGGTAACGAGCCCAATGCTGTCCGGCTTTTACCAGCAGGTCCATGCCGAGCATGGCGTCCATTTCCAGCTTGCCAGCGGAATCCAGGCGCTGGAAGGAAAGGGTGGCCGGGTTCGCTCAGTCAGGTTGTCGGACAATACGCTGTTGCCTGCCGATCTGGTGATCGCAGGGATAGGTATCGAACCGGCCGTTGCGCCACTCAGGGCTGCGGGAGCCGCAGGGAAAAATGGCGTTGACGTTGATGTGCGCTGCCGTACTTCGCTGCCGGATATCTTCGCACTGGGCGATTGCGCCGCACACGAAAACCAATTTGCAGACGGCCAACGGATCCGGCTCGAATCGGTCCAGAATGCGACGGACCAGGCCATCACAGTGGCCAAGGAAATCATGGGACAGGGGCAGGACTATTTTTCGGTCCCATGGTTCTGGTCCAACCAGTACGATTTGCGGCTGCAAACTGTCGGGCTATCGATTGGCTACGATGAGTGCCTTGTGCGTGGCGATATGGCGCAACGCAAGTTTTCCATCATTTATTTGCGGCAAGGACGTGTCATTGCGCTCGACTGCGTGAATGCACCCGCCGACTTTGCTCAGGGTCGTGTGCTGTTGTTGGCGAGAGCCAAGCCCGACCGCGAAATCCTGACCAATGCAGCGCTGCCGTTAAAGGCATGCCTTGGGTAACAATATTGCGCGCGATTTCGCCCATTATTCGCGAGCATTTCGGCCGTTAGGGGAGTGGCACCATGGAGATCATCCGTAACGAATTGCCAGCCAACATACCCTCTGCAAAATTGATGCCCCCGGTATCACCGCAAGCAGAAGTAGCCCGGCTGGCATTTTGTGACAGGTCGGCAGCTAACGGCATGCGGGCCAGGCTTATTGTCGTGCAAGCGCCGGCCGGGTTCGGGAAGACCACGTCGATGCATCAATTGTGCAAGCGCCTTTGCCAGGGCGGAATCAAGAGTGCGTGGCTGACGCTGGATCATGCGGACAACGACGCATCGCGTTTCTTGCACTGCCTGAATGCATCGTTTGCCGCGGCCGGGATCTGTTCGTCGCCCCCTGCTTCTGTGTTTGACCTGGACCATCTGTTGTCCTGCTGTACTGCACCGTTCGCGCTTTTTCTGGATGAATTTGAAAATATCCATGAGCCAGCGGTATTTGCGCTGGTAAAAACAATTATTGCGTCGTTGCCGCGGGGGGCGCAAGTCATCGTCGGAAGCCGCAACCAGCCGACATTGGGATTGGCGAAATTGCGGGCCCAAGGTCAGTTGTTGGAACTCGACGCGGATGTGCTCCGGTTTACTGAGAGCGAAACCAGGCAATACCTCCGCTTGCGTCACCAGCAGGCCTTATCGGCGGAAGCCATCAGCAGCTTGCACGTCAAAACAGAAGGCTGGATTACCGCGTTATGGCTTGCTTCGATTTCGATCGAACGTAGCGGCTCTAGCGATGCGGTAGTGAGCGATTTTTCCGGCACCACGCGTGAAGTCGCCGATTACCTTGTGGAAGATGTGCTTGATCGCCAGACCTCGGAGATTCGACGGTTTCTCCTGAAAACCAGCATACTCAGGGACATCGACCAGCCTTTATGTCAAGCGCTGATGCCGGAACTCGACGTGGAAAGCGTCCTGAAATCGGTGACCGACCAAAATTTATTCTTGGTGTCGCCCGCCAAGCAGGGCAACAGCTACCGCTATCACAGCCTGTTCGCCAATTTCCTGCGTGCCCGCTTGGGACGTGAGTATCCCGGTGAGCAGAAAAGACTGCATTTAAGCGCGGCGCAGTGGTATGCATCGCACCATCGTCTGGTGCCGGCGATTGAACATGCCATCGTCGGCGATGAAATCACCTTGGTCCTCGAGCTATTGGGAAAAGCTGCGAAGAGCCTACTGGAGGCTGGCCGCATGCGCCTGTTATCGCGGTGGTTCAATGCGATTCCCGAGGACGCCTTAAAAAACGTGCCGATGCTGAGGGCCGCCCGGATATGGTCGAGGCTGTTTACTGAGGGTCCCCTAAGCGTCGCCCGCGAATTGAAGCGGCCGGATTATACCGATCATCTGGACCCTGAGCTACAGGCTCACCTGAATGCCCAGCGGCCAGTATTGCTGGCCATGGAAGACCGGTACGACGAAGCGCTTGCCGTTGGGCAGGCTAGTCTTGCCAGTTTGCCGACTTGCAACGCCTTTGCCGACAGTGTGCTGAGCAATGCAATGGCCGATGTGCTTATCGTGATGGGCAAGAGTCAACAGGCGCAACTCTTGATTGACGATGCCCGCCGCACCCATGGCGAGAGCATTTTCAACCGCATGTACGCGGAATCGCTCGAGGGTGTGCTGGATTTGCAGGCCGGCAGGCTACGGCAAGCCACTGCGCGATTTCGGATGGCGTTGAGCAGTACTAGCCCTGCACGCATCAACTATACGCAAGGCAATGCCTGGGCGGGGCTGTTGTATGCGGAAGCACTCTACGAAGCCAATGAATTCGCTGCGGCCGAGCAATTGATCAACAGTTATCTGCCATTGATATGCGATATCGGTTTGCCCGATCAAATGTGCACCGGTCATATCATCATGGCACGCATTGCGTTCTGCCGCGGGGAGGTTGGTGAAAGCTTCGAAGTATTGGGGGCGTTGGAACATCTTGGTCATCACCGCGGTTTGCCACGCTTGGTCGCCAACGCCAAGCTTGAACGCAGTAAATTCCTCCTGTTGCGGGGTAATGCGCATGCTGCGAAGGATGAGCTGAACCGGGCTGATGACGCAGCGCTTTGGTCACGTATTGGCCGGCAGCGTCTTCCGGCCAATGAGCTCGACTATATGGAATTGGCCCGGCACCGTTGGGAAATTCATTTTGGTGACCCGCGCGCAGTCCTGCCGTTGATCGATCGCGACATCGCCGAGGCGACGGCTCAGTTCCGTTACCGGCGCGCACTTAAACTGCGCGTGTTGCGCTGCCTGGCGCTGCAACGCAGCGGCGATTTTGCCTCGGCCACGGAGGCGATTGCAGCAGTGGTTCGCGAAGCCGTTCCGGAGGGCTTCCTCCGGCTTATCGCCGATGAAGGCGAAGAGGTCGGGCGGGTTGCGCAGCAGTTCAATGCAGTGCTGGAGGAGATGCCTGCCCGCCAAAGCGATCCAATACTCATGGAATACCTGCAGCGCTTGATCGCTGTGTTTGGGGCGATAGCAGGCGAGGGACAGGACAGTTCCATGCCCATCACGCTGATGGAGCCGCTGACGCGCAAGGAGATTTACGTACTTCAGTTGACTGCGGATGGTTGCTCGAACGGTGTCATGGTCGAGAAGCTGGGGTTGTCCGATAGCACGGTGCGTACACATCTGCGCAATATCAATTCGAAGTTGAATACGCACAGTCGCAGTGAGGCGGTGGCAGTTGCCAGGCGGATAGGGATTATTCGTTAGAACTGTTCGCGTAACTATTCAGCCTGAATGAACACGGCAATGAGCAGTTGTAAACTATTGGCTATTGCCGCATCATGTCGGCATGCCACCGAAACCGCCTCGTCCCGACCTCACGCAGCTGTCCGATACCGACAAGGATCGTCTCATCGACGTGCTCTTTGCACGCATGGATGCGCTTGAGGCAAAGCTGGGAATGAACAGCCAGAATTCGAGCAAGCCACCATCCTCGGATGGACTGGCCAAGAAGCAGAAGACTAGCTCGTTGCGCGGCAAGTCTGGCAAGGCGGTTGGCGGCCAACCGGGCCATAAAGGCAGTACACTCAAGCGGGTGGCCGAGCCCACCAGTACGAAGGATTATCCGCCGCCGTCGCATTGCAACCGCTGCCACAGTGCGCTGGCGCTCGAACAGGCGCAGGTGCTGGAGCGCCGCCAGGTATTCGATGTGCCTGCGATGAGCTTCGAGGTGGTGGAACACCGTGTCTACACGGTGGTCTGCGCCTGCGGTCAGCGGCACGACAGCGTATTCCCGGCTGCGGTCGGCGACCTTGCGCAATACGGCCCGAACGTGCGCGCACTGGGCGTGCATCTGACCCAGGGCCAGATGCTGCCATATGCCCGCGCCGCCGAGTTGATTGGCGAGATGACGGGCTTGTCTGTGTCGCCAGCAACCCTGCTTGCCTGGGTTGGCGAAGCGAGCCTGGCCCTGCAGGGTACAGCCGACCTGATAGCGCGGCAATTGCACCACGCGCCAGTGCTGTGCGCCGACGAATCGGGCTTGCGCGTGGATGGCAAACTGCACTGGATGCATGTGGCGGCCACGGCGGAACTGACCTGGTATGGCATGCACGCAAAGCGCGGCCTGGATGCCATCGTCGCGCATGGCATTCTCCCCAACGCATCGGCGTTCTGGTGCATGATTGCTGGGCCCCTACTGGAAACTCGACGATGGCCTGCATGCCTTGTGCAATGCCGCATCTCCTTCGAGAACTGTAGATATGCGGCAGGAAGTGATCTGCGCCCAGCAATGGCCGACCGCCCATGACGGAACTGACCTGCATCCTCAACGCCCAACGGACCTGTAGCGCGGCGCGCGCACAGCCAGGGCGGCCATTTTGATGCCGATTGCCATCGGCCGCCCTCACCCATCGTCTACAACGACCAGTCGTTGCGCCTAAGGCGGGAGCAATTGAACCCTCCCCAACTCAAACCAGACGGATCATCCGGTCGCTGCAAGCAATCCGACGCCTATAACTTGCTGCGCCGCTTCCGGCTGCACGCCGATGCTATCTTGCGCTTCATCGCCGATCCGACCGTCCCGTTCTCCAACAATATTGCCGAGCGGGCCGTCCGCATGCCCAAGGTCAAACAAAAAATATCGGGATGCTTCCGCACCATTGCCGGCGCCGACAATTTCTGCATCATTCGCTCCTGCCTCGACACGCTACGCAAACAGGGGCACAGCATGCTGGAAGTGCTACGCCGCGCATTTACTGGCGATCCGATCATGCCAGCTGCGTAGCGGCCGAACAGTTAACAATCGCATTCAATACCATGGCCCCGAAGCGCAAACTGACCGTCGCCCAGAAGAGGGAGAAGGCACAGTTCATGACTATCTTCATCAACGGAAAACAAAGGCGGGTACGTCGTCCGGTCCTGATCGATGGCCTGGATCCCGATGAGTTCTACTTGCGAAATGCCGATTCGATCGCGCTGCATCAAGACGGCCTGTGGGAATGCATAGCTGAGGCCGAACAAGGCGACATCGCGTTCACCGATGCGGATGACGCGGATTGCTTTGGCCATTCAGGCTGAACAGTTACAGCCCAAGTAACTCCCTGGCATACATTTGATCGGACAAGTGGTCGATCTTGCTCATGTTCCATATGCCAAGTCCGGCAACAATCGCGCCTAAAAGAGCAACGGACAAGAAGCCCATGATCAACCGGGTTCCCACTTTCATATTTTTAACCATTCTGTTTTCCTGACTAAATAGATCTATAAAAATGTTCACGCGCGACGGTGCCGCGCAAGTTGACGATGCCTGTGATGAACTTCGGCGCATTGGTCGACGCGGGTTACGGCGTCGTAAGCGCGCAAATCCTGTACTTTCTGAATGCCAATCCCATACTCTTCTTCGCCTATGGTAAAGGCGAGAAATTCCAAGCCACCGCTAATGGAACGCCTGGGGGATTTCCAGAGGCCATCGGGTTTGGTCAAACTGCATGCCGGATGCATAAGCACTCCTTGTTGGTTTTCCAAAGCAGAATGGATAGCTGTCAAACTCCAGTTAAGGCGGACCTTCCAGGTTAACATTCAGAAATGGCTTGGTAGGCAGATTTATTTTTGACAAGTGCCTCAATGCAACTTTGCGACATGTTAGATGTACTGTCAATAGAAGAAGATTCCAGCCGCGACTGCCAATGGGCTTTATGGCGGAGCTGGTATGAAGTCATCGTGGCCAATGATTTCACCCGATTTGCATATGAATACCCGGTTGAGAAAACGCAGTAAGGTCTTGCGTAGATTAGAGTTGTTTTGTGACTTAATCATGAATCAAGAGAGTTGGTGAAATATTTCCTCCGCAACCATAGCGACTCCAGGGAATCCTCCGCGATTCAGTTTTCCCGCCGATTAGCGCGAGTTTTCAAAAAGCGGATTTGTCACGAAATCGACGTTCGCGCGATATGACGCGCTAACGGCGGATTCTCGGAAGCGAGCGGGGATGCTTCAGCGTCGTTTCGGCGCTCAGGACGCGCCTCGGTGTTGGGCATGGCAAGACAACGACGCTCGGCGTCGCCAGGAAGCGCCTGAAGGCCGGGTGGAACGTTGCCGCTTGGCAGGTTCTTGGGCCCGGCAAGCTGATCCTTCGTGCAATCGCCCTGACTTTGCAACACAGTCATTGAACCCCGCCCGTTTCCGGGTTATAATCGCCGGCTTCCCTTCCCACACTCGTCTTGACGCCGAGGTGGGCATTTGTTTAAACGTCCTTAAGGAGTTATGCATGCGTCACTATGAAATCGTTTTTATCGTCCACCCGGACCAAAGCGAGCAAGTCCCGGCGATGATCGAACGTTACAAGGCCAGCGTCACCGCACGCGGCGGTAACATTCATCGCGTCGAAGACTGGGGCCGTCGCCAGATGGCTTACTCGATCCAGAAGCTGCCAAAAGCGCACTACATCTGCATGAATATCGAATGCGACAACGAGACCCTGGTGGAACTCGAAACCGCGTTCAAATTCAATGATGCCGTGCTGCGTCACCTGACCGTTAAGATGAAGAAGGCTGAAACCGCGCCGTCGCCGATGATGAAGTCGGTACAACGTGAAGACGCAGCCAAGAGCCACCGCGCAGAAGCTCCAGCAGCAGCAGCTGCCGCCGCAGCATCGGCTGCCGCTCCCGCCGCAGCGGCCTAATTCCTGGCACGGAAACCAGAACACGAATTTGATTCAGTGAATCAACTTCAGGTAGTAGCCCAGATTTGCGAGCGCGACGTATTGCGCTATACCCCGGCCGGCGTGCCGATCGTGTCCGCCACCTTGCTGCACAGTTCGCAGCAGATGGAAGCAGGGGTAGCCAGGCTGGTCGAGTTTGAAATTGCCGCGCTTGCCGCTGGCGAAATTTCAGGCCGATTCAACCAGGCGGAGTTGGGGGCGGTGCACCAGTTCACGGGTTTCCTCGCCAAGAAGAACCGCAACAGCAAAAGCCTGGTGTTTCACATCATTGATTTTAGCGCCGCCTGAGCGGTGCATATTTTAGATACAGGAGCCTCAAATGGCATTCGGTAAAAAATTCGACAAGAACAAAGCAAAGCTTAAAGAAAAGCGCAAACAGCAAAACCCACTCTTCAAGCGTAAGAAATTCTGCCGCTTCACCGCAGCAAACGTTGAACAGGTCGACTACAAAGACGTCGACACCCTGAAAGACTTCGTCCAGGAAAACGGCAAGATCATGCCAGCACGCCTGACCGGCACCAAGGCGCACTACCAGCGCCAGGTTGACACCGCCATCAAGCGCGCACGCTACCTCGCGCTGCTGCCATACACCGATCTGCACCACGCTTAATCGCTGGCAGAATAACTGGAGAGAACTATGCAAATCATTCTGTTGGAAAAAGTTGTTAACGTCGGCAACCTGGGCGACGTGGTTAAAGTCAAAGACGGTTACGCACGTAACTTCCTGATCCCACAACGCATGGCCCGCCGCGCTACCGCAGCAGCTGTTGCTGAATTCGAAGTCAAGCGCGCCGAACTGGAAAAAGCAGCAGCTGCAAAGCTGGCCGCTTCCCAGGCTCAAGGCGAGAAGCTGAACGGCATGACCATCTCGATCGCGCAAAAAGCGGGCGTCGATGGCCGCCTGTTCGGTTCGGTCACCAACTTCGACATCGCTGAAGCGCTGACCAAGCAAGGCTTCGCTGTAGAAAAGGCGCAAGTGCGCATGCCTACCGGCCCGCTGAAGACCACCGGCGAACACCCGGTTGCTGTTCAGCTGCACACCGACGTCGTGGTGGAAATCACCATCGCTGTCGTTGGCGAACAAGCCTAAGCAATAGCAAAAGCAGGGGAGGCCGCACGGCCTTCCATGTTCAAAAAAGCCGGGTCCGCCCGGCTTTTTTGCGTCTGAACCTTTCCAATTCTTGCAGCCTGTTCATGCGAAGCAGGTATAATGCGCCTCCATGAATGCCCCATCCGATCCGCAAGTCGATTCCATCCGTATCCCGCCGCACTCCATCGAAGCCGAACAATCTGTGATCGGTGGCTTGTTGCGCGATAACGCCGCATTCGACCGAATTGCGGACATGATGCATGCCGATGATTTCTACCGCTACGACCACCGCATCATCTTCGAGCAGCTGGTTCGACTGATCAATGCGTCCAAGCCGGCCGACGTGATCACCGTGTTCGAAGCGCTGACCAACCTCGGCAAGGCCGAGGAAGTGGGCGGCCTGCAGTACCTGAACGCGATGGCGCAGAACACGCCGTCGGCGGCCAACATCCGCCGCTACGCCGAGATCGTGCGCGACCGCGGCATCCTGCGCAAGCTGATCACCGTGGCCGACGAAATCCAGGGCCAGGCGTTCAACCCGCAGGGCAAGGAAGTCAAGCAGATGCTTGACGAGGCCGAGTCGAAGATCTTCGCGATCGCCGAACAGGGCTCGCGCGGCGCTGCCGGCTGGGTGCCGGTGCAGCCCCTGCTGACCCAGGTGGTCGAGCGCATCGACGAGCTGTACAGCCGCGACAACCAGAGCGAGATCACCGGCGTGCCGACCGGCTTCATCGACCTCGACCGCATGACCTCCGGCCTCCAGCCGGGCGACCTGGTGATCGTCGCCGGCCGTCCGTCGATGGGCAAGACCGCGTTCTCAGTCAACATCGGCGAGAACGTCGCGATCGAAGCCGGCCTGCCGGTGGCGATCTTCTCGATGGAGATGGGCGGCGCCCAGCTGGCCATGCGTATGCTTGGCTCGGTCGGCCAGCTCGACCAGCACCGCCTGCGTACCGGCCGCCTGAACGACGAGGACTGGCCGCGCCTGACCCACGCCATCCAGAAAATGAACGAGGCCCAGCTCTACATCGACGAGACGCCGGCGCTGAACCCGATCGAGATGCGCGCCCGTTCGCGCCGCTTGTCGCGCCAGTGCGGCAAGCTTGGCCTGATCATCGTCGACTACCTGCAGCTGATGACCGGCTCCACCCAGGGCGACAACCGCGCCTCCGAGATCTCGGAGATTTCGCGTAGCCTGAAGGGCCTGGCCAAGGAGCTGCATTGCCCCGTCATCGCGCTGTCGCAGCTGAACCGCTCGCTGGAACAGCGCCCCAACAAACGTCCCGTCATGTCCGATCTGCGCGAATCCGGCGCTATCGAGCAGGATGCCGACGTCATCATCTTCCTTTACCGCGATGAGGTCTACAACCCGGACTCGCCCGACAAGGGCACCGCGGAGATCATTATCGGTAAACAGCGTAACGGTCCGATCGGCGCGGTGCGCCTGACCTGGATCGGCCAATACACCAAATTTGGCAACTACAGCGGCAATCTCGCCCTCTACCAGGGCGACTAACATCAACAGGCCGCCCACCGCAGCGGCATCCAGCAGCATCTACGATATAACGGAGAAATCTATGTTCGGACGTTTAATGCCCACCGAGGGCAAGTTCTTTGACCTGTTCAACCAGCACGCAGCATTGTGCGTGAAGGGCGCGCAAGAGATGGTCGGCCTGATGACCAATTTCGACGACCTCGAAATGCGCACCCACGCGATCGAGGGCATCGAAAAGGAAGCCGACAAGGTTACCTACGCCACCGTCGACATGCTGCACAAGACCTTCATCACCCCGATCGACCGCGACGACATCCACAAGCTGATCACCCGCATGGACGACATCCTCGACCTGATGGAAGACGCCGCGCAGACCGTGTCGCTGTACGACCTGAAGGCGGTCACGCCCGAAGCCAAGCGCCTGGCGGAACTGTCGCTGGCATGCTGCGAACGCGTGCAGGCCGCAGTCGGCCTGCTGCACAACATGGACAACTCGCACAAGATCGTCGCCATCTGCGAAGAGATCGACCGCCTGGAATCGGACGCCGACCACGTGATGCGCGCCGCCATGTCCAAGCTGTTCCGCGATGAACCGGACGTGCGCAACCTGATCAAGCTGAAAGCGATCTACGAGATCCTGGAAACGGTGACCGACCGCTGCGAAGACGTTGCCAACATCATCGAAGGCATCATCGTCGAAAACGCGTAACGGCGCGTCCTGAGCCAAATAAAAAAGAAAACACATGCAAACCCTAGAAATCAGCATTTACGTGCTCGGCATGTTGATCGTGCTGGCACTGCTGTTCGACTTCATGAACGGCTTCCACGACGCAGCGAACGCGATTGCGACCGTGGTGTCGACCGGCGTACTGAAACCGCAGACCGCTGTTGCGATGGCGGCGTTCTTCAACTTCGTGGCGATCTTCGTGGTCGGCCTGAAGGTGGCCACCGCGATCGGCAAAGGCACCATCGACCCGCTGGTGGTCGACCACTACGTCATCTTCGGGGCCCTGGTCGGGGCCATCGTCTGGAACCTGATCACCTGGTACTACGGTATTCCTTCATCGTCTTCGCACGCGCTGATCGGCGGCCTGGTTGGCGCGGCAGTAGCCAAGTCGGGTACCGGCGCGCTGATCGCCGGCGGCCTGATCAAGACCGTGATCTTCATCGTGGTGGCGCCGATGCTGGGCTTCCTGCTTGGTTCGCTGATCATGCTGCTGGTGTCGTGGCTGTTCGTGAAATCGACGCCGCGCAAGGTCGACACCTGGTTCCGCCGCCTGCAGCTGGCGTCGGCGGCGGGCTACAGCCTGGGCCACGGCGGCAATGACGCGCAAAAGACCCTGGGCATCATCTGGATGCTCTTGATCGCCTCCGGGCACCTGGCCAAGGACGCGGCCGAGCCTCCGCAATGGGCCATCGTGGCCTGCTACGCGGCGATCAGCTTCGGTACGCTGTTCGGCGGCTGGCGCATCGTCAAGACCATGGGCCAGAAGATCACCAAGCTCAAGCCGGTCGGCGGCTTCTGCGCGGAGACCGGCGGCGCGATCACGCTGTTGATGTCCAGCTTCTTCGGCATCCCGGTGTCGACCACCCACACCATCACCGGTGCCATCGTCGGCGTCGGCGCGGCGCAGAAGATGTCGGCGGTACGCTGGGGTGTGGCCGGTAATATCGTATGGGCGTGGATCTTCACGATCCCGGCCTCGGCCTTCATGGCCGCGGTGGCCTGGTGGATCGGCCGCCACGTCATGTAAGGTGCGGCAGCGTTAGTGCAAAAAACACCCCTCACGAGGTACGCTCGCGAGGGGTGTTCTTTTTTGTCAGTGCTTTTTCATCATGGATGCATGTCCGCCCGCCATCTCCTTTTTGCTCAGGAAGCCATCCTTGCCGGTGTCAGGTGCCGACAATGCTGAGGATATTGCCGTCAGGGTCCCTGAACCACGCGACTTTCATGTCGCCGCCGCTGTGGATGTCGCCCTCTATGGTCAGCCCCGGCATGTCGTAGTGCTCGAAGGGGACGCCCCTGGCTTTGAGCGCGGCGGCGATCGCCCCGATTTCGTTGCCGACATCCCAGGCCACCGAGGTGGCCTTGTTGGTGCCGGCAAATTCCGAGTGGTAGACGTTGATCTTCGACGAGCCGCTGCGGAAGGTGATCACTTCCTCGCCCTCGGCCGCAATTTTGGCCAGGCCGAGCGTGCCTTCATAGAACTTCGCAGCCGCACCTATGTCTTTCACCGCGATCATCGCGATCGCTTCCTTGTCGCTTAGCATGTGTCACTCCCGGTCGTATTGGATCATCCGGAACAGCCTAGCCCCGGTGGGATGGGTAGTCCGTTCGCTGGCACACGCAGCGCTTTCCGCCCACCGTGGCAGTCCGCCAACTGTATCGAAAACGATACTTGCGCAGCGTAAATATAGTCATTCTTTTCGCATCGGCACGTGTAGAATTTCCGTGTAAATATTTACTCGGGAATATAGGCACCCCATGCAAACGACTTCATTCGACCCGCGCGCCACCGCGCAGGCCGGCATCGATAAACTGCGCGCGGGCGACGCCGCCGGTGCGCGCAAGCTGTTGGAGAAAGTAGCCGCGGCGGGCCATGCCGACGCTTCCGTGTTCCACTGCCTGGCGCATGCCTGCGCCGCGCTGCGCGACCTTCCGGCTGCGCTGGCGGCGGCCGACCGCGCGCTGGCGACCGCGCCGGCCAACATGCAATCGCTGCTGCTGAAGGCCGACCTGCTGGTCGCCAGCGGCGACGGGCGCGCCGCGGTCGCGTTCTACCAGGCCGCGATCAAGGCGGCGCCGCCGCAGGAACAGATGCCCGCATTCATGCGCCAGGAGCTGGCGCGGGCGCAGGGCAAGTGCGACGAATATGCTGCGAAGTTCGCCTCGCACCTGATGACGCGCCTCGCCAGCGGAGGCGGCGAACAGCGCCAGTCGCCGCGCTTCAGGGAATCGATCGACCTCCTGCTCGGCAAAAAGCAGGTCTACCTGCAAAGCCCGCGCTATTTCTACTTCCCCGGCCTGCCGCAGATCCAGTTCTTCGAGACCGATGCTTTCCCGTGGATCGGCAAGCTGGAGGCGGCAACCGCCGCGATCCGCGCCGAGGCCCTGGCCGTGATGAGCGACCCCGATGCGTTCGAGCCGTACGTGAAGCACGATCCCAAGCGGCCGATGCGCAACCAGGAAGGACTGAACAACAACCCGGACTGGAGTGCCTTCTACCTGTGGAAGGACGGCGAACTGGTGGCGGAAAACGCGGCGCGCTGCCCGGCCACGATGGCGGCGCTGGAAGGCGTGCCGATGCCGCGCGTGAAAGGACGCTCGCCGTCGGTGCTGTTTTCGCTGCTGCGGCCGGGCGCGTACATCCCGCCGCATACCGGTGTGCTCAATACGCGCCTGATCTGCCACCTGCCGCTGGTGGTGCCGGGCGGCTGCTCGCTGCGCGTCGGGAACGACACGCGCGAGTGCGTCGAGGGCAGGGCGTGGGTGTTCGACGATTCGATCGAGCACGAGGCATGGAACCGCAGCAGCCAGCCGCGCGTGATCCTGCTGTTCGATATCTGGCGACCGGAGCTGACCGGGGACGAGCGCGCGATGGTGGCCGAGATGTTTGCGGCTATCGACGACTACAGCGACGCCCGGACCGAGTGGGGGATGTAAGAAGTGAAGGGCGGCGCCTGCCGCCCGCACGCACGGTTAGCGTGGATCGAGCGAGACTTCCAGCCCTTCGTAGGCCAGCACCGCATTCAGCCCGTTCGGCAGCGGCGCATGGCGCGCCATCGCGTCGGCGAACGCCGCTTCCAGCTCGTCGTCGCTGCGGGTCGGCTCGTGGTGGGTGCAGTACAGGGTACGCGCGCCCACCCGCTTGGCCGTTTCCAGCGCCGCATCGAAGGTGCCGTGGCCCCAGCCTTGCTTGGCCGGGTATTCCTCGCGGGTGTACGAACAGTCCATGATCAGCGCGTCCACGCCCTCCATGCAGCGGTCGATCTCGCCCTGGCGCCGGTCGATGTATTCCTGGTAGGCCGCGCGGCGCTCGTCGCCTTCCGGGTAGATGTTATGGAACGGTTCATGGTCGCCGGTGAAGAACAGCGACTTGCCGTTGCAGCTGATGCGGTAGCCCAGGTTGGTCACCGGATGGTTCATCACCACGTTGCCGACCACCGCGTCGCCCACTTCGATCGGTTCGCCCGCCGTCAGCGTCCGGTATTCGATGGTCGCGTCCATCTGGGTTTCGCTGACCGGGAAGTAGCTGTTCTGGAGCTGCACGCCCATCACGTGCTCGATGCCGTGGCCGGTGGATGGATCCACCGCGCCGTGCAGCCGCACGCGGCTGCCGTGGATGAACAGCGGCGTAAAGAAGGGCAGGCCGTGGATGTGGTCCCAGTGGCTGTGGGAGATGAAGATATTGGCCTGTACCGGAAGCCGGGTAAGCAGGTTCTGCGCGAGGTTGAAAATGCCGGTGCCGCCGTCCAGGATGATCAGGGTGCCGTCGTCGGTGCATACTTCGATGCACGTCGTGTTGCCGCCATATCTGACTGTACGCGGGCCGGGCGAGGGGATGGACCCGCGCACACCCCAGAAACGGAATTTCATGAAAGACTCCCCGGCAGGACCGATCGATATTCTTCGATTTGTGCGAAGCGCGGCTAGGCGCCTTGCATACAGTTGCAATTTAGACTGATGATAGCGGTTTTAGGCCGTTACCGCCTCGAAATTTGCGCCGGGATATGCATCGGGCCACGCTTGGCGCTACACTGACGAATTACAAGCTGGCATTTTTACGTCACGCCCAGCAATGATGAAATGGCTGTCCTGGGAAATGCACGAGCTGAACCACACACAAATCGCCCAGCGGCTCGACCAGCTCACCGAACTGAGCGTCGCGCTGGGCAACAGCCCGGACATCGGCACGCTGCTCGACCTATACTCAAGGTCGCCAAACACATGACCGACGCCGACGGCGGCACCCTGTACCGCCCCAGCGATGACCGCCGCAGCCTGCTTCCACATTTCGATCAATGACACCCTGGGCCTGTACCAGGGCGGCGCCAGCGGCAAGGACATCGGCATGGCGCCGGTGCCGCTGTTCGACGGGCGCGGCGAGCCGAATGTGGATGCGGTGGCCGAAACCGAAGCGCCGATCCGCTTCGAGATCCGCGGCTTCGAAGTAACCGGGAATACGCTGCTGCCCGTGTCCGAAGTGAATGCCGCGGTGGCGTGGCAAACGCCAACAGCGCGGTACGCGGCGAAGGCGGCAAGATCATCCTCAAGGCCAGCGGCGACACGCTGCTGGAAGCAGGCAGCGTCACCAGCGCCACCGGCGCAGGCAAGGGCGGCCAGGTGAGCGTGCTGGGCGAGCGCGTGGCGCTGCTTGGTGGCGCGCGCATCGACGCCAGCGGCACGGGCGGCGGCGGCACGGTGCTGGTCGGCGGCGACTACCAGGGCAAGAGCGCGGCTGTGCTGAACGCGCGGCAGACTTGGATGGGCAAGGACGCCAGCATCCGCGCCGACGCGGGCGAGTCCAACCTGACGCCGCCAGTGATCGAGCCTTCCAACCCGGGGCTGAAGTTCACGCCGCCGCCGGTGTTCAACGCGTCGGCCGGCATGAGGCCGGACGGCGGAACGGCCAGCATGCGCCGCATACTCCACGATCGATTGCGAAGTGCGCTAGAACCGTCGCGCCAATAAAAAAAGCCCTGTACGGCCTCGCGCGTACAGGTTTTTCTTTTAGCGGAAAAGGCTTAGAGGGCACTCGCTCGCGTGTCGGGGCCAGGCCGCCCAGAAGTTCGCCGCGCGCCCAAGGGTCACGATGGCGCGTGTGCGTCACCAGCCCTTGTAGCGGGTCGACCACGTTGTCAGGCCGCCGAAACCTTCGTCAAGGTATGGCGTGTTCGATCTGCGCGATGTTTAGCCCAGGCAGAGGAGCTGGTGCCCGGGCCGGCGCGCGTCACCAGCGTCTGGAGCGTGCTTCGGTGTAAAGGTCTGGCGCTTCGGCGAGATCAGAACTTGTTGACGAAAGGTACGGCCGGCGCATGAAGTGTGAGAGCGACTTGATCTTGATGCGCGAGCGGATCAGGTCCTGCGTGGCCGCGCGTCCCCACTCGCCGCCTTCGCCGTCTGACTTGTTCAGCACTTCGAGGTTGTCGTCGAAAGCGCCCATCCACGGCGACATCTTCTCTTCCTCGGTGCCCGGCAGGAAGCCGATGTCCTCGCCGACCGGCACGGTGACGCGGGTGACGATGATCTCGTTATACAGCTTGGTCTCGAGCACTTGCGCCAGGCCGGCCGCCAGTGCCAGCAGGGTCTTGCCGGTACCTGCCTGGCCCAGTAGGGTGACGAAGTCGCACTCCGGGTTCATCAAGAGATTCAGCGCGAAGTTCTGCTCGCGGTTGCGGGCGGTGACGCCCCACACGTTGTTCTTGCTATGGCTGTAGTCGCGCAGGGTCTGCAGCACGGCGGTCTTGCCGTTGATCTGCTTGACCTGGCCGTAGAACGGCGCCTCGCCGTTGCGCGGCTCGAGGAACACGAACTGGTTCACCAGCAGGGTAGGGACGGTCGGGCCGGTGACGCGGTAGAAGGTGGCGGAGTAACCGCCCTTGTTCTCCTGCCAGGACTCCATGTCCTTGCCGTGCTTGTTCCAGAAGTCATCCGGCAGCTGGATGATGCCCGAGTACAGCAGGTCGGTGTCTTCCAGCACGTGGTCGTTGAAGTAGTCCTCGGCCGGCAGGCCCAGCGCGCGCGCCTTGATGCGCATGTTGATGTCTTTTGACACCAGCACGATGGCGCGGCCCGGCAGCTCGGCTTCGAGGTTGCGCACCACGCCCAGGATCTGGTTGTCGGCCTTACCCTGCGGCAGGCCTTCCGGCAGCAGCGGGCCGGATTGGACGCGGGTCTGGAAGAACAGGCGGCCCTTGGCGTCCTTGTTGCCCAGCTTGGCCAGCGGGATGCCCGACTCGATGGCGCCGTCGTCGATGTTGCCGACCAGCGCGTCGAGCGTGCGCGAAACCTGGCGTGCATTGCGCGCCACTTCCGACATGCCCTTCTTGTGGTCGTCCAGTTCTTCCAGGGTCATCATCGGCAGGTAGACGTCGTGCTCCTCGAAACGGAACAGCGATGTCGGGTCATGCATCAGCACGTTGGTGTCGAGCACGAACATCTTGGTGCCGCCGGTCTGGTCGGCCAGGCGGCTGGTGGAGGACTTGACCTGCACTTCGACCGGCTTGTGCTTGGCCGGATGCGGGGTGACATTCTCGGAAGGCGCCTTGGCCTTGGTGCGAGACGGCCTGGTGGCCGGCTCGGCTTTGGCGACCGGCACCACGCGCGGGGTTTCCGCCACGGCGGCGGTCTTCTTGCTTGCGGTCTTGCGCGCTGCCTTGACCGGTTCCTTGGCGATCAACTCGTCATCGGCAACTTCGGGAACGGCGGCGAGCTTGGGTTTGGCGGCGGCGACGGTACGCGCGCCCGCCTTGCCAGGTTCAGCCTTTGGGTAGTCTTTTGCCAGCAGCAGCGTGGCTGGCTTGGTTGGCATTTTTGGCAGTGGCATCAGGGTCTCAATCTAAAAATGTCTGGGGGACAGCCAGCAGCGTGCGCGCCATTATGTGCGGCATCGTGTTCAAACATGGCTGGGGCGAAGTAGGGGGGCGCTGGTCGGACCCGGAAGATGACCGGGCCGACAGGCCAGATTGGATTGATGCGAAGCTTGAAAACGGTTGACTCAAAATGGGCTGGTGCAATCAGGTTCTACAGCAGGTTGATCAACATGTTAGCCGTGCGAGTCAGGGCTGGCTTTTGACGAATTCCAGCACTTCATCCGCGTGATTTGGAACTTTCACGCCACGCCATTCTTTCACCAATTTACCGTTAGCGTCAATGACAAACGTACTGCGCTCGACCCCGCGAACTTGCTTACCATACATATTCTTCATCTTCATGACGTTGAACTGGGTGCAGACGGCTTCATCCGGGTCGGAGATCAGTTCGAACGGCAGGCCCAGCTTCGATTTGAAGCCTTCGTGCGAGCGCAGCGAATCGCGGCTGATGCCGTAGATCTCGGCGCCGGCGTTGGTGAACTGGTCGTGCAGCTCGCGGAAGTTGATGCTCTCCGTCGTGCAGCCCGGGGTGTTGTCCTTCGGGTAGAAATACAGCACGGTGTAACGCGCTGGCCGGCCTTCCAGCTGGAAGGTCTGTTCTCCGGTCATGGCGGCCGAAAAGTTCGTTACGGGTGCGGATGGGCTGTCAGCCACAGGTGCTCTCCTGGAGATGAGTCGGCGCTGATTTTTTGTAGGCCCCCCATCAGCGGGGCAGGGGGTTAGGCGAAGATGACAACCTGCTAAATATGGGGACTGCTGTACGGCATTCAAGCCGGCGGCTGGCCGCCTTCGATGATCAGGGCGAGGGTCACCTTGCGGCCCTCGCCCATCAGGATGTTATACGTGCGGCAGGCGGCCTGGCTGTCCATGCACTCGACTCCGACGCGGCGGGCCGCGAGGCTGGCCACCAGGCGCGGATGGACGAAACGCTGGCGCGCGCCGGTGCCCAGGATCACCACGTCGGGCAGGTCGGCCTCAATGGTGGCAAAATGCTCGGTGGACAGGGCGTCGAAGTTCGCGACCGGCCAGGGGCGCGGCGGTGTTTCGGGCAGCACGATCAGGCTGTAGTTGAAACGCTCGGCGTTGATTTCCACGCCGGTTTCGTCGTACCCGGTCACAGTTTGGTATTGTTTGTTAATGCTGGGATGTAGCTTCATTGGCGAGTCGCGCGTAGTTTGGCAGTGCAATGCACCTGCGTGGGGCGTAGCATGCCACAAACGCTTATAAAGCGCTAATTTTCGCGATAAGTTGATTAAAGCTGAGGCTTTCGGCAGAATGGGTATTTTTCGCACTGCAACATGACGGTGCGGCCGCGGGTAATTGAACAGGGAAATGATTTTGCGACCGATCCTGAAATCGAACAAGTTGGACGACGTGTGCTACGAGATTCGCGGCCCGGCGATGGAAAAAGCCCGCCAGATGGAAGAGGACGGGCACAAGATCATCAAGCTGAACATCGGCAACCTCGCCGTATTCGGCTTCGACCCGCCGGACGAGATCGTGCACGACATGATCCGCAACATGCAGGGCGCGGCGGGCTACACCGACTCCAAGGGCATGTTCGCGCCGCGCAAGGCGGTGATGCACTACACGCAGGAGAAGAATATCTCGGGCGTGAAGATCGACGACATCTACCTGGGCAACGGCGCCTCGGAGCTGATCGTGATGGCGATGAACGGCCTGCTGAACAACGGCGACGAAGTGCTGGTGCCGGCGCCGGACTACCCGCTGTGGACCGCCGCGGTCAGCCTGTCGGGCGGAAACCCGGTACACTACGTCTGCGACGAGCAGTCGGGCTGGCTGCCGGACGTGGAAGACATGCGCCGCAAGATCACCTCGAACACCAAGGCGATCGTGGTCATCAACCCGAACAACCCGACCGGCGCGCTGTACCCGCGCGAGGTCCTGCTGGACATCATCGAGCTGGCACGCCAGCACCAGCTGATCGTGCTGGCCGATGAAATCTACGACAAGACCCTGTACGACGGCGAGGAACACGTGTCGATGGCGTCGCTGGCCGACGACGTACTGTTCATCACGCTGAACGGCCTGTCGAAGAACTACCGCTCGTGCGGCTACCGCGCCGGCTGGATGGTGGTGTCGGGCGAGAAGCGCCATGCGAAGGACTACATCGAAGGCCTGAACATGCTGGCGTCGATGCGCCTGTGCGCCAATGCGCCGGGCCAGTTCGCGATCCAGACCGCGCTGGGCGGCTACCAGAGCATCAATGACCTGGTCGGCCCCGGTGGCCGGTTGCTCAAGCAGCGCGACTTGGCGCACAAGCTGCTTACCGATATTCCGGGCGTTACCTGCGTCAAGCCAAAAGCTGCGCTGTACATGTTCCCGCGCCTCGACCCTGCGATGTACCCCATCGCGGACGACCAGCAGTTCGCATGCGAGCTGCTGGCCGAGGAAAAAGTACTGATCGTCCAGGGGACGGGCTTCAACTGGATCGCGCCGGACCACTTCCGGCTGGTCTTCCTGCCCAACTCGGACGACCTGACCGACGCCTGCGGCCGCATTGCGCGGTTCCTCGACGGATACCGCCGCCGCCACGGGCGTGGCTGACAACACAACTTAGATCTTATAATATGAAACCCATCAAAGTAGGACTGATCGGACTTGGCGTCGTAGGCGCGGGCACGTACAGCGTTTTGGAACGCAACGCAGAAGAGATCCGCCGCCGCGCCGGCCGCGCGATCGAGATTGCGATGGTCGCCGTGCGCAACCCGGCACGTGCCGACGGCGTCGTGCGGGCCGGCTGCGAAGTCGTCACGGACCCGAACCTGGTCGTCAACCACCCGGACATCGAGATCGTCGTCGAACTGATCGGCGGCTGCGACACTGCGCGCGAGCTGATCATGAAGGCGATCGCCAACGGCAAGCACGTGGTCACCGCGAACAAGGCGCTGCTGGCACTGCACGGCAACGAAATCTTCGCGGCGGCGCAGGAAAAAGGCGTGATGGTTGCGTTCGAGGCCGCGGTTGCGGGCGGCATCCCGATCATCAAGGCGCTGCGCGAAGGCCTGACGGCCAACCGCATCGAATCGATTGCGGGCATCATCAACGGCACCACCAACTTCATCCTGTCCGAGATGCGCGACAAGGGCATCGACTTCGCGACGGCGCTGAAGGAAGCGCAGGCGCTGGGTTACGCCGAAGCCGATCCGACCTTCGACATCGAGGGCGTGGACGCGGCGCACAAGGTAACCATCATGTCCGCCATCGCGTTCGGCATCCCGGTGCAGTTCGACAAAGCCTACGTGGAAGGCATCAGCAAGCTGCAAGCCGTGGATATCCGCTATGCCGAGCAGCTGGGCTACCGCATCAAGCTGCTGGGCATCGCGCGCCGCACGGTGGTTGGCGGCGTGGAGGGCATCGAGCTGCGCGTGCATCCGACCCTGATCCCGGCCAAGCGCCTGATCGCCAATGTGGAAGGTGCGATGAACGCCGTGATGGTGCAGGCCGACGCGGTGGGCACGTCGCTCTACTACGGCAAGGGCGCGGGCGCCGAGCCGACCGCGTCGTCGGTGATCGCCGACCTGGTCGACATCACGCGCCTGGCCACGGCCGACCCGGGCAACCGCGTGCCGCACCTGGCGTTCCAGCCGAACCTGCTGACCGACGTGGCGATCCTGCCGATGTCCGAGATCACCACCAGCTACTACCTGCGCGTGTACGTCAAGAACCGCCTGGGCGTGATGGCCGACCTGACGCGCATCCTGGCCGACGCGCGCATCTCGATCGACGCGGTGTTGCAGAAGGAACCGGCGGAGAACGCGACCCGCCTGGATATCGTGATGCTGACGCACCAGACGCAGGAGAAGAACATCGACGCGGCGATTGCCAAGATCGAGCAGATGGAGACTGTGGTGGGGCATGTGGTGAAGATCAGGCTCGAAAGCCTGAGCTAAGCCGGCTCCCCAAGGACGTCGCTCCCGGCAATGCCGGGAAGTCGTTTCCGGCAGCGCCGGAAACGACGGTTTTTCGGCTAACAATCCCTCCGACCCGCCTCAAAAATCCCCCACCCAGTATCGCTTTTGATCCCAAGAAGTATTAGTATCTGATACCAGATTACTAGAGGGCAACCCGATGCCGCATGCGATTACACTTGTCGACACCTTGAAGCGCCTGCTGAAGGGCCGTGGCATCACCTACGGCGATCTGGCGGCGCGTATCGACATGTCGGAAGCGAGCGTCAAACGGATGTTCTCCCAAAAGAATTTCACCCTGCAGCGGCTTGACCAGATCCTGGACGCTTGCGGCATCGGCTTCGATGAACTGAGCGCCGCACAAGGCGCCCCGACCCTGATCTCCCAACTGACGCTGGCGCAGGAGCGCGAGATCATCGGCGACCCGCGCCTGCTGGTGGTGGCGGTATCGGCGATGAACCACATCGGCTTCGACGACATCGTGCGCACCTACGAGCTGACCGAGGCGCAAGTGACCGCCTGCCTGGTCCGCCTCGACAAGATCGGCTTCCTCGAGCTGCTGCCGAATAACCGCGCCAAGCTGCTGATCGCGCGCACCTTCAGCTGGATTGCGAACGGCCCGATCCAGTCCTACTTCCGCGCCGAAGCGGCGGCCGATTATCTCGACGCGCGCTTCGACGGCGAGGGCGAGGCGCTCGGCTTGGTCAACGTGATGCTGACCAAGCAGTCCAGCGCCGCGCTGATCGAACGCCTGA
Organism: Massilia cavernae; assembly: GCF_003590855.1. GTDB lineage: Bacteria > Pseudomonadota > Gammaproteobacteria > Burkholderiales > Burkholderiaceae_D > Telluria_A > Telluria_A cavernae. The sequence goes on from NZ_QYUP01000149.1 coordinate 28,387, forward strand.
AGCAGGTGGCGGCCGACATCGCACACCAGCACCAGAATGACACCCGCCTGCCGTTCGAGCAGAAAAAGGCGATGAGTTTCATGCTCGCCGCCCGCCCATGGGTGCCGCAATCCTTCAAGGCGCTGCTGCGCAAGCCTTCCTGATTTACCTGAATCACAGAGCGAGTCACCAGAATGAGTAAACCAAGCCAGTTCTCCCTGCTGCCGCAACGCCGTTTCGGCCCGTTCTTCTGGACGCAGTTCTTCGGCGCGTTCAACGACAACGTGTTCAAGACGGCGCTGCTGGTGGCGCTTACCTACGACGCCCTGAGCTGGACGACGATGGAACCGGCCATGCTCAACAGCCTGATCCCCGGCCTGTTCATCCTCCCGTACGTGCTGTTTTCCGCCACTGCCGGCCAGATCGCGGACAAGGTGGAAAAGGGCCGGCTGGCGCGCTTCGTGAAGGTGCTCGAAGTGGCCATCATGATGATCGCGGCGGTGGGCTGGCTGACGCACACGCTGTGGATCCTGATCGCCGCGGTGGTCGGCATGGGCCTGCATTCGACCCTGTTCGGGCCGGTGAAGTACGCCTACATGCCTCAGCACCTGAAGCCGGAGGAACTTGTAGGCGGCAACGGGCTGGTGGAGATGGGTACCTTCGTCGGCATCCTGCTGGGGCAGGTGATCGGCGCCGCGCTGGTGCAGGCAAAGCCCTATGGCGTCGAACTGGTGGCAGGAGCCACCCTGGTATTCGCGCTGGTCGGCCTGGTGGCCAGCTGGCGCATACCGCACTCGCCCGCGCCGGCCCCTGACCTGAAGATCAATCCCAACCCGCTGGCCGAGTCGATCCGCAACATCGCTTTCTCGCGCCAGAACCGCACGGTATTCCTGTCGATGCTGGGTAACTCGTGGTTCTGGTTCTACGGCGCGCTGGTGCTGTCGCAGTTCCCGATATTCGCGAAGGACTACCTGCACGGCGACTACAGCGTGTTCGTGATGCTGCTGACCGTGTTCTCGGTTGGCGTGGGCGCCGGTTCGCTGCTGTGCGAGCGGCTGTCCGGGCACAAGGTCGAAATCGGGCTGGTGCCGTTCGGTTCGATCGGGCTGTCGCTGTTCGGCATCGACCTGTACTTCGCCAGCCTGGGATTCAAGGGCACGGAGGCGGTGGACATGCTGGGCCTGCTGGCACAAGCCGGTTCGCTGCGCATCCTTGCCGACATCATGATGCTGGGCGTGTTCGGCGGCTTTTACATCGTGCCGCTGTTCGCGCTGATCCAGACCCGGTGCGACCCGCAACACCTGTCGCGTACCATCGGCGGCATGAACATCCTGAATGCGCTGTTCATGGTTGCGGCGGCCGGTCTGGCGATGCTGATGCTGAGCCAGGGCTTCACGATTCCCGAGATGTTCCTGGCCACCGCGCTGCTCAATGCCCTGGTCGCGCTTTACATCTTCTCGCTGGTGCCCGAGTTCCTGATGCGCTTCCTGGCGTGGATGCTGATTCATACGATCCACCGCGTGACGACGGTGGACGTGGACCGCATCCCGGAGGAGGGGCCGGCGGTCCTGGTCTGCAACCACGTCAGCTATGTCGATGCGATCGTGATCGGGGCGGCCAGCCCGCGCCCGATCCGCTTCGTGATGGACCACCGCATCTTCAACACGCCTTTCCTGGGCTGGATCTTCCGCACAGCGAAAGCGATTCCGATCGCGTCCGCCAAGGAAGACCCGTGGGTAATGGAGAAGGCATACGTGGATATTGCGAAGGCACTGCACGAAGGCGAGCTGGTTTGCATTTTCCCGGAGGGGAAGCTGACGTCGACTGGCGAGATGAATGAGTTCCGCGGCGGGATCGCCAAGATCGTCGAGCGCAGCAAGGTGCCGGTGATCCCGATGGCGCTACGCGGGTTGTGGGGAAGCCTGCTGACGCGCGACCCGGGCAACCCGTTCGAGCGTTCCTTCGCGCGCGGTCCGCGTTCGAAGCTGGCACTGGCGGTCGGCGTGCCGGTGACGCCACAGCAGGCGACGCCGGAATACCTGCAGCAACAGGTAATGGCCTTGCGCGGCGACTGGAAGTAAGAGGGGCGCGGCTCGCTGCTAGCCGCGCTTAAAACGCGCGGTGGCGAGCTTCTTGAGTTCTTCGTATTTGACCGGCTTGATCAGGTGGTGGTCGAAGCCCGCTTCGATGGTGCGCTGGCGCGCTTCGCCCTGGCCCCAGCCGCTCAGCGCGATCATCAGGATGGACTGGGAGCCGGGCTGGAGGCGGATGCGGCGCGCGGCTTCGTAGCCGTCCATGGTCGGCATGCCGAGGTCCATGATGATCAGGTCGGGGATTTCCTGTTCGACCGCCCGGACGGCTTCGAGGCCATCGTAGGCGGTCGCCACGTTGCATCCGTCCATCTCGAACAGGGCATGCAGCGAGTCGGCGGCGTCACGGTTGTCGTCGACGACCAGCACCTTGATACGCTGGCACGCCGGGGAAGCCGCCGGCTGTCCGCTGTCCAGCTTATCGGCTTCCTTTTTTGGAAAAAGCTCGACCAGCACGCCATTCATTCCTGATGGCGCTTGCGCGGTGTCTGGCAGGCAGGTGGTATCGCGGTCCTGGGTATCCATGGTTGGGCAACTGCCGGAGGATGTTAAATTTCCTAGGGAAAATCCATTTGTGTATATTATATGAACAAATTGAAACGCGCCGCGCGTTTCTGTGCAGGAAAGGCAATTCCCTTGCGGCAGCGCAATCGGTTACAGCGCAGCGTAGTACCTGTGCGTTTTACCCGCCAAAACTTCAAAATGCTCTGATATAATTCGCAACTCGTCGGGGCGTAGCGCAGCCTGGTAGCGTACTTGCATGGGGTGCAAGGGGTCGTGTGTTCGAATCACACCGTCCCGACCAAAAATACTGTTTTAAAACAAAGGCTTACGTGGTTATGCTGCGTAGGTCTTTTTTCTTTTTCGCTGTCGTGCCCTATGTGTGCCCTAGTTCTTTCCTGTGGTACAGGCGTAAAAAAGCCGCTCACAGTGGGATGCTGGAGCGGCTTCTAGGTTAGTGCATGGTCATGCTTGCTTCTCTTTTCGACATCACAAAGTTGTTGAGTTCGGTATCGATCCATCGGGTTTGCTTCGCTGAGAGTTTGAAGGGTTTCGGGAAGCCGTCGTCCGTTTGGACCTTTGCCCAGACGCCTGAGATGCTAATGCTCAGTTTCCTTGCGACTTGTTTTACCGTGAGTAGTTGTTCGAATTGCATATGCCTCCTATTGATTGAGTTTGTGGATATCTGATTAGTGCAAGGGGCTTGCCTTGATCGGCTTGCAAAACGAGCCAGTCTTTTTGTGTCGTCGTTCGGCCTTGATTACGGCGTCAGAGGCTAGCTTTTCAACTACCTCAGCTTCGGACATGTCCCACATATGCTTGAGCTTGTAGAGGTTAAGGCCGAGCGACGTTACTGTATTGCCGAGGAGGCCATCGCTATCCATTGATAAGTCGTTCTTGTGTAATTCCAGTTCTAATTTGTGGTTCATCGTGTTTCCTTTCGTTGTGTAGGTAGAAATAGGTGGCGTGGGCATTTAACGCATTAAAGTAAGTTCACTTATTTTTGAGCGCAAAAGTCCCTCAGTGGATCGCCACCATTTCGAAACTATACTCGATACTGCTGAGTTCTGTCAAGGTGTATGTCTGTGAGGGAGGGGCTTTTGACCGGGTTGTTTGCAGTTCCGACGGTATCGGAATGCAGGAGGAGTCGCCCGGCTTCAATAACCGGTAGGTACTACCGTGCTATATTTGACTTTTCAATAACAACTGGGGATACGCGTGGACATAAATGAAATGGAAGAGACAGTAGCGGCGCTTTACGGCTTAAACATGGCCCAAGCAGGAGCACTTGTAGCTCACCGGACGATGATTGACGCGTTGACTGGTGCGGTTGGCCTGTCGTTACCTCCGTTGCTCGGTGCCGTATCTGACAACCTAGAGAAATTACAAGCGGTAGCGCGAGATCAAGTAGAGCCGGAAGGCGTGGAGGCTTTTGATAGCACCGTCGCACACTTTCAACAGGTCTTGAGTTCTTTTAGGCGATAAGTTACGCGTCAACTTTCTACCTTGAGGGGTGGGTGGTGCTAAAGCGACAAACATTAGTTTTACTTCTTGTGTGTCGTTGCCCACTTCCACGAGCATCGCTACACTATTTTGCACGCACTTTGGAGAGCGACGAAAATGGCGACGACAAAGCGACTTGGTTACGTTGGCTTGGGTGCGGCTGTCGTAGTTGCGCTCCTGTTGCCCATTGCTGCTTTAATTTGGCAGTTTGGCTTTGAAATTAGTGGCAAGCCTGAGGATTGGGCTCAAACCGCTACGGTATTGTCTGGCGCATACGGCCCGCTTCTGTCGCTGCTCACCCTCGGCGTCCTATTTATGCAAGTGCGCCTTCAACGTCAAACAAGCGATCATGTGTTCGAGCAGGCTTTTGTGCAAACCGCCCGTACTGACATCGAGTTCTTCCTTGTCAAGATTGATGCTGCGCTAGATGCGCCTACTGAGGGGGGAGGTACGGCTAGGGAGAGGTTGTTGGCCGCGTTCGCACGCCGAACTTTGGATGAGCTTAAAAGCGAAGCGTTGCGGCAGGAGGCGCTGCGTCTGCATGCGAGTAATCCACAACTCTACTCAACTTGGACTTCCATCTACACCATCCTGATCAGCCTAAGTTGGTACAAGAATACGACTTATGGATTCCACTTTTACACCCCTGTTCAGAAGATCGTTGCGATTGTGCCGATGAAAGTGGGCGCTGCTCTTGACAACTATATTTGGTGTCATTCTCAAGGCGAGTTACGTACCGAGTACCAGTTCAGCACCATCCTAATGAACTGATCGAAGTGAGAGGCGGAGGTGCTCTCGTTCATGCCGTAGGTGTCGAAACTAGTACGTTCACTCACGGCCAAGAGACGGCTGAGAGGATGCAATCGGGGCGAGATTCAGGAGTTAAAGTGCAGCGTCCCAGTAGGGGAAGTGTTGGGCCAGGATTTACCAAATTTAAAAAATTTGGAAGTGCCTATGGGTGTAGGCGACTTTGGAAACACCGAAATCATCATGTTTCCATCACTGTGCTTGGCACATATGCCTACCCAGAGCGAAAATGTGTCGGAATTTCAAAATATGGCTAGGAACGGCTGGCGCTGGCGGGGAGTGCTCAGCCACAACCCGGCGTGATCGTGGCGTGGCGGGGCTGTAGGAGGCTCAGGCTGCGGCGGCTTTGAGGACGCGGTAGACGCTGGACGGGATGCCACGTCCTGCCGCAAGCTGTCGTGACGCCAAGTCTGCTTTACTCTTTTTCCCGACTGAATGTCGAGGATACTTGATTCCGAATTGCAACAAGCCCATAATCGCCGTGCAACACTGTAAATTTATTATCGTTTCACCGACCGATTTTTAACCAAGGTAGGGAGTGTAAATGAACGACAAGTGGGATTTTTACAAAGATAATTCGGATAGCTGGCGCTGGAGGCGTACTGCCCCGAACGGAAACATCGTGGGTGCCTCTTCGCAGGGCTACTCCAACAGGTCGGATTGCGTAGAGAATGCGCGTCGGAACGGGTATACAGGCTAATCTGTACGGGGAAGTTCCTATTCTTGGTGCTTTCCCCTTTCGCTCCCTCCTTACATCATCGCTTTCAGAATTGCAGCTTGCTTCGCTACCGTGCCCCGGCTGCATCCCACTAAGTCCATGATTTCGTTCCAGCTTGATTGTCCAGCTTTCAGATGCCGCTGGATTAGTGCATTGCGCTCGGTATCTTCGACGCGTCCCTGATACTTCCCTGCTGCCTTCGCCTTCTGTACGCCCTGTGCTGCGCGTTCACGGCGGATGATGTAGTCCTTGCGACTGATTGCCGCCAGCATGTCGAGCATCATCCCATTGATGGCCGAGAACATACGTGCCGTGAAGTCGTCGGCTGGCGCGGCCATGATCCATGAAGTCGGGAGGTCGAGTGCTACTACCTTGATCTGTTTGGCGTTCAGGGCTTGCTTTAGCGCGTCCCAGTCAGTTTCGTTAAGGCGTGAGAGGCGGTCTACTTGCTCGATCAGCAGAATATCGCCGTTAGAGGCGTCTGCGATCAGCTCAAACAGGGCCGGACGTCGCAGGGATGCGCCTGATTCGTTCTCAATATAGAAGGCAGCGATGCTCAGACGACGGTCGGCAGCGAATGCTTCAAGCTGGCTCTTGGCACGGGTGGCGTCCTGTTGTTTGGTCGAGGCCCTGAGATATGCACGTACGAACATGGTGTAGTCCTTCACTGGTTGCTGAGCAGGTGAAGTCTATTTTACATGGTATATTAAAATTGGTCCATTTTAAACGGTACTTTTTAATGGCCCAGCCCTTGAGCTACTGAGCCGGAGGTGGTCTTCCTGATCTATACTCGAAATAGACCAACGCGTAGGTTGCCTTTAAAGCGCAATGCAATCAGACTATCCCTTACGCTAACTTTGTAGGTTTGTACGTGAAAACGCTCTTAACATCTCCAGCAGAGACGCCAACCCCCGAAGCCATTTCGGAAACGGACTTCTTTGAAAATGTTCCACCGGGGCAAGCAAAAGAAGTTACTCTTCTTCAAGTTGATCAGGGCGGTTTGCAGAACGCGTACGCTACTTGGGGACCGAAGGATTTGCGACTTTATTGCACGTCGGAGCAATGCGCGGGGTATCGCTTCTTTCAACACGTTGGCGAATGCCAATATAGGAAGAAGGGATTGACAACTATGTTCGCAACATTCCGCTGCCGAAATTGTAACAACCATCGAAAACAGTATGCCATTTCGGTTCGACCGACGACTGATGACAAGGTAGAGATGTTTAAGTACGGTGAACTGCCGCAGTTCGGCCCTCCAAATCCGTCAAAGGTTCTGTCGTTGATGGGGGCTGAAAGGGATGCGTACTTGAAGGGCAGAAGATGCGAAAATCAGGGACTAGGTGTCGGGGCTTTCGCATACTATCGCCGGGTCGTGGAAAATCAGAAATCTAAGATCATCGGTGAGATTCTGAAGGTTGCGGAGAAATTGGATGCGGCTCCTGAACTGATAGAGGATCTGAGAGCTGCCAAGCAAGAAACGCGTTTTACCGAGGCTCTGAACCGTATTAAGCACGGTCTACCTCCCATTCTTCTAATCGACGGTCATAACCCGCTAACCCTCTTGCATTCTGCGCTGAGCGAAGGACTACACGCCACAAGCGATGAAGCATGCTTGGAATTGGCGACGAGTATTCGGGTAGTTCTTACGGAGTTAGTTGAGCGTATGGCTACAGCCGTGAAGGAGGAGGCGGAACTCACGTCTGCCGTTCAGCGTCTCCTCAAAGTTGGCGGGAAACGCTAACCGTACTAAGGTCGTGCCGTTGCTCAGAACGGCAGGATGCCAGCGGCGATGTCGGCCTGTGCTGCTGCACGATCCGCACGCTCAGCTTCAGTGTATGCGGCTACCACGGCTTCGTACTTGGCACGCCGATGGGCGGTGATCTGCTCCGGGGTGAGACCTTCGTGAGCCGGGTCCGGGGCTGTCTGCATGAGGATGCTGTACTTCGTAATGTGCAGAGCCTGCAGTGAAACCGGTACCGTCGCCTAGTAGCAATAGCGGGTCAGGATTGACAGGGAGATCAGGTTCATAATTTACACATCAACGCGAAAAATGTTGTTTCGGCAACATTGAAGTGTTACCGTTGATGCTCATATCATTTGAGTGAGGTAACCGATGCTTCTTGTTTTATTTGTAGTCTGTGTGGCGGTTGCAATTGTTGTGGCCGTTATGGTCAGTGCGGCAAACAATAAGAAGGAACTACGCGAACAGATATCTACGTTACCCGACTTCAGCAAAAGCGAAGTTCTCGCAAGTGATCGCGCTGCCATAGCGTGTAGTGTTGAGTCGGGAAGATTTGCAGTCGGGTTACGCGACAACGGGATAGTCAAGGTTAAGGTGCTCCCCGCAGATACCTTTATCAGTGTAGAAGTTGAGCAGGTTGGCGAGGCGTCGGTGTCGAGAAAGACAGGGTTCGCTAAGTTTTCAACTAACTCTGGACCGAAAGAGATCAACTTGTGCGTCCATTTTCGCGATACAGAGTTTCCAGTGTTGCGGGTTTGCCTTTTCGTCAGAGTCGACGAGACTGCTCTCGGGGAACTCAGTGCTATGAAGATGGGCAGGGATTGGGAGTCAAAAATCTTGGCAGTTGCTCACACCTCAACCACGCGTGCCGTACCACTTATTCAAGATGACGTTAAGGCGATTTCGCCTCCCGGCGTTGCTGCCGAGGTTAGTGCACTTCACCGATTGCTGGTTGAGGGCGTGTTGAGTGAAGAGGAGTTCCGAGAAGCGAAATTAAAGGCGATCAGTCGTTAACTGTGTGCCCGGTAGATACGGTCGGGCTACCGTCCCCGTTACGGGTGCAACATCTCCCACAATTCCATTCCGACGGCTTGAGCCAAGCGTTCCATGCTGTCCACGGAAATGTTCCGCTCTCCCCGTTCTACTTGACCTATGTAGGTGCGGTGCAGCCCAGCCTGCTCGGCCAAAGCTTCCTGAGACAGGTTCAACGCTTCCCGGGCATGCCGAAGGACCAGTCCGAACTGAATCTTGGCTGGTTGTCGCTGTGTAGGTTTCGTTTTATCAGATTTCACGCACAGTAGCGTGAGAGGAGGATGACTTTGGGTCTACAGACTTTGAGTAGCATGTGATAGCATCCGTTCACATCTGCTGGGATAGCTTCTCCACAGGTTTTGATAAAAATACGATAAAGGGATGCGATGAAAAAGACATGGATTGCTATGGCACTATTGGCCGGGGCTACCGTTACTGCCACAACATCGGCGGTTGCTGTTGAAAAGAAGGGCAAGGCAGCGTCAACGGCAGTCAAGGCGATGCCAGTTCAAGAAGCGAAGCAAGTTGAGCCTATGTCATCGGATGAAGTAAAGGCTAATCTTGAGTACATCGACAAGCTGGCAAAGTCAGTTCAAACGTGTCAAATCCTTCACCAAAGCTTGACGGTGATGCTTGATTCAACAATTAACATCAAGGTCATCTCGGCTGAGATGGGCATGCGCGGAAGGCGTCTGTCAGAAATGGCCCGGAAAACTTTAGAGAATGAAGCGGCATCCGAAGCGAACATTCCCGGTGCAGTGCAGTCTTGCATCGCACGGAATAACGATGAGACTGTGGACCCTGCCCGGGGATTCATCCGTGCATTTAAAGACGAAAAGTTGAAAGGTAAGGCGAAAGAAACTGTGGCTCAGTGGATGACCGCACTTGCATCAAGTGGTACGGACAACTTCGGACAAGAGTCCAGCAAGTTTAAAACCCTTGCGAACGGCCTAAAGTTCGACCTGTCATTGGATTAAGTGTAGGCGGGCCGGAGCCTGAGTGGCGTTAGCTCAGGCTCAGCCGTGTGCACCGCAAATGGTCCTACAGCATGGCAAGGCCATGTCATACATCGAGGTACGAAACCCGTTAGGGCTGCGAACAGCCCCGGCCACTGCTTACGGCACGTTCCACGGAAACTACTCCAAACGCCCTACATCAAAAAAACATAGCAGGACATGTGCGATAGCTGTTGCATGGCAAAGCTGAGGCAACACATATTGCACGAGCTATGTCGTACTACATGGCTTCGCCATATTTTTGCAAGATAAGGGCAACCCCGTTAGGGGGGTGTCAGTTAGTCAGTACTGCATGGAATGCGGTAGTTCGAAGCTGTGCAAGGAACGGCTACGGTCGACACGATAGCCTTCCGGCTACGGCTTTTGCAAAAACTCAAGCTTACGCTAGCCTCGCTTTCGCACGGCTCTTCATTAGGTGGCGTTAAATCGCTTTTTACTTGTTGGCACAATTTGCCGTGCAGGTTGACGTTATAGCTTTCTTTGCAGCTACGCAGAATATGCGAGCCTCGCTTCCGCACGGCTCTTTATTAGGTGGCGTTTAATCCAAATCTGACCAATCGATGTCGGAGGATTGATGCCAATGCTGTTCTGCGACCTTAACCGCTTCGCACTCGATGACTCGGAGGCACATTGCCACTTTCTGAGCGTTTCGCAACGAGCCTTTCATTTCCTCTTGAATTGCTTCAGCGGAGAGTACATCCAAGCGTTGGAGAAAACTGACCATCAATGTTTTTCCGAATGACCGAGTGTTGCCACCCATGTCAGCACGTACGGTACCGGCAACGATGTCATCAAAGAATGGGAGGGCTACCAGTGCATCCTTGGGGAAGATGAAACGCTGTAGATAGGGCTTTAGCCGATTTACAACGACTTTCTTCGGCCTACCCCTGCCCGGCTTGGTTGCAGGCAAAATTCCTGGGACTGGACAGGCATTTGGGCGCTCGCCATTACAGGGCGCTGCCCGGTGGATGGGTGCATTTCCCTTGGCTTGCGTATGAAGTTCATATTGAAGATGCAGATTTTCCAACCATCCGTGAATTTCACGTGCCCGAGCTTGCGACTCCCATTGGGCTCGTCGAGCTTTTGGTCTGGACGCACTCGGCGTTTCCGCCGTCAGTGCAATTGGCTTACCAGTACAAAGTGCTAGAGGTACACCAAGATCGGAATCTTGATGATAAGGAAGGATAGCTTCGCCGGGATGATTGATGGCGACTGAAGGCCGAAACGCCGCGTACTGAGGTGCCTCGTAGAAGTTGTTTGGCAGGAACGGCGGGTATTTATGGTGGGGATGGCGGGTTGCTATTTGGGTCATGGGTTGAGTCCTTTATGGTAATGCCGCGAACGGCGCTAGTTGTCTTGTGCATTGCAGGCTTTCAAGGTCATAAAAAAACCGAACTTTCCGGTTAGGGATGCAGTTCGGAATAAGGGCGGATATCGAGGTCGAGGCATCTTACGCTGCCCCTCAACCGTTTCCACAGACACCGGATTTTGGCATGCATGAGCAGGAAAGTCAAAAAATCTTGACTTTAACTTTTGTGTGTGCATATAAAGGCTAAACCCCCCTTTGGCGTTTATACATGGCGATACGAGCAGCTCGAATATGAATGGACTAAAGCAGGTGAAATGTGGGGAATTTCCCCGTGTAGGAATTAACCACAAGCGTCCATTTGCTAACCTCTCGTGTGCTGCTTCAATTCATCGATAGAGTTTGATTAGTCGTGCGGTAAGTGAGCGAGCCTGTTAGGGGCGCGTAGGGCGCATTGACGCTGCGTACGGAGGGATACTCCAATGAGGTGCCGTTGAGCGACTAGCGACGCTGTACGGCACGCTAGGCCCCATTGCTGAGGGGGTACCAATGGAAGCATCCACGGACTTCTCCGGCGTACTGGCTTGAGTTCATCAAGCAGTTTTATCTCTTCCGTTTCGGTCAGAAGTCTGCTTCTTCCTAGAGGTGTGGGCGGCTTGCGGACGAGGGTGCATGGCTTGGACGTTGGCAGTCCCCATTCCTTCCGGGCGTGCGTAACAATGCCGGGGGGGGCTTGGTAGATGCGATTAGAGGCGCTAGGAGGCTTGTGCGAGAGGCGGGCTGGGCTGGTAATCAACTCACTACTATTCGTGCCATAGCGGGGCTGTGAGGGCCCTGCGTGCGTGCCTGTGGCTAGCGGATGGTGAGAAGACCGCCCATCCACTCTGGATGTTATAAAGTTTCATTCGGGGCGTTGGTCAGTTGGTCGAGTAAGTTGCCCAGCTTCGCCCAGCCTTCCCGCTGTTCGTCGGCGTAGTCATGGCGTTGGTAGATGCGCTGCATCCGGTTCTGTTCCGCGTGGTTGGTCATGCGCTCGATGATGTGCTGCTCCACGCCGAGACTTTGAAGTAGGGTGGCTCCGGTCCGGCGTAGGTCGTGTGGCGTCCACTTTTCAGTGCCCAGTACGAGGGAGTCGGCAGCCTTGCTGCGGTTCGTTAGTGGCTTGGATGCCTTCAGTGCGGCTTGCCGGTCGCTGATCTGCTTGGTTGGTGACTTCACGTCGAGGTGGCATGTGTCGTCTTCGCTGGAAAAGCACCAAGTGCTTGTACCGGTGATAGCCTTCAGGGCTTTAAACCGGCGGATGGCGAAGGCCGAGAGGTGGACGGTATGCGCTGGAGCCTTGCCCTTAGTGTTCGCCTCCGGGATGAGCCAAGTGCCGCCTTCTAGGTCCACATGCTTCCATTCCGCCTTGATCGTCTCACCGATGCGGGTGCAGCAGGACAGGGCAAGCCAGATTGCAATCTCGGTGGTCTTGACCAATCTGGCCTTTGGAAGCTGTTTCGCAAGTGCCCGGATGTCGTCGTGTGACAGGACGCGATCCCGCTCGATTTCTTCGTAGTCAGGCTGTGTGATGTCCTGCGGCTTGAGGTTGCAAGTAGGGTCGTCAACAAGCAGCTTCCAAGGCTTGCGACCATTAGACCATTTGAACATTTGCTTCAAGTTGTTGAGAATGACGACGGCCTTGCGGTTGGTCCCTGTACTGGAGATTGGCAGGAGTAGGGCGCGTACGTGGCCTTCCTCCAAGTCGCGTAGTTTCATATGGCCGAGGATGGGGAGTACGTCCCGGTTGAACGACCGTGTGAGTTCGGCTCCGGCGTCCTTACGTCGAGTGGTAGCAAACCATGCGTCGTAGAGGTCGGCTACCGTGTAGTTGTCTACTGCCTTCTGGGTTGACTGGGCTGCTATCGCGGCGGCGTCCGCGTCTAGCTTCTGCTGGTAGTTGACGCCTTGCTTGCCCAGTGCGCGTATCTCTGCTGCCTTCGCCCGCGCGTCTAACAGTGAGATGTGAGCGGCGTCCGACTTCGGGCCGAAGGGCTTAGGCAGGCGGTAGTCGATCTGCTTACCGTTGACTGAGTAGCGAACGATGAAAAGCTTTTCCCCGCTGCTTGTCACGCCGATGAACAGGCCGGGGCTGGCGTTATATTTCTTGTAGGTTGCCGCTGGCTGTAGCTTCTGGATCGCCTGTACCGTTAAGTCTGCCATATCGTTTCGTGCCCTATCTGTGCCCTAGAAAAAGTTGGGTTCAATCAATTCATGCTGGATGAGTTTGGATGATTGAAACCGCTAAGTTATTGATTATAGGCGAATAAGCGATGAATGGCGATGGTGTTAGATAGATAGTTCTTTAAATGGGGTGCAAGGGGTCGTGTGTTCGAATCACACCGTCCCGACCAATAGATTCAACGACTTACGACTCATCCTGTATATGAACCCACCACTGCATATTAGACAGTTGTCTAATATGCAGTGTGGTGGGTTTGTCATTTGTTGCCCGCGATACCTCAACTGCGTCGACGATGACCGTGATGTCGAGGAATGGTGAGGCGCCACGATGGGACTATCCTATGCACGATTGGGCGAACGACTTGACACGGCGAGAACGCGGCGCGAGCATCTGAATATGGAACCACGCATCGCATCGTTAGAAGCCATTTCGGAAAACACCGTAAAGTTGGTGGATGAGATTCGTCGCCGGATGGACGAGGGGTTTCGAGACGCTCGGCGCGAGTCTATTGAGATGCGAGCGGAACTCCGCTCAGAAATTCGCGAGGCTCGAAACGAGTCCAATGAACGGTACAAGGAACTCCGCACGGAGATGCGTTGGGTGGTAGGCATCCAGTTTACGACATTGCTTGCAGTTCTTGGCTTGCTGGCCAGAGCCGTCAATCTCTTCTAATCTTGCACGTAACGCTTGCATCGCCCAATCGTCGGAAGCTGGTGCCGCGAATGATTTAGCCGTTCGGCTTGTGCATCATCGCTCTCAGCATCATCCGCGCACTGCGTGCCAGGAGCGCGCATGCTGCATCGACCACTCGCGCCGGCGCGGTGCCGTCGTTGAACAATACCAGGCTTTCAACTTGCCACGGCGTGTGCTGGGGAGCCGTCAGCGCGCACAGGTCGACCACCGGCGTACCAACCGCGGCAGCCAAGTGAACAGAACCGGTGTCGTTTGAGATGATGACGCTGGCAAGCTTGATGGCCGCTCCAAGTTCGCCGAGGTTCAACTCCCCCGCCAGCAAGCATGCCGCGTCGCCACAGCCCCTGTGGATTTCATCGATCAGGGGCCGCTCTGCGGCATTCCCCGCCAGTATAATCGGCACACCGGTGCGCCGCGCGATGTCGCGGATGACATCGGCCCAGTGTGCGGACCGATAGCGCCGCGGCGGCGCGCTGGAATCGGGGTGGAGCAGCAGCCACTGGCGATCCGGGTTGATGCCCGCAGCAAGCAGCCGGGCGCGCATTGCTTCGACATCGTTATCGAGCACCGAAAAGGACAAGCCCAGGCTGGCGGCGGTGCATCCGACGCTGGCTACCAGATCCAGCTGGCGCCGCACTTCGTGCCTGATCAGCGTGGCTGGCTCGAGGTCGGGAATCCAGTCAGACAGTAACCGGCGCGGATTCTCGCGGCAGTGGGCAATGCGCAGCGGGATCCCGGCCAGGTAGCAGGTCAACGCGGCGGGCAGGGCGCTCTGGCCGAAGGAGGTGAAAATCGCCACCGCGTCGAAATGGCGCGCGGCGATGGAGGCGATGAATTCCGTGTCGGCTGCGGGATGGTGCGCGCCGCTTGCCTCCATCCACGGCGCCGCGTAGTCGATGATGGCGTCCACCTCTGGAATGAAAGGTGCAGCCGCAACGCCTTCGCGCGAGGTGAGCAGGGACACGCAGCGGCCTGGGCGCGACTGCTTGATCGCGCGTATCGCGGGGGTGCACATCAGCACATCCCCGAGCGAGTCGAGGCGGATGCACAGCACGCTGCGCGCATCATTCCACGCGGCGTTGTTCATCGCGGACCCTGTCTTCTTCTTCGATCAGCACGGCGGCGGCATACAGGTCGCGCGCCATCCGGGTCGGGATCCGCCGTGCCCCCAGCCGCCATTCGGTTTCGTTGCCATTGTCGATCAGCAGGGTGCGGCAGCCCGCCCGGTTGCCGGCTTCAATATCGTGCAGGATGTCGCCGATCATCCACGATGAACGCAGGTCGATCCCGTGCTCGCGCGCCGCCTGCAGCAGCATGCCCGGCTGCGGCTTGTGGCAGTGGCACTCGCGCGAAAACCTTTCGACCTTGCCCTCGGGATGGTGCGGACAGAAGTAGAAGCCTTCGAGCGTAAGCTGTTCGCGGAACATCAGGTCGGCCAGCCGGTGCGCGACAGCCTTGACGTCGTCGAGTTCAAGATGACCATGTGCGATGCCATCCTGGTTGGTCACGACGAAAAAGCGATAGTCGAGCCGTGCCAGCAGACGCAGGCCGGGACCTGCCCCGGCCGCGAGGGTGATGCGGCGCGGTTCGGCGTTGCAGGACACGTCGTCGACCAGCGTGCCGTCCTTGTCGAGGAAGATGGCTTTCATGATTCATGGTCACGCGAAGCGGACGCGGAAGCGGATGGCGCCCGCGATGCGCCAGAACACAGCCAGCGGCGGGATCAGCGCCGAGGTGAAAACCAGTTCGGCGATGTGCGAGGGCGTGCGCGAAGTGCCGCGCAGGCGCTTGACGAAGAACATGGCGGTCAGCAGGCACCATGCAGCAGCGCCGGTGGCCGCAACGGGCGTGCTGCCCGCCACCAGTCCGGCCAGGGCAATCAGCAGCGCAGCGACGATGGCGGAGTAGTCCCAGCGCGGCGTGGCGCCGATTTTCTGGCGGTACAGCTGTGGATGCTTTTTATAGAGCAGGGCGTCGAACGCCGTTTTCTTCAGCTGGAACAGGCTCGCACCCCACGGCGCAGGGCGGACGGGCTGGATCACCAACGCGTCTGGCGCGAGGGCGATGGCGGCGCGGATTTTAAGGAGCCGGAAGTGCAGGTCGTTGTCCTCGCGCCAGCCGGACTGGAAGCGTTCGTCGAAGCCCTCGACTTTCTCCAGTATCGACTTGCGGCAGAAGCAGTTGGCGGCCACGAATTCGGCCTGCTCCAGCCGGCGCGCCTCGCGCTGGTAGTCGGTGGGCGTGCCGGACAATGGCATCTGGATTTTGCCGGAGACCGCGTCGGTGTCCTTGTCGAAGGCATCGAGCGCGTTGCGCAGCCAGCCGGGGGCGGGAACGGCATCGTCGTCGGTGAACGCGATGATCGGCGCGCGCGCATGGCGCCACCCGGCATTGCGCGCGGCGGCGGGGCCATGGTTGATGTGATTGGGCAGGTACAGGATGAACGGCCCGCGCGGCCCCGCGCTGGCGCGCCACACGGCCACCAGCTGGCGCGTGTTGCGGCGCGGATTGTCGTCGACGATAATGACTTCAAACCGGCACCCTTCCAGCGTCTGGTGTAGCAGCGCATCGAGGCAGCGGTCGAGCAGGTCGACCCTGCCGTAGGTCGGCACCACTACCGTTACGTCGGGCACATCCTGCCCGGTGGATCCTGGCGTTGTTTGCATTGTTGTCTCCAGCCTTTACGACGTCCTTCGCCCCATTGCCCCGACATCATCCATGCGCCGCCGCAGACGGCATTCGGTGCGCGACGATGCGGGTGGTTCGATCCCGCGAAAGGCGAGCCAGTTCCTGCGCTAACGCGTGCGCTGGATCTGAATCAAGTGCGAAGGTCGTTTCTGGATGCGGAGCCGGGCAAGTGCGCCGGGCGCAAGAATCAGCTGTTGCCGCCGGGCTCGTGGCAGTGGGCACGGTATTGCACCGGACTCATGCCGGTGTGCGCCTTGAATTGCCGGCTGAACGCGCTGTGGTCGGTGTAGCCGCAGGCGTAGGCAATGTCCGCGATGCTGGCCTGGCTGCCGGATTCGATCATCGCCATTGCCGCCGATAGGCGCGTTTGCAGAAGCAGCTGGCGCGGCGAGTAGTGGAACACTTTCTGGAACAGCCGCTCGACGCGCGCAAGCGACAGTCCGGCCCTGCGCGCCAGCTCTTCCATCGACACGTTGTCGGCGTAGTGTGCGCGTATGTGGTCCGCGATGTTGGCGATCTGGCCGTACACCGGGTTCTGGTCGCCCGGCAGGCCGAGGTCCTGCGAGGTGCCTGCCAGGCCGATGATTGTGCCGTTTGCGTCGCGCAAGGGCGTCTTGTTGGTCAGGCACCAGCCATGGCTGCGGGTGGGGTAGAGGTGCAGTTCGAGGTGCTTGCGGATCGCCACGCCCTGGTCGATCACCTGGCGGTCCTGCGCCATGTAGGCCTGCGCGAGCGGGCGCGGATGGACCTCGAGCGCGGTCTTGCCGACGATGTCGGCCTTCTCGCGCAGTCCGCAACGCCGCACCATGGTGGTGTTGACGCTGAGGTAGCGGCCGTCGCGGTCCTTGACGAAGAAGGCCACGTCGCTCAGCGCATCGAACAGGCTTTCGAGCGATGCCAGGTCCACCGAGGCCAGCGCAATGTCACCTGTCTCCATTTTTCCTCCGCCATGTCGCAATCCACCAGTATAAGCTGGAGGGCCGTCCCTGAGCCTTCCCCTCATATTTCGTACGTCTCGAGCATGGACCCGAGCTCGTTCAACGCTTCGGCGATTTGACGTCGCGTTAAGAGTGCCGAGCTGTGATATTGCAGCCAGTGGCGCGCTAGCGACAGGATGGATAGGGTGGCAGCCGCTTTCTTGCGACTGCCATAGTGAACAGCGAACCCGTTGCGGCGTACGGCCAAGCCGATCAGCCACAGCGCGAACGCAAGCAGCGATGCGATGAGCAACAAGATGGTGAGTCGATGTGGCTTGCGTGTTTGGCTGCTGCTGAGCCCCATTCCCCATTGGGAGCTTTTGAGGTCGCGGAACGTCTGCTCGATCTGCATGCGGCCCTGGTACAAATTAACAACCGCCTTGGCACTGAGCCTCGACAGGCGTGGCGAAACAGCCAGCAACCACGGCTCCCGTTGCCCTGCGCTCTGCTTCTTACTATGGTGGCTCTGCGATTTTTTCCCGAACACAGTCTTGCATGTGCGCCCTTTGGGTACTCTCTTGATCATCACCAAACGGCATGGCACAGGGTTCGAACGGACGTAATTGAAGCTCCCCAGGTCGCGTGCACGTCCCTTCGTGTCCGCGAAATGCTCTTTGCAACCGCGCCAGTCACTTTTGCCACTGGGGGTCACCATGTCGCGGTTTCGGATGCGTCCTATCCAGGCAAACCCGAGTTGATCGAGCATCTTGAACCACGCGGCGCGAAAGCCGGCATCGGTGATGATCAAGGGCTGACAATGGGCTGGCAGCACCGAGCGTAGCGTCTTCATGAACTCGCGGTGCACCGAAGCCGCACCATACTGCGCGGTGGGGTGTATCTCTTCATAGATGACGATAGCGCGGCCCTTCACAACGACAGCCGCACGCAGCACGTGTTGGCTGATGTCGGCTAACAAATCGGACCAGTCCACGATAATGCTGATCTTCGATTGGCCTTGCAAGACGCGCTGCGCGACTGCGCGAAATATCTCCACGCGTTCGGTCGCCAGATGGGGATTGCTCAACAGCCGATCACAGCGCTTGATGCGATGACGCAATGAGCTCGAGCCTTGCACAGACTTACTCATCTTCAGCAAACCAAGCCCGCCACTCCGCGCCGCCTCAATCATCAAGGCAAGGCAATGCCGGCGTTTGGCGTGTATCGATGGGCATTGATCGGCTAACAAATCTTGTATGATTCGTCCTGCATGCATAGTCTGTTCCTTTCGTTCGCAGTTTGGTCGCTACAAACGAAAGGGTTAACACAGCCATGCATGCGCCGTTTTTGGGATTAGAAGTTAACAGGCATCCAGCCTGTTTACAAGCAATTTTTGAGGGGAAGGCTCAGGGGCCGTCCTGGATTGTGCCGATTTCGGCCCTGGGGCTGCATTCATCGATCAAGACCGGAGGGCCGGCGCAGGGTAATCTGGCAACCTGGTACAACTGACCGGTCCTCCGGAGAAAGCAGGCAAGCATGTGGCAAGGCGTGATTCCCGCGGTAACAACCAAGTTTAACGAAGACGGCTCGCTCGACATCGGCGAGATGGAGCGCTGTTTCGCCCTGCAGATGGACGCAGGATGCGATGGCCTGATCGCCTGCGGCTCGCTGGGCGAAGGCCCGATGCTGTCGCATGACGAACGGCTGGAAGTGCTGCGCGTGGCCAAGCGCGCAAGCGGCGGCAAGCCGGCGCTGCTGACGGTCGCCGAAGCGGCCACGCGCGACGCCTGCGCGCTTGCCGCCAAGGCGGCCAAGGCCGGCGCGGACGGCTTGATGGTGGTCCCAAGCACGATCTACCACAGCAACCACAAGGAAACCGTGGCCACGCTGCGCGCGGTCGCGCAGGCGGCGGACCTGCCGGTGATGATCTATTCCAACCGCGTGGCCTACCGTGTGGATGTGACCTGCGACATGCTGGAAGAACTGGCCGACGATGCGCGCTTCGTCGCGATCAAGGAATCGTCGGACGATATCCGCCGCAGCACCGACATCATCAACCGCCTGGGCGGGCGCTACGACCTGTTCACTGGCGTCGACAACCTGGCCTTCGAGGCGCTTTCGGTGGGCGCGGTGGGCTGGGTGGCGGGGCTGGTGGTCGCCTTCCCGAAGGAGACGGTGGCCATCTACCGGCTGATGCAGGAAGGCCGCCAGCGCGAGGCGCTGGACATTTATCGCTGGTTCCGGCCGCTGCTGGACCTGGACGTTTCCACCTACCTGGTCCAGAACATCAAGCTCGCCGAAGCGATGGCCATCGGTTCCAACGAACGCGTGCGCGCGCCGCGCATGCCGCTGGAAGGCGAGACGCGCGCGCGTGCGGAGAAGGTCATCCGCACCGCCATGGAAGTGCGCCCGCAGCTGCCTCGCTTCGACTGACGATGCCAGGCAGTTTCGACGCCATCGTCATCGGCGCAGGCATTGTCGGCGCGGCCTGCGCCGCGGCGCTGCGGGATGAAGGCATATCGGTAGCGCTGCTCGATGCGGCTTCGCCCGGATCGGGCGTTACCGCCGCAGGCATGGGCCATCTCGTTGCGCTCGATGAAAGCGACGACGAGCTTGACCTGTGCCTGTACTCGCTGCGCCTGTGGCGCGAATTCCTGGACCAGCATCCCGGCGTGGGCGACCCGCTCCGCTGCGGCACGCTGTGGGTGGCGGAGGACGAGCACCAGTTGGCGGAAGCTGAACAGCGTGCGCTGAAGCTGTCGAAGCGCGGCTGGAGCGCCGACCTGGTTCGCGGCGAACAGGTACGAGTGCTGGAACCGGAACTGCGGCGCGGGCTGTGCGGCGGGGTGCGCGTCAGCGGAGACATGGTGGTGTACCCGCCCGCCGTGGCCGACCACCTTGCGCGTGACTTCGAACGCAAGGGCGGGGTACTGCTCGTCGGCTGCCGCGCGGTTGACGTGCGCGAAGGCGAGGCGATCATCGCCGACGGCGCGCGAATCACAGCAAGGCACATCGTGGTCGCCGCTGGCGCGCAGGTGGGCGCGTTACTTCCCGAGGTGGCGGTCTTCGGGCGCAAGGGCCACCTTGCCATTACCGACCGCTATCCCGGCCGCCTGTCGCACCAGGTGGTCAGCATGAGCTATGGGCAGACAGAGGCCGGCAGCGGTTCGCTGGCCGTCGCCGCCAACGTGCAGCCGCGCGCCAGCGGACAGTGGCTGGTGGGCTCGTGCAGGCAGGATGGGCAGACCGGTACGGAGCTGGACCCGCTTGCGTTGTCCGGCGTGATGCGCAGCGCGATCGAGCTGCTGCCATGCCTGGCGGGCATGAACATCATCCGCGCATGGACAGGCATGCGGCCCGCGTCGCCGGATGGAAGGCCGATCATCGGCGCACACCCGGGCCGCCGCGGCGTCTGGCTGGCGGCGGGGCATGAAGGGCTGGGCGTGACGACGTCGTTCGCCACGGCTCGCTTGCTGGCCGACCAGGTCATGGGACGTGAGGGCGAGATCAGCGCGGCGCCGTATGCGCCGTCGCGGTTCAGGGAGCTGGAGGCATGGTGTGCGGACTGAAATTCCCCGAGTGACGGTGCATGTCGATGGCGAGCCGGTAAGCGTTCCGGCCGGCGCCAGCGTCGTGGCTGCGCTGGCGCTGCTGGACTCGTTGTGTACGCGCATATCGGTCGGCGGTGAACCGCGCTTCGCCTTGTGCGGCATGGGACAGTGCCAGGAGTGCCGCGTTTGCATCGACGGACGGCCGCATCAGCTGGCATGCCAGGCCGCGTGCAGGGATGGCATGCGGATAGACACAGGGGCCGCGAAGTGAGCGCGCATCCGATCCTCGTCATCGGCGCCGGGCCTGCGGGACTGGCGGCGGCGCACGCCATCGCGTCGTGTGGCGAGAGGGTAGCGATCGTCGACGAGAATCCCCAAGCCGGTGGCCAGATATGGCGCGGTGGGCCAGGCCGCTGGCATGACCGGCGTGCCGACGCGCTGTGGGAGGCTTTGCGCGGCAACGCCCTGATCGAATGGATTTCCGGGGCGCGAATCGTAGCGAAGGCCGGCGAGGGCAGGCTGCTGCTCGACGAAGGCGGCACGCCGCGCGACCTGGCATGGGACCACGCGGTGCTGTGCACCGGTGCGCGCGAACTGCTGTTACCGTTCCCCGGCTGGACACTGCCGGGCGTGACCGGCGCCGGTGGGCTGCAGGCGCTGGTCAAGGGCGGCATGCCGGTAGCCGGCAAGCGCGTGGTGGTGGCGGGAAGCGGCCCGCTGCTGCTTGCTGCGGCAAGCACGGTACGAAAGAGCGGCGGCAAGCTGGCGCTGGTGGCCGAGCACCAACCCATGCCCGAGCTGGCCCGGTTTGCCGCCGGCCTCGCAATCTCGCACCGAAACAAGCTTGCGCAGGCAATCCGGCTAGGCGCCTCGATTGGTGCGGGTGTGTTCCATGCCGGTGCAACTGTCATCGAAGCCAAAGGCGATACACGCCTGCGCAGCGTTGTCGTCCGGCGCAACGGCCGCGACACGGAAGTCGAATGCGACTTCCTCGCCTGCGGATTCGGGCTCGTTCCAAGCCTTGAAACGGCGATGCTGTTCGGTTGCCGCAGCGAAGGCGGATGCATCATCGCCGACAGCACGCAGCAAACCAGCGCAACAGGAATATGGGCCGCAGGCGAATCAACCGGCATCGGCGGCGTGGACAAGGCCCTGGCGGAAGGGCGCATAGCTGGACTTGCTGCATGCGGGAAGGCGCCATCGGCGCAAGACCTGAAGGCGCGCACACAGGCTCACAGGTTCGCGGGGCTGCTCGGTAAAAGTTTTGGATTGGACAAAGCGCTGCGTGCGCTGTGCACGCCAGAGACAATCGTCTGCCGTTGCGAAGACGTGCGTGCCGCGGAGCTGATGCAGCATACTGGCTGGCGCAGCGCAAAGCTGCAAACGCGTGCGGGAATGGGAGCTTGCCAGGGAAGGGTGTGCGGAACGGCGTGCCAGTTCCTGTACGGATGGGAAGCGCCAGGACTGCGCGAGCCGGTCTTTCCGACCAGCGCCGCAGTCCTCGCGCGGTTGCCTGACGATTAGTCTGGCGTCATGTCGCTACGGCGCCCAGCGTTGCTTTGCTTAGCTTATTTTTGGCCTTCATCGATGTCATCTGCCGACTGGCGGTTGCCCTTGTTGGACAGGCCGGTGTCTTCATCCATAAGTTCATCCGCGTGCAGGTGGCCGCGGCTGCCGCCCGTTTGGGTACCTACCCGTTCGAGGCTGTCGCGTGAACCCGACTGTTGCGAATCCGAACGCTTGGAACCTTGCTGCTGCGAACCAGGCTGTTTGCCCGACTGTTGCGAGTCAGAACGCTGGGAACCTTGCTGCTGGCCCGCCTGCTGCGAACCCTTGTCCTTGGTGGCATAGGTCTGCGAGCCGGGCTTTTGCGTTGCCTGCTGCTGCGAACCCTTTTGTTGGCTGGATTGCTGGCTGGCGCCCGTTGGCTGGGCTTTGCCTTCACGGCCCCACGATGGATCATCCTGGGGCGAACCGGACTGACGGCTACCCTTGTCCTGCGATTGCTGCGACAGGTTCTCCTGGCGCTTGTTGCTTTGGTCCGCACCGCTGCGCGATGCCGAGAGATCTTTTTCGCTTCCGCCTTTATCCGATTGCTTGCCTTGGTCTCGTTGATTCGAATTCATGTTCATTTCCTTTACGGTATTAGGAGGATCCTGAAGTCCACGACAGCGGGGGAGGTGGCTAACCGTCCAATCCGCACTGGCCTTGCTGGACGACCATCATGCGCGCCGAAGGAGGTCAGCTGTATCAGTCCACAGAGCGCACAAATGTAGGACATCGTGCATAAAAAGTTGCAACTCAAAACGTAATTTTTTAAGTGCAATTTCTATCTCATCTAGTCCTACAAACTCTTCCAACCATCTCCTATACCTGCATGCATCAGTGGTGCCTATGATGATTTTGCTCGATTACTCATCGGCCCACGGCCGGTGGTCCGAGCAGTTCCGTCGCGTGGGCGAGGGGGTAATTGGATAAAGGGAGAACACCATGGCTACAAACAAACAACAAGGCAGCGGGACCAGCAACAGGGGCTTCGCTTCGATGGACCCGCAGCGCCAGCGCGAGATTGCCAGCCAGGGCGGCAAAGCAGCCCATGAAAAGGGCACTGCGCACGAATTCACTTCGGAAGAAGCCCGCCGCGCCGGCAGCATGAGCCACGGCAACCGCCAGTCGGCGAATGCCAGCGTCAGCGCAAGTGGTAAGCAGCCTAGCCGCCAGGGCGGCAAGCAACAACCGGAGATGAACCAGGGCAGCCGCCAGTCTGAAATCAACCAGGGCAGCCGCCAGTCGGACACCCAGCGCAACGAGCAATCCGAGCGCAACCAGGCCAGCAATCAGGCCAGCAACCAGCGTGGCCGCGACGACAGCCGCAGCGGCAGCAAATCAGGCAGCGACAGCTAGGATCGCGCCGAACTGACACAGGACGGGGAGCTGCGGCTTCCCGTTTTGTTTTTTGGCCAAATTGCCCTACGGATAGGTTAGAATCGTCGCGCCTGTTTTTATACCCACAAGGAAGCGCTGTCGTGAAAAGCCCGATAATCCGTGAAGTAAAAAGCCTGAATATGGCGTGTGACCGCATCGGCAACCTGCTGCTGACGAAATTCGCCTGCAATGGCGCCCGAGATACGTCGATCCACATTCCTGCGACGATTGTGTTCTGGCTGCTGAAACACCTGCCTGTCAACCAGGACCCCAACCTGCCGCAGCCTCCGGGGCTGCCGCGCATCGATCAATACGACTGGGAAGACCCGAGCGTGGTACGTGCCTACACGGTGAACTGCAAGCAGTTCCACGACGCCATCCGCATGACCTTTGCGATGGAACAAGGTCCGGACCTGACCGTGCTGCTTAATCGCTCCAACGTCGAACTGATGCGCCAGATGATGAACGCGTACAGCAAGGACCTGATCGACCTCGAGGTGCAGTAAAAGCGCACCGCCGGCGCGCATCTGGCGGTGCGCGTGCGGTATCATTCTGTTCTTTTTGACACATCCACAAAAGGATCAGACATGCCAATCAAAATCAGCCAGCATTTCGACTCCGGCGCCATCGAAGTGGTGCAGGCCGACAGCGCCAAGCAGATCGACCTGAACCTGCGCAGCGATTCGCACGCGGACATCCACCAGTGGTTCCACTTCCGCCTGCAAGGCGCGCGCGGCCAGGCATGCACGATCCGATTCCTCAACGCCGGCCAGGCGACCTACGCCAAGGGCTTCGAAGACTACAAGGTCTGCGCCAGCTACGATACTGAAAACTGGTTCCGCGTGCCGACCACCTTCGACGGCCAGGTCATGACCGTCACCCACACCCCTGAACTCGATAGCGTCTACTACGCCTACTTCGAGCCGTATTCGTGGGAACGCCACCTGCGCCTGCTGGGCGAAGTGGCCGAGAACCCGATCGCGCGCGTGCAGGACATCGGCACCACCATCGACGGCCGTGACATGAACCTGGTTGTCATTGGCAATCCGGCTGCGGAGAAGAAGATCTGGGTGATCGCACGCCAGCACCCGGGCGAAACGATGGCCGAATGGTTCGTCGAAGGCATGATGGACGCGCTGCTGGACAACGCCAACCCGATCGCGCGCAAGCTGCTGCAGCGCGCCGTGTTCTACATCGTACCGAACATGAACCCGGACGGCTCGGTGCGCGGCAACCTGCGCACCAACGCGGCCGGCGCGAACCTGAACCGCGAATGGATGACGCCGACGCTGGAGCGCAGCCCTGAAGTGCTGTGCGTGAAGAACAAGATCCACGAGACCGGCGTCGACATGTTCTTCGACATCCACGGCGACGAAGCGCTGCCGTACAACTTCGTGGCCGGTAACGAGATGCTGGCAGACTTCACGCCGGAGCGCGAGGCACGCCAGAAGGCCTTCGTCGACCAGTACATGGCCGCCAGCCCGGACTTCCAGAACGTATATGGCTACGCAGCCTCCAAGTACAACGAAGAACTGCTGACGCTCGCATCGAAGTACATCGGCCACACCTTCAAGTGCCTGTCGCTGACGCTGGAAATGCCGTTCAAGGACAACGCCGACCTGCCCGACCAGTACACCGGCTGGAACGGCGCGCGCAGCAGCGAGCTTGGCGCGGCGATCCTGCAGCCTATCCTCAGTTCCCTGGACTGAGCATGGGCGTCGAGATCGAACGCAAGTTCCTTCTGACCGGTGACGACTGGCGCAGCCTGGGTGAGCCCGTGCTGCTGCGCCAGGGCTACCTGTCGTCGCAGCCCGACCGCGTGGTGCGCGTGCGCATAGAAGGCGAACGCGCCACCATGACCATCAAGGGCCGCAGCAGCGGCGCCACGCGCGGCGAGTGGGAGTACGAAATTCCGCTGGCTGATGCGAACGAGCTGCTGGACCAGCTGTGCGAAAAACCCATCATCGAAAAGTACCGGCGCCGCATCCCGCATGCGGGGCTGACCTGGGAAGTGGATGAATTCCTGGGCGCGAACAAGGGCCTGATGTTCGCGGAAGTGGAACTCGAATCCGAAGACCAGCAGTTCGGCAAGCCGTCGTGGATAGGCGAAGAAGTCACCCACGACGCGCGCTACTACAACTCAAGCCTGATCCGCCTGCCGTTCTCGCAGTGGTAGGCGGCGCTTTACCTCCATAAGGCCGAACATGACCCCATCCCGCCGTACCGCGTTGCGCCTGTGCGTCGCGCTTGCCGCATCGACCGCCATCAGCGCATTCGCACAATCTGGTCCTTATTTCCCGCCAGCCGGTACATGGGCCAAGAAGTCGCCCGCGGAACTGGGGATGGACGCGGCCAAGCTGGCGGAAGCCGTCAGCTACGCGCAGCAGCACGAGACCGAGCGACCGCTCGACCTGTCGGACCAGGAGCGCGTCTTCGGTTCGCTGCTCGGCTCGATGCCGACGAGGCGCGCGAAGACCAACGGCGTGGTGATCTACAAGGGCTACGTGGTTGCGGAGTTTGGCGACACGGCGGCGGTGGACCCGACCTATTCGGTGGCGAAGAGCATGCTGGCCACGGTGACCGGCGTGGCGCTGCGCGACGGGCGTATCGCTTCGCTCGACCAGCCAGTTGGGGCGACGGTCAAGGACGGCGGCTACGAGTCGCCGAGCAATGCAGTGGTGACGTGGAAGATGCACCTGCAGCAGGAGTCGGAGTGGGAAGGCACGATGTGGGGCAAGAAGGACGACTTCATCGGCAAGGAGGCTTTCGGCTCGGGCGAGCGCAAGCCGCGCACGCTGAAGCAGCCGGGCGAGTTCTACGAGTACAACGACGTGCGCATCAACCGCTTCGCGCTGTCGCTGCTGCGCGTGATGGACAAGAGCGTACCGGACGCGTTCCAGCAGGAGGTGATGGACCCGATCGGCGCTTCGTCGTCGTGGAAGTGGGTGCCATATGCGAACAGCTATGTGGAACAGGGCGGCAAACGCATGCCGTCGGTCAGCGGCGGTACGCGCTGGGGCGGCGGCATGTGGATCAATTCGTGGGACATGGCGCGCTTTGGCTACCTGTGGCTGCGCGGCGGGCAGTGGGGCGGCAAGCAGCTGCTGCAGCCCGCGTATGTGAAGGCGGCGCTGACGCCGAGTGGGCACGGGCCGGATTATGGTTACCTGTGGTGGCTGAACACGAAGGGGAAGAACCTGCCAGGGCTTCCCACCAACGCTTTTGCCGCGCTGGGGGCGGGCAGCAATACGATTACGGTGTCGCCGGATCATGACCTGGTGGTCGTGTGGCGCTGGCATTCGGGGAACTCGGGGGAGTTTGCGAAGCGGGTGATTGCAGCCATCAAATAGGAGTCCTGATTGAAGACAGCACGTTCGCGGTTTCATCGGAGTGAAGAGATTCGCCGGATAAAGGGCGATTTGGAGCGGGATAGTTATCCGCGCTTGCAGATGTTCCTACTGGTCGCGCTGACGGGTGGAGCGGGGTTCTTCGCTTCGTTCGTGATGCTCCGCACGGGCATCGTCGAGATGTGGATTCGGTACTTGCTGTCATTCGGCGTGGCGTATGTGGTGTTCCTGTTCCTTCTGTGGCTTTGGCTGCGGACGAAGGCCAACGATTACATCGACGTTATCGACGTCAGCGGGCTACCCACCTGGAGTCACGACGCGCCGACGCCGGTCTATAGCGGCAAGGGAGGCACGTTTGATGGCGATGGAGCCAGTGGCTCGTACGAACTCGCATCTGATGCCACCCTGCGAAGCGCCGAGCCTGCGGGCATTACCGATAACGCGCTCGGATCGGTGGCGGACGCGGACGAATTCGCGATTCCGCTGGGCGTTATTCTGGTTCTCGCAGCGATTCTTTTCTCCTCGCTGTTCATGGTCTATTCGGCGCCGCTGCTTTTTGCGGAACTTGCAGTGGATGGCCTGCTGTCGGCGAGCCTGTACCGGCGCCTGCGCGGTCTCGAGACACGGCACTGGCTCGAAACCGCTTTGCGAAAGACTGCGTTGCCCTTCGCAATGACGGCTATTGCCATTTCCGCGGCTGGATGGACAATGGCCCACAATGCCCCGGGTACGCATTCCGTCGGCGAGTTCCTCACGGAGCGCTCGCAATAGTGCGCTATCGGTCCGAAGCGAAAGTCGGCAAGGCACCTCGGGTTCCGCTATGCGACAGTTTACGCTATGAGTCATTTGACCTTCACCGCTGCTAGGGAAGCGCTGATCAATTGACGTTTCTGGCGCCGCGTCCGTTTTTCGAACAGACGGATTCATCCAACTGCGCGATTGCGGAATCGGCGCTACCAGAAATCGCTTCTATTCGGTAAATCGGCCCTGCATTTCGCGCTTTTGCGCGCTCAAGACGCAACTCGGGATTCAGATATCGTGAACCGCCTACCCGCCAGGAGCAGATTGGCAAAGCCGAACAACGTGAACAGTTGTGCGGTGTTCTTCGCCAAGCCACGGTAGCGAACCTTGCGATGACGGAACAGGTTCTTCACAACATGGAACGGATGCTCCACCTTTGCCCGCACGCTGGCCTTGAGATGTTCGAGTTTTTCCATCCTGCGTCCAAGCTTGTTGTTGGGCAGCGCCTTGCGTTTGGAGCGCTTCATCGCGACATGCCAGGTGACCGCCTTGCCTTGGTTCTCTTCGCGCTTTTCCACGCCCTGGTAGCCTGCGTCGCCGAGTGCGGCCACTTCGTCGCCATGCAGCAGCGCGTGCGCTTGCGTTACGTCGCTGACGTTGCCGGCGGTGACGACGACGGTGTGCGTCAACCCCGACGTAGCATCAACGCCGATATGGGCCTTGAGGCCGAAGTGCCAATCATTCCCCTTCTTCGACTGGTGCATTTCCGCATCGCGCTTCTTGTCTTTGTTCTTGGTCGATGGGGACGCTGCGATCAGCGTTGCATCGACAATCGTACCCTCGCGCATGATCAAACCCTTCTCCGCCAAGTGGCCGTTGATCGTGTCAAAGATCTTGCGCGTCAGTTCATTTTTCTCAAGTAGTCGGCGGAATTTCAGCAAGGTCGTTGCGTCCGGAGCGGATTCGCGATTGAGGTCAATGCCGACGAAACCACGGATCGCCTGGCTATCGTAGATCGCGTCCTCAATGCCCTCGTCGGACAATCCAAAGCACTGCTGGGCCACGTACATGCGCAGCATGCGCGCCAGTCCAACCGGCGGGCGTCCGGCACCTACAACCTTTGGATAGAAGGGCTCGATCATTTGATGCAATTGCGACCAAGGCGTCACCTTGTCGATCTCAGCCAGGAAGCGATCACGCCGCGTCAGCTCTTTCTTGGCTGCGTATTCGAGGTCGGAAAAACTCTTCTGCATGGTCGACTGGTCAATGGTGAACGTGGCATCATTGTCTCAGGTCTTGCGCGCCGTCGGAACCGGCCCCGGAGAATAAATCAGCGTTTCCCTAGACCACAAGGATGATGATCTGTAACAATTGGTTAGTTTTTTCGGTTGTGCCGCCACATATACTATTGGCCTTACCACGCGGCGTTAGCAACGCTTCGTTAAATCGCGGGCTTCGCGACCGGTAAGAATATCTAATGAACGAGGGGAAGTTTGTGTTTTCTTTGGCAGCATATACGGTTACGATCAACAAAACGGGGTCGAAAAAATCTTTACCACTTGACGCTTTCGATGGAAGCACGAGCTTCCTAGAAATGTTGCATGATTTCATCAAGTCGAGACGCGGATCCGACGTGACATACGCTCACAAGAAACGGATTCTGCGTTTTGCTGCCGTTGATAAGATCCAAAGTGATGCCTTCACCGCCAAATTGCAAACGGGTGAGTACGGTTTTACCAGTGATCTGTATGATACTAATCTCAAAGCAAATGCCTACAACAGGAAGATGTCTGAAGCGGAAATGTTGCCGTGTGGTGGTCAAGTAAATTCGGACACAACGATAGGTTTTTTTGCTGCCATGTTCCGTTCGTAGACGGAGGGCGGCAGATTGCCCAGAACTGAGTGCAGACGTTCGCTGTTGTAGAAGCCGACGATGTAGGCGGCGATATCGACCTTGGCCTCAGCGTGGTTGGCGTATTCTCGCTGCCACACGCGTTCCATTTTGAGGTTCAGGAAGAAGCGTTCGGCGACGGCGTTGTCCCAGCAGTTCCCTTTGCGGCTCATGCTGCAGATGAAGCCGTGGCTGGCCAATTTCGCCTGGTACTGAGCACTGGCGTACTGGCTGCCGCGGTCTGAATGAACGATCAATCCTTCGCCCGGCCGCCGCTGTTGAACCGCCATGTGCAGAGCATCGCAAACCAGCTTGGCTGGCATGTTCGGTGCCATGGCCCAACCGACCACCTTGCGCGAGAACAGGTCGATCACCACCGCCAGGTATAGCCAGCCGGCGCCGGTCCGGAGTAGAGTAAGAGGCAGGGCGTAGTCGAACTATTTCCCTGCCTCTCCTCTCCGAACCGGACTTGCACCTTTCAGTGCATCCGGCTCTCCATTTAAGTGCTGCTCATAGCAAAGGCAACATCGGCGTATCGCGACTCAATCGTTCGTCGCGCTACGTCGCGCACGATGTACGGATTTTCCGACGAGGTCCGCCATCTGAATTGCCCCTTACGGCTTGTGATGAGGCGCCGAAGCGCTATCGCTCCATACCAGCCACGACTGTTACGACCTTCTACTACCCATGTCTTTGCTTGCCCCGGTTCTGGTTCACAGACATGGTCGCGCATTAGTGACGGGAAGCCCCGTCGATACTTACGCGCAAGCCAATACCCAAATTTCCAGAAGACAGTGCGATCCAGCTTGCTAAACATGGTGGCTGTAAAGTCGGTGTACTGATAGAAGTTCGCCCATCCCGCAAGTTGCCGATTCAGGCTTTCCACGACATCCATCCGGTTTGCACCATAATCGCCTGACAGTTGCTTGACCAGTTTCTCGGCAAAGCGTCGGTACTTCTCCCACGGTATTGTGCTGACAGGCCGCATGCGACCGCGTGGACCTCGCTTACGGATGATGCGATGGCCGAGGAATACGAAGCCATCGTTGACATGCGTAACATGGGTTTTCTCCATGTTCAGCGTTAGTTTGAGTTGGCCTTCCAGAAACCCACGACACGCTTCGCGTACGGCTTCCGCATGCGCCTTGGTCCCTTTGACGGCTACCACAAAGTCATCAGCGTAACGGCAGTACGATATTGCAGGTATCCACTGCCGATTCTCCCGCACGGCAATGGGCCGCCGATTGAGAATGCTGAAGTTCCACGCCCCCGGTCTTGGCGCACTTTCTTGCTAAGATAATTCTTCTCCATCCAAGCATCGAATTCATGCAACATGATGTTGGAAAGCAATGGTGAAATTACCCCGCCTTGTGGAACGCCTTCGCTTGCTGCTCGAAATAGACCGTGATCAACGCATCCTGCCTTGATGAATTTCCAGAGCAGTGCCAGCAAGCGCTGATCAGCAATACGCTTACGAATCCCCTTCATAAGCAAGCGGTGATGTACGGTATCGAAGTAGCTGGCGAGATCACCTTCGATCACCCAACGGCCTGCGGTATTTTCCGTACCACTATCTTGCAGTTGAAGTTTCACGGTACGTATCGCGTGGTGCACACTGCGGGCCGGTCTGAATCCATATGACGCCGGATGGAAGTCACTCTCCCATATCGGTTCCATCACCATCAGAATGGCCCTCTGCACAATTCGATCACGAAGACAAGGAATGCCTAACGGCCTCATTTTGCCGTTCGCTTTCGGAATCAGTACACGTCGTGCTGGCAGCGGGTGGTACGCCCCCGCCAACAGCTCGGAACGGATCGTCGCGAGTTCAGCGTGGAGATGCTCCTCCATCCGAACCTTGTCAACACCGTCGACGCCCGGCGTCTTGGCTCCGCTGGAAGCCAGCGTGATACGAGCCGCCTCACTAAGCCAGGCGCTGTCGGCGACCAGCCTCAGGAGGCGATCGAACTTGCGTTCTTTGTTCTCCGTTGACCATGTCGCCAGCTTGCTTTGCATTTCACTGATTATCAAAGGTCTTCACCTCATTGTGGTCAGTTAATCGACCAAGCAAACCACTTAAACTGCCCCCCTTCGCCATGTGACCGGATTTCCCGGCCTCGGACTACTACGAGGGCTCCGCCAGCTTGCACATCATCGGGGGCACACTCCCTTGGCATCTGCGCAAACCTTCCCCAGTTCACATGCTGGACTTAACGCATGGGCGAGGTTGCCTATCGCAGCCTTTATCCTTGCTTTCCGCAAGTCGGCGCGGATGTCATGGTCTAGCTACGCGCTCTCCATGACCCCATGCCGATCAGCATACATGTCTGATCGGCACTCGCGATTCCAGGTCATACGTATAACTGAAATCGATCCACGCCCTGCCTGTTAAACGGTGTAGGCAGGGGTGACATTTCAACCCTCAGGTACGGATTAATAGGTTCGTGTTCCTCAACCGTCCCATGCTCAGCCTAGAGATTCATCTTGGCGTAACCGTTTCGCCGCAAATCCCGTTTCCCACGGACTACGTCACCTTGCCAGTGTCAGCAAGTCACCGCCGCTTCGGCTCACTTTCTCTCGTAGCAGAGAAAGGGCATTCCCGAAAAAAAAACTTGCCGGGTACTGCATTCCAAACATGCTCAAGCAGCGTCACCCCAATGCAGGCGGGCTACGCTGGCTGGGCGTACCGTAGGTGATGTCGGAGACGTAGGCCTTATTTGGCGCGGCCGGATTGAACTGGCGGGCCAGTACGTTGGCTGCGATCGGCAGATCATGCTTGCTGTCGGTAGTGTGAATGAATTTGCGCTTCCAGACGGGTTTTAAGCCTGCCTGGCGCATCAAACGTCGAACCTTGAAGCGACCGGCCGTAATGCCCCGATTTGACAGCTCTGCCACCATACGGCGACTGCCATAGCTCTGGTGACTTGCCACGAAAGCTGCGCGTACATGGACACTCGTTTTGCAAACCGCCGGCGCAGCAGCACGGCGCTTAGCTTCATAGAAACCGGAACGGCTAACGCCCAGTACACGGCAGCTTTGCGAGACAGGGATGGCCTTCGTTTGCAGCTCGTCGATAAGTCGAAAACTCATTTCAGCTCGCGGGCAAAGAAGGCCGACGCTTTTTTTAAAATTTCTACGTCTCCTCGCAGTTGGCGGTTCTCCTGCTCCAGTTGCCGGATTCGTTGCTGTTCAGGCGTCAACGGTTTGCCAATGCCTGGCTGGCCAGCCTGCTCGGAATCGTACTGCTCCACCCAGCGGCGAACGGCGGTGGGACCAATGCTCATGCTCTGGCACACATGCTGCACACTCAGTCCCTGTTCTTTGATCATTTTGACGACCTCAAGCTTGAAGCTGGGATCGAAACTACGGCGTTGCCTTGTCATGCAAATCTCCTCGGATGGTGGATTGTCCACCTATCGAGGTGTCCGGGCAAATTAGACCACAGCACCGTTCTTACTGCACGCATATTTCCCTAAAGGACGCGCTCAAGGCGCCCTAATATTTCAACGTTTCAAACAGTTCGGAGTTCGTGGCTATTTAATGGACGAACTGTTTCCTCACTTTACCGCGGCTTTCCCTGGCTATTCTCTCAAGTTGGCCAAGGCGGTACCTAAGGATGTACTCGCGGAAATTTTGGGGAAAGGTCAAGTAAAAGTTTTCCGATTTGTGAAATATCAAGCCTCTTCGGATATTTGCGACGCCGTCGCATTGATCGACCGGGACTCTGCTACGACTGAAGTAGAATACGTAATTAAGGCCAAACGTAATGGCTACTTCGGATTGTTGGATCCGCTAAAAAAGGAATTCAACAAGCCCGTTCCTGATTTTAAGTCATATCGTTATACATAAGTCAGCCGAGTCCTTCGCGCAGCGCGCGTAGCGTTTCGGCGGCGGTCATGACTTGATCCAGTCCGCGCCAAATCGTCTTTACTCCCGGTTCGCCGTCACTCTTGCGACCGAGGAAGCCTCCCACCTGCGCGACAAGCCGGACGATTTCGTTGAGCGTGGGTGGAGCGGTCGGCATCTTCTTTTTTGTTAGCAGGTAAGCGCCCCGGATCTCG
Organism: Massilia cavernae; assembly: GCF_003590855.1. Classification (GTDB taxonomy): domain Bacteria; phylum Pseudomonadota; class Gammaproteobacteria; order Burkholderiales; family Burkholderiaceae_D; genus Telluria_A; species Telluria_A cavernae. The sequence goes on from NZ_QYUP01000149.1 coordinate 62,115, forward strand.
TCCGGATCGAAGAACAGCGCGGCATCGAGGTCGGGGCAGGTTCGGCCCAACCGCATCAGATTGGTGATACGCCAGGCAACAACCATAAAGAGTGCGAGCGCGCGTTCAATCCGATCGATCGCCGACAGTTGCAATGCCTCTACCTCGCAACCATTTTTGAGGACATTGAAATAGATCTCGATTTCCCAGCGTGCCCGGTACCATTCGATCAGCTCGATAGCTTGCTCAACTGTCGATGCCTGGCGGTTGGTCAGCAAGCGCCATTCGACGGGCTTGACGCCTTTGGGCGCGCCGATCTCGCGCGCCACGATGCAGGTTGCGGTAATGCGTCCACCTTTGCCATCCGATATCTCGACTGCGCGGGACCAGACTTGCTGGCGAACGGTACGCGCTTTCTGTTCGTCACGGGGACCCATCTTGAAGGTAATTTCTCCAACTGCCTCGCCCTTGGTCGTATAGGCCCACAACTTGTCGTCGCCGCCGTCGGGCAAGCAGCGATTGTGTTTGGCACGCACCAACCAATCGACAGGCGTTCCCAAGTCACGCGCGCGACGCATCATCGCTACCATGTCGGCTTCCCGGTCGGCCACGTACACCAACCGCGTGTCCGGCATCTCGGGCGCCATCTCCGCGAGGCGTTCATAGCCTTCGGGCCAGCGTGCGCTCTCACTTTGCCCAGGACGGACCCCGTCCGCACCGCGTTGCTCTCGCGCCCACATATAGGCATCGAGCACTCCCAACGGTTCGCGTTCCGGCGTGACCGCATAGGTCGGATGAAGATACATGCCGCGCCGCGCTTCGTAGTTCAGCGGGCCAAGACCTTCGGTTTCCTGTCCGTTGAAATCAAGCTCGGTCGTGTCCTGAATACAGAGCACCACGCGATGCGCGCTCATGCGCTCCTGCGTCCGCGTCCAGTGCGGGGCAAGAATGCCCTCCCACGTGACATCGTCGTTGCCGAGGAACCGATAGGCCGCGCACGTCTCATTCCAGCTATCGCACGCCTGCGGGATGCTGGCCGTCGGCTTTGCCGAAAGTCGTTCCATCATTATTCTTGCCCTCTTGTCGAGGCGGGCATCCCCAAGGGCCAGTCCTGCAAACTCGTGATCCGTCCAGCGCTGCGCTACCTTGGTCAATGCGTCACCCAAAATGAAAGAGTAAACGCGATCTCGCCAAAGTTTACAAGACCCATCTGCAACTCATTGAAAGTTAACGATATTTCTAGCTAAGCTGGGAGCGGCTTCCGACTTGTGTATAACGATATGTGTTGAAGCGGATCCACACTTTGATAGAATTTGAAATAAGGTAACGGTAATTCTGAGGTTGGACTAGTTGCTTGACTCTTGCATTGGCCCTAAATCAGCAAATCCGCCACTTGGCGTGAACGTAGGAACAGGGCAGAGCGAAACAATTGGTGTCACCGTCTAGTCCACAAACAAAAGCCCGGTCACCCGGGCTTTCGTTTTAGTGGAAGTGCTCGCCGCCCTGCGGAGCATCCTCCGGCATCTCCGCATGCACCAACTCCCCGACGGGGTCGGCAAACAAGGGGGCGCCGCAGTCATCGCAGTACTCAACCACGAAGCGCTCGGTGTGCTTCTTGATGTGCGTGATTCCGCAATCGTTCAGGTGCGCCACGATCTCGTCGATCGGCCGCACGATTTCCCCAGTAGCGAGTGCCGAATGCGTTAGCCCTTCCAGCGGCGTGCCTTCCTCGTCTTCCTGGCCGTACAGCGGCCACACGATGCCGTAGATGACCTCCGCTTCCTGGCGCATCGTGAACGACACGCGGTATTCGTCGATCTGGCCGTCAGTGGTCTCTTCGCCGAAGCCTGCGATCACCGCGCGCAGGTCGGACGCTTCAACGCCCAGCGTATTGGTCAGGTAGTGCACGGCCGCGCGGATCGAGACCGGGCGAATCAGTTTGTCCGCTTCGCGGCAGGCGACGTAATACGCTTCCGGCAGCAGCAGCTCGACGCCGCAGCCTGGCAGCAGGCGCGAGACGCTTGGCGTGGCCTGCGTGCGCCACTGTTCCAGCGCGTTCGTGCGTTCGGCCATGAAGTTGTTGAGGTACTGCGGTTCTTGCCAGCGGAAGAGCGGCGCGCCAAGTGGCGCCACGACGGCAACCAGCAGGTAGCGCGTGTCGGCCAGGAAGGGCGCGGTGTCGGCCGGCTTTGCGATCGGCTTGACGGCCGCACCCTTGTGCGCGGCTTGCGCCAGCTTGTGCGTAAGCGCGTAGGTCTCGGCGTGCGTGCGCGGCAGCTGGTCGATGGCGAACAGGGTAGGGGCCATCGACATCTGCGTGCCTTCGGCCAGCAGGTGTGCGCCAAAGTGGGCGGACAGCGATGTCAGGATCTCGCCAGGGATGGTGCCGGAGGCGATCGAGAAGCGCGTCCATGCCAGTACCGGCGCTGCGATCAGCAGGGCCTGGTGAGTGGTTTCGACGCCGTCGTGCATCTCGGTCATCGTGGACGATTCGCTGACCGCTTCGACGCCTTCCATCAGCACGTCGTAGGCGTTCAGGTCGTCCTTGAACAGGACGTTCAGGGTGGCGTCGATGGTGTCCTGGTGCGCAGTTTTCAGAAGCTTTTGCAGCTGCATGTCGAGGTGCCGCTCGAATGTACGTTCCTCGAGCCGGCTGCCGGCCTGGACGATCGATTGTGAAATGCTGACCAGTCGCTGGCTTTCTGCCGACAGTTTGTTCGTTGAATCTTTGGATGGTCGACGCATAACGCTAAAAGTCTCTTTAAGTGAAGTGAACGGTTCGATTGTTCTGTGAACAATGATAAACCCTTATTGTTCGTATTGTAGTTGATTCGGGGTGAGGGGATGAACACTGCGCAGGGGGTGGGGGTTTTGGTGGGGGAGTGTTGAGGGTTTGACCATGCCTATTGTCGCTTGCATGTCGTGCCCGCCATTGGCGGACCCGATTTCCCACGGAGGCGGGAAGCCATAACGCGTGTGCGTTTGCCATCAGTGCGGGCGGTGGAGGTGCTGGGTGTTCAGCATGGGTTGCCGCGCGTCGCCGAGGCTTTCGCGGGAAGTCGTTTCCGTCAGTGGCGGGAAGTCGTTTCCGTCAGTGGCGGGAAGTCGTTTCCGCCAGTTGTAGTGTTGTGGAACGACGGCCATGGGGATAACGCGCTGCGCGCTTTCCGCCATACGGGTCACGTTGATGAATTGAGTTTGACGCGTGAAGCGACCGCGTTGGTGGCGGAAGTGAGCATGAAAGCGCGGATGCACTGCGTTTATCCGCCCTACGCAGGTGCCTCATACGCCCCGTCAGATGCGGATATCACGTGGATGCAAGCATGGCGCCTCACGAATTACGCATTACCCAATATCCATCACCCATCACGCATCACGGATTTCGCGTTACGTAATTCGCTTTTCAATGGAGAAAAAAACGCCGGACGAATCCGGCGTTTTGCTGTTCGCTCCTTGCGCGGAGCGCAAGGCACTTGCCGATTAGTCGGCCAGCAGTTGGCGCAACACGAATGGCAGGATGCCGCCGTGCTTGTAGTAGTCGACTTCGATCGGGGTGTCGATGCGCAGCAGGACGGACACTTCCTGCTTGTCGCCGTTCGCGCGGTGGATTACGAGCGTAGCCAGTTGTTGTGGCTTGATCTCGCCTTCCAGGCCCTTCAGGTCGAACACTTCGTTACCGGTGATGTTCAGCGTTTGCACGCTGTCGTCGCCGATGAACTGCAGTGGCAGCACGCCCATGCCCACCAGGTTCGAGCGGTGGATACGTTCGTACGAACGCACGACCACGGCCTTCACGCCCAGCAGCTGGGTGCCTTTCGCAGCCCAGTCGCGCGACGAGCCGGTGCCGTATTCTTCGCCGCCGAACACCATGGTCGGAGTGCCGTCAGCAACGTACTTCATCGCTGCGTCGTAGATCGACATCTGTTCGCCGCTCGGCTGGTGGATCGTGATGCCGCCTTCAACCGCGGAGCCGTCCTTCTTGGCCGGGATCATGCGGTTCTTGATTCGCACGTTGGCGAAGGTACCGCGCATCATGATCTCGTGGTTGCCGCGGCGCGAGCCGTACGAGTTGAAGTCGGCCTTCATCACGCCGTTCGCCTTCAGCCACTGGCCCGCAGGGCCGCTTTCCTGGATCGAGCCGGCTGGCGAGATGTGGTCGGTGGTGATCGAGTCGCCGAACACGCCCAGTGCGCGCGCGCCGGTGATGCCGCTCGCCGCCGCTTTCGGGACCATCGTGAAGTCCTGGAAGAACGGAGGTTCCGCGATGTAGGTCGACTCAGGCCAGTTGTAGACCTGGCCTTCCACCGTCGATACCCTTTCCCACAGCTTGCCAGGTGCGCCTTTTACCTGCGCGTAGTTAGCCTTGAAGACATCGGAGTTCATCGCGAACTTCATCAGGGCCTGGATCTCTTTCGAGGTCGGCCAGATGTCGCCCAGGTAGATGTCCTTGCCTTCGTGGCCCTTGCCGACTGGCTCGGTCATCAGGTCGCGCGTCATGTTGCCGGCGATCGCGTAGGCGACGACCAGCGGTGGCGAGGCCAGGAAGTTCGAGCGGATGTTCGGGTGAATACGCGCTTCGAAGTTGCGGTTGCCCGACAGGACAGCCGAAGCGACGATGTCGTTCTCGGTGATGGTCTGGTTCAGTTCCGGGGTCAGGTCGCCGGCGTTGCCGATGCAGGTGGTGCAGCCGTAAGCGGTGACGCCGAAGCCGAGCTTTTCCAGGTATGGCAGCAGGCCGGCAGCGGTCAGGTACTCGGTAACCACGCGCGAGCCAGGAGCCAGCGAGGTCTTGATGTGCGGGTCGACGCTCAGGCCGGCTTCGACAGCCTTCTTGGCCAGCAGGCCGGCAGCCAGCAGCACGCTCGGGTTCGAGGTGTTGGTGCACGAGGTGATCGCCGCGATCAGCACGTCGCCGTTCTTGACGTTGACGCCGTTACCGGTTGGGTAGACCTTGGTCAGGTCGGCTGCGTCCTTGTTGAAGCCGTTTTCGGTGGTCGGCTTCGAGAACAGTTCGATGAAGTTGTTCTTGACGTTGCCGATTTCGATACGGTCTTGCGGACGCTTCGGACCAGCCAGCGATGGGGTGACGGTCGACAGGTCGAGCGATACCACGCGGGTGTAGTCGATGTCGCCATCTTTTGGCACGCCGTACAGGCCCTGCGCCTTGAAGTAGTTCTGGAAGGCGGTGATTTCTTCCTTGGTGCGGCCGGTGCCTTCGAAGTATTCGACAGTCGCGTCGTCAACCGGGAAGAAGCCCATGGTCGCGCCGTATTCAGGCGCCATGTTGGCGATGGTGGCGCGGTCGGTCAGCGACAGCGTCTCGGTGCCGGCGCCGAAGAATTCGACGAACTTGCCGACCACTTTCTGGTGGCGCAGCATTTCGGTGATGGTCAGTACCAGGTCGGTCGCGGTGCAGCCTTCGCGCAGCGCGCCAGTCAGGTTGACGCCGATGACGTCCGGGGTCAGGAAGTAGACCGGCTGGCCCAGCATGCCCGCTTCCGCTTCGATGCCGCCCACGCCCCAGCCGACCACGCCGATACCGTTGATCATGGTGGTGTGCGAGTCGGTGCCTACCAGGGTGTCCGGGTAGTAGACTTCCGCTGCCTTGTGTACGCCGCGCGCCAGGTACTCGAGGTTAACCTGGTGGACGATGCCGAAGCCCGGTGGCACGACGCCGAAGGTGTCGAAGGCCTGCATGCCCCACTTCATGAACTGGTAGCGCTCGTTGTTGCGCTCGAATTCCAGCTTCATGTTCAGGTCGAGCGCCTTCGGCTCGCGGTAGTGGTCGATGGTGACCGAGTGGTCAACCACCAGGTCCACCGGCACCAGCGGCTCGATGTTCTTCGGGTCGAGGCCCATCTTGTTGGCGACGTTGCGCATCGCGGCCAGGTCGGCCAGCAGCGGTACGCCGGTGAAGTCCTGCAGCACAACGCGCGCTACCACGAACGGAATTTCTTCCGTGCGGTCGGCGGTCGGACCCCAGTTCGCCAATTGCTTGACGTGTTCTTCGGTCACTTTCTTGCCGTCGCAGTTGCGCAGCACGGACTCCAGAACGATACGGATCGACACTGGTAGGCGCGAAATATTCACACCCAGGTTTTTCTCCAGTGCCGGCAGCGAGTAAAACTTGCCTTTCTGGCCTGCCGACAGTTTGAAATCCTTGAGTGTGTTCAGTGTGTTGCGGGACATATCCTCTCCTTCAGTGGGGGTATTTTGTTATTGCATGTTATGCAATCGTTCAGGTTTTTGTGGCTTCCTGGGCCTTGATCAGCTCCTGTTGGATCTGTTCGGCGTTCTTGCATTCGTTGGCCAGCTGGCGGTTCAGCTTGGAGTCGAGCAGCATGCCCTTGGACGGAATGCCGATCCATACCAGGCCGGCGCGCGCGTTCTCAAAGCGCAGGGCGCCGGTGGTGGTGCCCACGCGGTCGAGCCGGTGCAGGCGTTTCTTCCAGCGCAGCGCGATGTGGCCGACATCGCCGTCGTTCTTGTAAATCGTGATCTTGTTGTTCAGTTCACACTGGTACTCGACCGTGGTGGTGTCGGTAATGTCGGGTTCCGCTTCGTCCGCCAGGACGTCGACCGCTTTCGGGTGCTTCTCAAGCGGCTTCTTGGCAGGCTTGGCCTTGGGTTTGGCGGCTGGCTTGGCCTTGTTTTGCTGCGCCATGTCGGAGGCTGCGGCAGGAACGCAGAGGGCGGCGGTTGCGAAGGCGAAGCCGCAGGCAACGATGAGCTTGCTAATAAGAGTAGACATCAGGTTATTTCCGTATGAAGGTCAGGGCCGAGGAGGGCGGCAGCGGCGTCGGGCAGGGCCAGTCCGGCCAGTTTCGCGCGCTGTAAAACCGTCCAATAGTATCGGTAGCTGGCTCTGTCGTGCAAGCGCCCATGTTGCGAGATTGGTCCCCAATTCGCATTGATGGCTTCAGTCAGGATGTTAGTGGCTTCATTCACTTCGGACAACCTTGGCGTAAATGCCTTGATGATCGGCTTGATCTGGTCCGGGTGGATGCTCCACATGCGGGTGAACCCGAATTCGGCGCCGGCGCGCTGTGCGTCGTTGGCCACAACTGCGCTGTCCTTGATGTCGGTCGTCACGTTATGCGACGGCACCTTGCCGTGCGCATGGCAAGCTGCCACCATCTCGAGCTTCGCGCGCACCACCAGCGGGTGCGTGAACTGGCCCGGCGTGCGCATCGCGCTGCCGGGAATGGCGCCATAGTGCGCCGAGACGAAGTCCATGATGCCGAACGACAGGCACTCGACCTGGGGCAGGGCGGCGATGTCGTATGCGTCGCGCAGGGCGCCGTGGGTTTCGATGAGAACGTGAACAGGCAGGTCGGCGCGGCCGGCCTTGGCGGCGTGCTGGTTGATCAGCTCGATCGCGCGCATCACGTCTTCCGTGCTCTCAACCTTCGGCACGACCACATAGGCCAGGCGCGATGCGGCGCCGCCGACGATGACGGCGATGTCAGGTTCGAAGAAGGAGCTCGATACGTCGTGCACGCGCACGCCGATGCGGTTGAAGCGGTTGCCTTCGTCGTTCAGCAGGCGCACCACCAGTTGGGCGTGCTCCGGCTCGGCGCCGGCAGCTGCGCCGTCTTCGCAGTCGAAGGTGATGTCGAACAGGGGGCCAAGCTCTTGTTGCAGGGCCATCGACTTGCGCATCAGCTTCTCCGACCCGCAATAGTGGTCGCAGGCTGGAAGCAGCAGGGGCTGGCGTTTGCCCTGGAATAAAACCTCGGATGGGTGCATTTTCGTTTGCTCTGAAACCGTCGTTCCCGCTTTCGCGGGAAGTCGGTTCCGCCAGTGGCGGAACCGACAGCGACTGTAGGTTTTAAGCCTTCAGCAGGTGGGCAACGCCTTCGCGCTCTTCGGTCAGTTCCTTGAGCGTCAGGTTGATGCGCTCTTGCGAGAACTCGTCGATCGGCAGGCCCTGGACGATAGTGTACTCGCCGTTTTCAACGGTGACAGGGAAACCGAACATGGTGTCCTTCGGAATGCCGTACGAGCCGTCCGATGGGATGCCCATGGTGGTCCACTTGCCGTTGGTGCCGACGTGCCAGTCGTGCATGTGGTCGATCGCCGCGTTGGCTGCCGATGCTGCCGACGACAGGCCGCGCGCTTCGATGATCGCTGCGCCGCGCTTGCCGACGGTTGGCAGGAAGGTGTCGCGGTTCCATGCGTCGTCGTTGATCATGTCCTTGACCGACTGGCCATCGACAGTCGCGAAGCGGTAGTCGGCGTACATGGTTGGCGAGTGGTTGCCCCACACAGCCATTTTTTCGATCGAAGCAACTGGCTTGCCGGACTTGGCAGCGACCTGCGACAGGGCGCGGTTGTGGTCCAGGCGCAGCATGGCGGTGAAGTTCTTGGCCGGCAGTGAAGGCGCCGATTTCATCGCGATGTAGGCGTTGGTGTTGGCCGGGTTGCCGACCACCAGTACCTTGACGTTGCGCGATGCGACGGCATCGAGCGCCTTGCCTTGCACGGTGAAGATCTGTGCGTTGGCTTCGAGCAGGTCCTTGCGCTCCATGCCTGGGCCGCGTGGACGCGCGCCAACCAGCAGGGCGTAGTCGGCATCCTTGAATGCGGTCATCGGGTCGGCGTGGGCGGTCATGCCGGCCAGCAGCGGGAATGCGCAGTCGTCGATTTCCATCATGACGCCCTTGAGCGCTTTCTGTGCTTTTTCGTCAGCGATTTCCAGCAGTTGCAGGATGACTGGCTGGTCCTTGCCCAGCATGTCGCCGTTGGCGATGCGGAACAGCAGGGAATAGCCGATCTGGCCGGCGGCGCCGGTGACAGCAACGCGCAGTGGGGTTTTAGCCATGGTGAATCTCCAATGTGAGAAAAGAAACGGTCGACGCCGAGGAAACGCGATTTGGGCAAAAGTATAATCATACCAAAATCGCCAGACCTCAACCCGGGCGCGATACAAGGCGCGATGCGCGCGCGCAAGCCGGGATCGCAGGGAGTGTAGGCGGCCGGGGTGCTTCTGTCAATTCATATCTTATGTCTTATATAAGACACATAACCAATGGGTGGAAATGCTGGACTGGCATCGCCGTTTGTGGTGAAATCGTGGTCTATGAACCAAGCCTCGTCGAATTCGAACAACAATGGCGCGCCATCCGGCGGTAGCGGCAATGCCGCCGGCGGAGCGGGCAGTTCACCCACCTTCAGTCCGCTTTACCAGCAAATCAAGGCCCTGATCACCCAAAGCCTGCAATCGGGCGAATGGAAGCCGGGCGAACTTATCCCCAGCGAAGTCGAGCTGGCCGGCCGTTTCAAGGTCAGCCAGGGCACCGTGCGCAAGGCGATCGACGAGCTGGCGGCCGAAAACCTGGTCATGCGCCGGCAGGGCAAGGGCACCTTCGTGTCCACCCATCACGAGGCGCGCGCGCACTTCCGTTTCCTGCGCCTGGTGCCCGACGAGGGCGTTCCGCACCATCCCGACAACAAGCTCATCGAAGTCAAGCGCATGCGTGCGCCCGCCGAAGTGGCGCGCCTGCTCGACTTGAAGAGCGGCGACGCAGTGGTCTATATCAAGCGCGTGATGTCATTCGAGGGCGAGCCGACCATCCTGGAAGAAATTTGGCTGCCGGGCCTGCTGTTCAAGGGGCTGACGGCAGAACGACTGATCGAGTATCGCGGTCCAATGTATGGGCTGTTCGAGTCGGAATTCGGCACGCGCATGATTCGCGCGACCGAGAAGATTCGCGCCATCGCTGCGGATTCGACCGCGGCAGAGTTTTTGCACGTGAAGGAAGGTTCGCCGCTGCTGTGCGCGGAGCGGGTTTCGTTTACGTATGGGGATAAGGCGGTGGAGTTGCGCAGGGGCTTGTACCTCACTGCGCATCATCATTACCAGAATGAGTTGTCCTGACGGCTGGCGTTCGGCGGATGCGTGCTTCGCACTTATCCGCCCTACGCCGTCATCGCATCAACTCGGTCAGTCACGCGTAGGGCGGATAAGCGCCACCACGCGCGCATCCGCCGACCTGGCCGCCGCCTCCTCCGGCAGAGATTATGCGTTGCGGTTAAGATACGTTGTTATGTAGTAACTATGTAGTAATTTTTGTAGTAATTGGTAGGTGTTTGCTGCATTGTTGTCGGTTTTGTCGCTCATTAAGATTTAGATATTGGTGCAGCGCGCGAAAATAGGCGAAAATTGCGGGTTCACTATTAGTTTTGTCTTAAGGGGAGGTCTTGTTATGTCCGAAGCCGTGAAAGAAGTGCCAAGAAAAGAGCGGCCACACTTCAGTAACATCCATGTTACCGATTTGATGAATTACCGCATGACGCCGGCAGCGTACGTGTCGATCCTGCACCGCGTCAGCGGCGCATTGATGTTCCTGCTGCTGCCATTCATGCTGTACCTGCTGCAGCTGTCAATCAGTTCTGAAATGACCTTCGCGCATTTCGCCGGCATCCTCTCCAATCCCCTCGTTAAATTGATCCTGCTGGGCCTGATCTGGGGCTATATGCACCACTTCTGCGCCGGCGTGCGCCACCTGTTCATGGACATGCACGTGATGATCGAGAAGGATTCGTCGCGCCAGTCCGCCGTCGGCGTGCTGGGCATCAGCCTGGTACTGACAGCGCTGGCAGGTCTCAAACTGTTTGGAGTATTTTGATGGCAAAGAATAACGTCGGACCGAAGCGCCTCGTCGTCGGCGCCCACTACGGATTCAAGGACTGGCTGGCACAGCGCATCACCGCGATCGTGATGGCGCTCTACACCGTGATCCTGCTGGCCACCTTCCTCACCGGCCAGAACTTCACCTATGAAGGCTGGGCCGGTCTGTTCGCCCAACAGTGGTTCAAGCTGTTCACGCTGGTGACCTTTGCCGCGCTGTTTTATCACGCGTGGGTCGGCATGCGTGACATCTGGATGGACTACGTCAAGCCGGTCGGCATTCGCCTGACGCTGCAAATCGCAACCATCCTGTGGCTGGTCGCCTGCGCTGCCTGGACCGTTCAAATTATCTGGAGTGTGTAATCGTGGCAGCAATTAAAACTGCAATCCCTACCCGCCGCTTCGACGCGGTAATCGTCGGCGCCGGCGGCTCCGGCATGCGCGCGTCCCTGCAGCTGGCCGAAGCCGGCCTGAATGTGGCCGTGCTGTCGAAAGTATTCCCAACCCGCTCGCACACCGTTGCGGCGCAGGGCGGCATCGGCGCGTCCCTCGGCAACATGAGCGAGGACGACTGGTACTGGCACATGTTCGACACCGTCAAGGGCGGCGACTACCTGGGCGACCAGGATGCGATCGAATTCATGTGCCGCGAAGCGCCGAAGGTCGTCTACGAGCTCGAACACTTCGGCATGCCGTTCGACCGCAACCCAGACGGTACCATCTACCAGCGTCCGTTCGGCGGCCACACCGCCAACTTCGGCGAGAAGCCAGTCCAGCGCGCATGCGCGGCGGCCGACCGTACCGGCCACGCGCTGCTGCACACCCTGTACCAGCGCAACGTGCGCGCACGCACCCACTTCTTTGTCGAGTGGATGGCGATCGACATCATCCGCGACGCTGAAGGCGACGTGGTTGGCGTGGTTGCGCTCGAAATGGAAACCGGCGAATGCATGATCCTGGAAGCGAAGACCACCATCTTCGCAACCGGCGGCGCAGGCCGCATCTTCGCCGCATCGACCAACGCCTTCATCAACACCGGCGACGGTACCGGCATGGCGGCACGTGCCGGCCTGCCGCTGCAGGACATGGAGTTCTGGCAGTTCCACCCGACCGGCGTGGCCGGCGCGGGCGTACTGATCACCGAAGGCGTGCGCGGCGAGGGCGGTATCCTCATCAACAGCAACGGCGAACGCTTCATGGAGCGCTATGCGCCAACCCTGAAAGACCTGGCGCCGCGCGACTTCGTATCGCGCTCGATGGACCAGGAAATCAAGGAAGGCCGCGGCTGCGGTCCGAACAAGGACCACGTGCTGCTGGACCTGCGCCACATCGGCGCCGACACCATCGCCAAGCGCCTGCCGTCGATCCTGGAAATCGGCCACAAGTTCGCCAACGTCGACGCGACCAAGGAACCGATTCCTGTCGTGCCGACCATTCACTACCAGATGGGCGGTATCCCGACCAACATCTACGGCCAGGTTGTCGCGCCGAAGAACGGCAATCCGGTTGAAGTGGTCAACGGCATGTACGCGATCGGCGAATGCGCCTGCGTATCGGTGCACGGCGCGAACCGCCTGGGCACCAACTCGCTGCTCGACCTGGTGGTGTTCGGCCGCGCGGCCGGCAACCACGTGGTTGCATCGAACCTGAAGCAGAAGTCGAACAAGCCGCTGCCGAAAGACGCGTCCGACTACGCAATGGAGCGCCTGAACCGCCTCGAGACTTCGACCGGTTCGGAAAAAGTACAGGGCGTCGCCAACGACATCCGCGCCACGATGCAGAAGTACTGCGGCGTGTTCCGTACCGATGCGCTGCTGGAGCAGGGCGTGAAGGAAATCATGGTCCTCGACGAACGCCGCAAGCACGTCTCGTTCAAGGACAAGTCGAAGGTGTTCAACACCGCGCGCGTCGAAGCGCTGGAACTGGACAACCTGATCGAAACGGCGAAAGCGACCATCACCTCGGCGGTGGCACGCAAGGAATCGCGCGGCGCGCACGCGCACAGCGACTACCCTGCGCGCGACGACGAAACCTGGATGAAGCACACCTTGTGGTTCAGCGAAGGCAACCGCCTCGAATACAAGCCTGTGATCACCAAACCGCTGACGGTCGACACCTTCAAGCCGAAACCACGTACTTTCTAAGGTCAGAACATGACACGCACCGTAAAACTGAAAATTTACCGTTACGATCCGGACCGTGACACCAAGCCGTACATGCAGGACGTGACGGTGGAACTGCAAGACACCGACAAGATGCTGCTGGACGCGCTGCAGCGCATCAAGTCGGACGTGGACGACACCCTGAGCCTGCGCCGTTCGTGCCGCGAAGGCGTGTGCGGTTCGGACGCGATGAACATCAACGGCAAGAACGGCCTGGCCTGCACCACCAACCTGAACGAGCTGACCCAGCCAATCGTGCTGCGTCCTCTGCCAGGCCTGCCGGTGATCCGCGACCTGATCGTCGACATGACCCAGTTCTTCAAGCAGTACGACTCGATCAAGCCTTACCTGGTGAACGACTCGATCCCGCCTGAAAAAGAGCGCCTGCAGACCCCGGCCGAGCGCGACGAGCTCGACGGCCTGTACGAGTGCATCCTGTGCGCGTGCTGTTCGACCTCGTGCCCGTCGTTCTGGTGGAATCCGGACAAGTTCGTCGGTCCTGCCGGCCTGCTGCAAGCCTACCGCTTCATCGCCGACAGCCGCGACGAAGCCACCGGCGAGCGCCTGGACAACCTGGAAGACCCGTACCGCCTGTTCCGTTGCCACTCGATCATGAACTGCGTCGATGTTTGCCCGAAGGGTCTGAACCCGAACAAGGCGATCGGCAAGATCAAGGAACTGATGGTCCGCCGCGCGATTTAAGCCGGGTAGGCGGCAGGCGTGAATCGCTTGCCGCTGCCGTGCGCCGCGACAATACAGTAGAAGTACCGTACTGCCGATTTGTTGCAGGCGGAGTATAGTGTTGACCCAATGACAGACTCTAGTGTGACCTCGCATCAATCCGATCCCGCGAACCGGGCGCGCCTGCGCTGGCGCAGCCGCCGCGGCCTGCTTGAAAATGATCTCATCCTCACGCGCTTCCTCGATGCGCATGAAGAACAGCTCACGGATGAAGAGGTCGATGCGCTGACACGTTTGCTCGACCTGGCGGACAATCCCCTGATGGACCTGATCCTGGGGCGTGCGGAACCGGAAGGCGAGCTTGACGTGCCGCATGTGCGCGCCTTGCTGGCACGCCTGCGGCAAGCCTGAGCCGCACCGGCATACGAGAATTGTGTTGATTTTTATTTTGTAGACTCACCTCCCAAGAAGGAAGTGCCATGAACATCTCTGATAACAAAGCTACCCTGTCGTTCTCCGATGGCAGCCAAGCCATCGACATGCCGATCTACAAGGGTACGGTAGGCCCGGACGTCATCGACATCCGCAAGCTGTACGCCCAGACCGGCAAGTTCACCTACGACCCAGGCTTCATGTCGACGGCGGCATGCAACTCGTCGATCACCTACATCGATGGCGACAAGGGCGAGCTGCTGTACCGCGGCTACCCGATCGAACAGCTGGCGGTCAACTGCGACTTCCTCGAAACCTGCTACCTGCTGCTGAACGGCGAACTGCCGAACGCGGCACAGAAAGCGAAGTTCTCGGACACCGTGACCAAGCACACGATGGTCCACGAGCAGATGCAGTTCTTCTTCCGCGGCTTCCGCCGCGATGCGCACCCGATGTCGGTACTGGTTGGTACCGTCGGTGCGCTGGCATCGTTCTACCACGACTCGCTCGACATCAACGACCCGCATCACCGCGAAGTATCGGCAATCCGCCTGATCGCCAAGATGCCTACGCTGGTCGCGATGGCCTACAAGTACTCGGTCGGCCAGCCGTTCGTGTACCCACGCAACGACCTGTCGTACAGCGCCAACTTCATGCGCATGATGTTCGGTAATCCGTGCGAAGAGTACCAGGTCAACGACGTGCTGGTACGCGCGCTCGACCGCATCCTGATCCTGCACGCGGACCACGAACAGAACGCGTCGACCTCGACCGTCCGCCTGGCCGGCTCCTCGGGCGCCAACCCGTTCGCATGTATCGCAGCCGGTATCGCCTGCCTGTGGGGCCCTGCCCACGGCGGCGCCAACGAAGCGGCACTGACCATGCTGAAGGAAATCGGCTCGGTTGAAAACATCCCGGCGTTCATCGAAAAGGTGAAAGACAAGAACTCCGGCGTCAAGCTGATGGGCTTCGGTCACCGCGTGTACAAGAACTTCGACCCGCGTGCCAAGCTGATGCGCGAAACCTGCCACGAAGTGCTGCAAGAGCTGGGCCTGCAGGACGACCCGCTGTTCAAGCTGGCCATGGCACTGGAAAAGATCGCGCTGGAAGACGAATACTTCGTATCGCGCAAGCTGTACCCGAACGTCGACTTCTACTCGGGTATCGTACAGTCGGCACTGGGCATTCCGGTCTCGCTGTTCACCGGTATCTTCGCGATGGCTCGCACCATCGGCTGGATCGCCCAGTGGAACGAAATGATCGCCGACCCGGAACAGAAGATCGGCCGTCCGCGCCAGCTGTTCATCGGCTCGACCCCACGCGACGTACCAGCGATCGACAAGCGCTAATCCCGTTTCGACGCCAACAAAAAAGCGAGCCTCGGCTCGCTTTTTTGTTGGCCTGGACTGACGCCAGGGCACCGTTCGATTGTTCGATTGAGTGCTACATGGTCTGCAAGACATTAAACACACGCATGCCAAGGCCGACCGCGACGCTCAGCAAGCAAACGATCTCAACGACGCGATGCAGCTTCCGCGGCCCGATAGCCGCCTCCTGTGTGAGCCGCGCCGACATCCGCCATTCCGGCGTCAGCGGCGCGAAGAATGCGCTGATCGAAAACAGCACAAAGCCCGCTCCGGTCAACAGCTCGCTTACTGCCCCGGTAGCCGCGAACCTGAACAGCGCAGGTACTCCGGTCAGCAGGAACAATGCAGGCCACGCCAGCCGGCTCATGAGACGAAGCTGCAGCTTGCTGGCGAGTGGTAAGGATTGATTCATTTGATGGTCTTTCGTGTAGAGGGGGGCTCCGAGGCAAGGCCGCCGGAGCCCGTTCAAATGCCGCTTGCCGCGGACTGCTTTTCATACTTCTTGATCAGTTTGCTAAACCTGCCCTGGCCGTTTTCCGCCAACCAGTTCCACATGGTCTCCACGTGCGGACGGTTGCGCGCAAAATAGTCCTTGTTCACGGCAACCCAAATGTGGTGCGTAACAATCGGCTTATCGAGGCGCATGACTGCTTTGCCGAAGTTCCTCGCAACCCATGCGTCCATGTCCCCGAGCGCCGATACGGAAACGGCATATCCATCGATCCGGTTGCGTACCAGCTTTTCCAGGTTGCGCGCCGGGTTGACGCCACCGTCGTCGATCTTGAAACCAAGGTTGCGCAGCGGGGCCACCATCGGTACCGCGTGATTGATGCCGAGCCGTCGCTGGCGAAGCGCCTGCGCCGGTTCGGCGTCCTTCAGGATCGCGTCGCCGGCGCGTACGTAGACCACGATATGCAGCCGAAGCGCCTTGGCAGGATCGAGCTTGCCGCGCGCATCTACCGGCAGCGCGTAATTCTCGAGATCGGCCTGGGTGGCCTCGAGCGGGATCGCATCGAGGACGCCCAATTGCGCGGCGGCGCGCAAGCGGGCCAGCGGCAGCCGCGTCGTCCTGAGCGGGCAGTTGGCGCTGGCGGCAATTTCGTGCACGAGGTCGATGCCCGCGCCGCGCGGCCTGGATTCTTCGGGGCCGGTACCATGGTAGTAGGGCGGGCGGTGCTGGTCCATGTACCCGAACAGCATCGGCGTGCAGGCGGCGCTGGCCTGGCCTGCTGCCGCAAGCAGTGCAAGCGTGGAAAGGGTAAGAACGAAACGCATCGCGAACGCCAGAAAATAGACCAGCAATTATAGTCTGCCGGGTTGGGTGATTGGCAAGATA
Organism: Massilia cavernae; assembly: GCF_003590855.1. Taxonomy (GTDB): domain Bacteria; phylum Pseudomonadota; class Gammaproteobacteria; order Burkholderiales; family Burkholderiaceae_D; genus Telluria_A; species Telluria_A cavernae. Next base: position 78,705 of record NZ_QYUP01000149.1, read on the forward strand.
TGTCGTGGCCGTCCCGCGCCATTGTGTACAATCGCTTGCGCTTCACCGCTGGCCGCGGCACGCGTGCCGCACCGATAGACCCAGACAAACACCGACGAGAAAACGCAAATGAAGAAACTGATCGTGTCCGCTTTCCTCTGCCTGTTCGCCTTTGCCGCCGTCGCAGCGACGCCCTCCGCGGCCGAGACGCGGCAGAAGGTCAACGCCTTTGTCGACGAGTGGCACGACGACGCCGCCCATGCGCGCCTGGCCTACTTCGACAAGATGGCGAAGGACGGCATCTACATCGGCACCGACAAGACCGAGCTGTGGACTCGCGACGAGTTCAAGGCCTGGGCCAAGCGCTTCTTCGACCGCAAGAAGGCGTGGGCATTCACCGCCATCAAGCGCAACGTGTACATGTCCGAAGACCGCAAGTTCATCTGGTTCGACGAACTGCTGAACACCCAGATGGGCATCTGCCAGGCCAGCGGCGTGATCCGCAATACCGGCAAGGGTTTCGAGATCCAGCATTACCAGCTGTCGATCGCCGTGCCGAATGACGTGGCCGACAAGGTGACCCAGCTGATCAAGGAACACGAGGCGCAGCCTGCCACGAAGAAGTAAGGCGCATTGCCAGCAAACGCCCATGCACACCCGCCCATACGTCGGACGCTTCGCGCCATCGCCCACCGGCCCGCTGCATGCGGGCTCGCTGGTGGCGGCGGTCGCCAGCTATCTCGACGCGCGCGCCCACCATGGCACATGGCTGGTCCGCATCGAGGACATCGACGAAGGCCGCACCGTTCCCGGTGCAGCCGAAGGCATCCTGCACCTGCTGGCGACGCTGGGCATGCACCCGGACGGCGAGGTGGTCTGGCAAAGCGCGCGCAAGCAGCTCTACCAGGAAGCCGCCGACAAGATCGCCGCCCACACTTATCCATGCGGCTGCAACCGCCGCGAGATCGCCGACTCGCGCCTGGGCCTCGCTCCCGACGGCTCGGCGATTTATCCGGGTACGTGCCGGCACGGCCTGGCCCCCGGACGAACCGCCCGCAGCCTGCGCGTGCGCGTGCCTGACGCCGGCGCGGACGGTGAAACAGTGTCATTCACCGACCGCTTCGCCGGCACCGTCACTCAGCACCTCGCCACCGAGTCGGGCGACTTTGTGCTCAAGCGCGCCGACGGCTTCTGGGCCTACCAGCTGGCGGTGGTCGTCGACGATGCGGAGCAGGGCGTTACCGACGTAGTGCGCGGCACCGACCTGATCGACTCGACCCCGCGCCAGATCTATCTGCAGCGCCTGCTGGGCGTCCCCACGCCGCGCTACCTTCACGTGCCCGTTGTGCGCAATGAACTTGGCGAGAAGCTGTCCAAGCAGACTGGCGCCGTGGCGGTTGCGCCGGGTGACGCGCAGGCCGCCCTGGCCGAACTGCAGCGTGCAGCCGGCTTCCTTGGGCTGGACGTCGCCGGTGCGGCAAGCATCAGCGAGTTTTGGCAAAAGGCCGTGCCGGCCTGGTCGGAATTGCTAAGCGAGCGTGGCGTCCGGTAGTCCGGCGCCGCTTAAGACTCGCGCTTTTTCAGCACTGTGATATGGCCATCCGCCTCGAGGAACGCATACTCCATTTCTTCCCGTTTGCAGTCGGCCTCGCGCATCGCTTCCTCGACTTCCGCGTCCGACAGGCGGCATTTCTTGATGACGTCTTCGTAGAAGAAGCCATGACGTCCGAGCAGCACCGCGGTGCCGTCGAGCATCTTGTCCATTTTCTTGCTGTGCGCCGACAGGAAGGCCATCAGCATGTTCAGCGCGACGAGTACGGCCGCGACGATCAGGCCGCCACCGACCGACTGGTCGCCCCCGGTCAGCGCGTTCGACACCGATTCACTCAGCAGCATGACCACCAGCAGGTCGAAGGGCGTGAACTGGCCGACGGTTCGGCGCCCCGATACTCGCATCATCCCCAGCAGGACAAGGTAGACAATCGCCCCGCGGACGACGAACTCCCACCAGTCGAGTGACATGTCGAACATGTTGATCCTTTGCGATAAACGGACAGGATTGCGACCGGCCTATCTTTTCATATTGTAAATAGGTATGCCAACACGCTAAGTCAGGTGGGTTCACCGAGTCATTCGAAGATCGAATGCAAATTGCCTGAGAATCGAGAGGTTGACGTTGCGGTAGGCTGGATGCGTCGGGTTGGGGATCATGTTCGCTTCTTTGGGGACGATTACTGTCGGGACGCGCAGAACAAGTTCCTTACCCGCCGGAAGCCGCCGCCGGATGCCGCAGCCGCCATGCCGCCAATTCCTTGCGATAGTGCTCCATCGCATCCTCATACAAGTCGAACACGCAGGGCGTGCATCCGCTGCGGCAGCAGTCTTCCAGCGCCGGCTGCACCGGTTCCGGCGGCGGCGGATCGGCCACCACAGCGGCCTTGGCGGTGCGGACGCGCTTCACTTTTCCTTGTCGAGGATGGCCTGGATCTCAGCGCGCTCGCGTTCGCTGACGTGGCCACGCAGCGCGGCCAGGATCAGGTCCTTGCCGGAACCGGCGAAGGCCTTGTGGATCAGTTCCTTGATCAGGCTGGTTTGCCAGGTGTCCTGCGGCTGGGCCGGCGCGTACACGTGCGCCTTCTGGCTTTCGTCGCGTGTCAGCAGACCCTTGGCGTGCATCACCTGCAGCAGGCGCAGCACGGTCGCATAGGCCATGTCCGGGCGCGTGGCGACGGCGGACTCGTGCACCTGCCGCGCCGTGGCCGGACCGAGCTGCCACAGCAGGCGCAGCATTTCCAGTTCGGCGGCGGTCGGCTTGGGGACGGGAGCAGGGGAAGTCATGGTGGCGGGGTGAGTCGGGGTTGAACCTAGAATAAATGATCTAGACTGGAATGTCTAGGGCAGCGATATTCCACGAACTTCTTGCCCCCGCCGCAAGTCTTATGGTTAACGCGCCCTGCATCGTGTGGCCGGGCGCGTTTTTTAGACGGGAGGCTTCCATGAATCTCGAAAGTAACGTTGGCGGTGTGGACCGTGTGGTTCGCATCGGAGGTGCCATCATCCTGGCCGGTCTTGCGATCTTTGGCGACCTTGAGACAGTCTGGAAGGCGGTATGCTGGATTTTCGCGGCATATTTTGCCGTCACGGCGGGGATAGGTTACTGCCCGATAAATACGCTGTTCGGCATCGATAGCAGCGGACGGGAGACGCCCATCATCAAGTAGCCGGGTCCGCAACAATGGAAGGGTAGTTTATGGCATTTCAGGAATTCAAGGCATGCATGGACGCATGCGATGCCTGTGCGGACGCGTGCGACTACTGTTCCGCAGCCTGCCTCAAGGAAGAGGACGTCAGTATGATGGCCCAGTGCATCGCACTGGACATCGACTGCGCCCAGCTCTGCCGCATGGCCTCATCCTACATGGCGCGCGGCAGCGAATTCGCCGTCGCGGTGTGCCAGATGTGCGCCGATGTGTGCGATTCGTGCGCAGACGAATGCGGCAAGCACCAGGCCGTTCACTGCCAGGAATGTGCGAAAGCCTGCCGGCGCTGCGTGGAGGAGTGCAGGCGCACCTGCGGCATGGCGCCGCCGGCCAGCGTGGAGGCTGAAGGCTCCAAAGCGCAATAGGAAGCGGGCGTCAGGTCTCCGCCCATTGGCGGAGCAGGTTGTGGTAGTGGGAGGTTAGGCCCACCAGTTCGGCGCAATCGCCGAGGCGGGCGCGCAAGCTTTGGATGTTCTGGTCGAGTTCGAGCAGCATGCTGCGGCGCGCGTCGGCGCGCACCATGCTCTGGACCCAGAAGAACGAGCACACGCGTTCGCCGCGGGTCACAGGCTGCACCTTGTGCACGCTGGACGACGGGTAGACGATCATGTCGCCCGCCGGCAGCTTGACTTCGTGCTCGCCGTAGGTATCGATGACGTTCAGTTCGCCGCCGTCGTACTCTTCCGGATCGGACAGGAACAGGGTACACGACACGTCGGTCCGCAGCGGCAGGGCGCTGCCCGCCACCTGGCGCACGGCGCCGTCCACGTGCGCGCCGTAATGTTCGCCGCCGGCGTAGCTGTTGAACAGCGGCGGCACGGTGCGCAGCGGCAGCACCGCCGCAAAGTAAAGGGGATTGGCGGCCAGCGCGGCAAGGACTGCCTGGCCAAGATCGCGCGCCACCGGGCTGTTCTCCGGCAGCTGGCGGTTCTGCTTGACCTGGGCGCCTTGCGCGCCAACCGTGCCGCGCCCATCCACCCAGTCGGCCCGCCCCAGCGCATGGCGCATAGCGGCGACCTGCTCGAGGGTCAGTACCTGGGGGATGTGCTGCATCATGGCGTAGGCTACTTTCTTAGAAGCGGATGTTGGCGGTCAGGCTGGCCGAACGCGGCGCACCAGGCGTGTAGCGGTAGCCGCTCTTGTTGATCGCAGCAATATAACGCTCATCGCTCAGGTTGTACACGTTCAGCTGCAGCTCGACATTCTTGCTGACGTTGTACGCGGCCATCGCGTCAACCACCCAGTACGAATCGACAAACTTCGGTGTGCCGATGGCGCTGTCGGTGCCACGCAGCAGCTCGTCGACGAAGCGTGCACCGCCGCCCAGCTTGATGCCGTTAGGCAGGGTGTACGCGGTCCAGCCGGTGAAGGCCTGCTTTGGCGTGTAGCTCAGGTTGTTGATGCCGCTGGCAGTCACAACCTTGCCCGATTCCACTTCGGTATCCATGCGGGTATAGCCTGCGCTCACCAGCCAGTTGCGCGCCACCTGTCCGGTCACGCCCAGCTCGATGCCTTGCACGCGCTTGCGGCCGGTCTGGTAGTACTGCAGGTCGACCGGGTCTTGTTCCACTTCGTTCTTGACGGTGGTGCGGTAGGCGGCAACGGACACGGTGACCTTCTTCTTCAGGAAGTCCCACTTGGTGCCGATTTCGGCGGTGGTGGAATCCTGCGGCACGAATTTCGGGTTCGATGCGTTGTTGGCCGATCCGGACAGCACCAGGTTGGTGCCGGGCGGCTGCTTCGACGTGGCCACCAGCGCATACACGCTGCTGTCCGGAGTCGGCTTGTACAGTGCCGACAGCTTGCCGTTGACCAGCGTGTCGCTCACACCCAAGTCGAGCGGTACCAAGGTACCGACAGGCCGGGTAGGGTGGCTCGTTGCGGTGGTCAACACCATGCTGTCGTAGTCGACCTTGAAGCGGTCGGCGCGCACGCCGGCGTTGATGATCCACTTGTCGCCAAGGCGAAGCGTGTCGAACACGTACAGGCTCTGGGTGTCGACCTGGGCTTTGCTGGCCACGCCGTTCGGACGCGGATTCAGGCCGGTGACCGGCAGCGACGGATTCGGCGGGTACAGGGGGGCAGGCAGCAGGGTGCCGAGGCCAGTGTAGCCCACGTTGCGCTGTTCTTCGGCGGTCAGTTCCAGGCCAGCGACCAGGGTGTGGCTGATCGCGCCGGTGCCGAAGTCGGCGGTCACAACGCTCTGGTTGGTCAGGATCTTGTTCTGCTGGTCCTTGACGGTGCGGGTGGTGCGGGCCAGCGTCCAGGTGTTCGGGTTGGCCGGGTCGGGCGTCAGCAGGTTGGCGGTGTTGCCCATGAACGCGGTCAGCAGGTAGTTCTGGTCGGTTTTGCCGTAGCGCGTGGTGTTCTGCACGCGCAGGGTCTTCGAGAAGTCATGCTCCAGGCGCACGGTGAACATGTCGGCCTTGACCTTGTCGAAGTCGGTGTCCGAGCCGTAGAAGCCTTGCGGGTCGACCGGCTTGGCTGCGGTGATGAACGGGCGCTTCGGATCGGGGCTGGAGTAGCCAGGCAGGCCGACGGTCGGCACGCCGCCGTCGGGCACGTTGTCCTGGTCCACGTGCAGCAGGTTGAAGTAAGCGCGGGTAGGGCCGTTCAGGCCGAAGGTCAGCGACGGCGCCACTGCCCAGCGCTTGTTCTTGACCACGTCGCGGGCCGGGTTGCCGCTGTCCTGCGCCAGCACGTTCAGGCGGAAGGCGCTGCCCTTGGCGGCATCGATCGCCTGGTTCAGGTCGGCGGTGGCGCGCTTCTGGCTACCGCTGCCGACGGTCACGCTGCCGGTGAACGCGTTTTCCAGCGAGGCCTGCTTGGTCACCAGGTTGACTGAGCCGGTTGGCGAGGCGCGGCCGTTGTCGGTGCCCGCAGGGCCCTTCAGCACGTCGATCTGTTCGATGTTGAAGACGTCGCGCGAGATCGAGCCGATGTCGCGCACGCCGTCGACGTAGATGCTGCTCGACGAATCGAAGCCGCGCATGTAAATCGAGTCGCCGGTGGTGGTGTTGCCGTTCTCGCCCAGGAAGAAGGTGCCCACGCCTGGCGTGTTGCGCAGCGCTTCGGTCAGCGTGACCGCGCCTTGTTGCTGGATCAGTTCCTTCTTGATGACCGTGATGGTCTGTGCGGTATTGACCAGTTCTTCCGTGTATTTCGGCGACGATGCCTTCTCCGCCTTGAATTCGTTCTCGGCAGCGCCGTTGACGACGACTTCATGCATCGTGCGCGACTGCTGGTCCGGCGCTGCCGGTGCGCCGTCGGCGGCGTGCGCCGCGACCGGCAGCAGCATGGCTGCGATGGCGGTGTGGATGTGCTGGTTGAAATGGGTCTGTGCGTGCTTGCGACTCTTGATTGCCATGTGCTTTTCTTCTGTCGATGGTTGCGCTGGCTACTGCACGCATGGACTCGGGAGAGGCTGGCTACAGATGGCTTGCGATTTACGGGTGGTGGCAGGATTGTAAGGATTTATTCGCAATGAGTAAATGAGAATCGTTATCAATCGCATTCAAGATGTGCGATTTGGCAACGTCTTCGCTTAATAGACGTCGCGCCGATAGCGTCCTTCGGCCTCGAGCGCTTCCACCGCGGCGGCGCCGAGCGCATCGACCAGCACCTGGTGCACGCCCGAGGCCATGCCCTGCAGGCTGCCGCAGACGTAGATGGCCGCATCCTGCTCTACCCAGGTTCGCAGTTGCTCCGCGTGCAGGGACAGCGCATCCTGCACGTAGCGCGGGCCGGCATGGTCGCGCGAGAAGGCGAGGACAAGGCATTCCAGCGAACCTTCGCGGCGCCACGTTTCGATCTCCTGCCGGAAGAAGAAGTCGCGGGCCTCGTTGCGCTCGCCGAACAGCAGCCAGTTGCGCGTGTCGCCGTTGGCGATGCGGGCGCGCAGGTGGGCGCGCAGCCCGGCGATGCCGGTGCCGTTCCCGATCAGGATGAGGGGCCGCGTGGCGTTGGCGCCGAGGCGGAAGCGGGTATGCGGGCGCACGCGCAGGGCCAGCGTGTCCTGCGCCGTCGCGCCCTGGCACAGCCAGCCCGAGGCCGCGCCATCGCTGCCGTCGTCGCGCACGTGCAGGCGCACCAGCAGGTCGAGGCGGCCGTCGGCCGCAGCCGACGCGATCGAATATTCGCGCGGATAGTCCGGGTCGGACGGAGGGCTGAGCTGGACCAGGTCGCCCGCTTCCCATGCGGGCAGGGCGCCGGCGGCCGGCACCAACGACAGGTGGAACACCGGCGCGCCCGCGCTGCCGGGGTTGACCAGCTTGCGTTCGGCGATGCGCCAGGGTTCGTAGGCGGGCGCCACCCAGTCCGGCGCGTCGGCGGTACCGGCCAGGTGGCTGAGGTGATGCTGCCATTCGGCGATGCCGGGACCGGCGCCGCGGTCGACCTCGATACGCCCGAACAGCGGCTGGGCGCCGCGCGCCTGCAAGGCCTGGTCGAGCCAGCGGCCGAAGCCGCAGTAATTGGAATAGGTGCTGTCGCCCAGCGCCATCACGCCGAAGTGCAGCTGCGACAGCTGGGCGGTGGCGCGGGCGAGCCGGCTGGCAAAGCGCGCGCCGCTGTCGGGCGGGTCGCCTTCGCCATAGGTGCTGGCGATGAACAGGATGCGGGTGGCCGACCGCAGCGTGGCGTCGTCCAGGTCTTCCACGCTGATGCTGCGCGCGGCCAGCCCGGCGGCGCGCAGGGTGTCGGCGGTTTGCTGCGCCAGGTATTCACCGGTGCCGGTCTGGCTGGCGTGGGCCACCAGCCAGTCGGCCTCGCCGCCGCCTGCATCGGCGCTGCGCTTGCGCACGGCGCACACGACGGCCAGGCACATGCCGGCGTAGGAAGACAGCAGCAGGGCCGCACCGGCCCAGCGCACCGGGTCGATGGTGATCATTGCAGCATTGCGCGGAATGCGCTGGAAGTGATTTCGGTAAGTTCGCCGGCCGCGCGCAGCAGGAAGCGCGCGGCCAGCTGGTGCTGCTCGGCGAATGCCAGCCCTTCTTCGGGGCCGAGTACCGACATCGCGGTCGACAGCGCGTCGGCCGCCATGCATTCCTCGTGGAGGACGGTCACCGAGGCGACCTGGTTGCGGATCGGGTAGCCGGTGCGCGGGTCGAGCGTGTGCGACGCGCGCCGCTCGTTGTGGCGGAAGTGCTGGCGGTAGTCGCCCGAGGTGGCCACCGACAGCCCGTGCAGCGCGACGATGACTTCGCCGCTGTGCGTGCCCGGCACGCCTTCGAGCGCCACCCACCATGGCTGGCCGTCCGGCTTCATGCCGGAGCCGCGCAGCTCGCCGCCGACTTCAATCAGGTAGTGGCTGATGCCGCCCGCCTCGAGCCGGCGCGCCAGCTGGTCGACCGCGAAGCCTTTCGCCACCGACGACAGGTCGAGCTGCACGCCGCCCGGCTGCAGCAAGCGCTTTTGCGCCGGGTCGAATTCGATGCGGTCGCCGTCGCGGCGTGCCACCAGCGCCTCGATCGCCTGGTCCGACGGCACGAAGAACTCGGGCTGGTCATAGCGCCGTTTGGCGCCGAAGCCCCACAGGTTGACCAGCGCGCCCGCGCACGGATCGTAGGCGCCGCCGCTGGCCTCGCGCACCCACAGGGCATAGGCCAGCACTTTGGCGAAGGCGTCCGGCACGCGCTGCGAGCTGCCGGCGCCGGCGTTATTGAACTGGCTGAGGTTCGACTCAGGTTCCCAGTGGCTCATCTGGGCCACCACCTGGTCCAGTTCCTTCTCCAGCTGGTCCTCGATCTTGCTCAAGCCGCGCGGGGGCACGACCGCCTTCACCGACCACATGGTGCCCATGGTGCCGCCGGACATGTCGATCACGCGGTGCGACGCCGGAGGCAACTCGCCGGAGATTGCAAGGGGAACGAGGACGCTGCGCATGCTTACTCTGGCAGGACTTCCAGCGATGCCGTGTAGCTGTAGCGGCGCGGATTCGGGCCCGGTGGCTGTGCGCCCTTGGCCAGACCGGCCGGATAGCTCGCGCTCATCCAGTACCAGCCGCCGTCAGGCAGCTTGACGCTGGCCTGGCCGTTGGCGTCGGTGGACAGGCGGATCTCGCCCAGCACGCCGCGGTGGCGCACGCCGCCCGGGACCAACGAGAACGGGAAGTTCGCCAGCGGCTTGCCGTCGAGGGTGAAGCGCCAGGTGGCGGTTTCGCCAGCGCGCAGCTCGTTCGGGTGGGTGACCGGCACCATTTCAAGTCCGACGCCGCTCGGCTTCAGCGCGCCGTTGCTCGACTTGTTGGCGCTGACGAAGGTCTCGATGCGCGCATGCTGCGAGCCCGATTGCAGTTCCACCGCGTTGGCCGGCACGTCCTTCTTGAATGCCTCCTCGGAGCCGCGGAAGCGGCGGGTCTCGCCGCCTTCCTTCCAGCTGGCCATCATCGTCACGTTCGAGGTGCTGACCTTATAGGTGCCCGGCTTCGGCATCTTCAGTTCGAAGCTGGCGCGCGACTTTTGGGTGACTCCGGCCGGGGCGGGCGTGCTCACGCCGTCCGGGTCGGTGACCATCACGCCGTCCAGCTTCATCGCCATGTGGTCGAAGTCGAACAGGTTTTCGGACACGGCGCCGTCGATCAGCACCACCGGCTCCTTGCCGTCGGCGGTGCTCAGGGTCGGCAGCAGCCACGGGCGGTGGGCGCTGGCCTGCAGCGACAGGGTGGCCAGCACGGCGGCCAGCAGGACATTTTTAGTATTGGTCATCTCTCTGGCTCCGATTATTTAGACACCTGGACGCTGACCGCGCCCAGTTCTTCCTTGCCGCTGGCGCTGAACGACTGGCCCGGCTTGAGCGGCAGCGTCAGCGGAACGCGCACCAGTTCGCGGCCGCCCGCTTCACGCGCCGCCTCGATCACCAGCTTGTAGTCGCCGGCCGGCAGCTTGTCGACCTGGGTGCGGGCCGGACCGAAGGTCATGCTCTGCTGGCCGGTGGCGCGGGTTGCGCCGCTGACGCCGTCGACCGGCAGGTCGAGCTCGCGGCCGGCCTTGCGCCACCAGGTGCGCAGGTCCTTGACCCATTTCAGGCCACCGTTGTCCTTCTTCTTCACGTCGTACAGCACGGCCAGGTTCGAGGCGACGCTCTGGTCGGCGCGTTCGAGCCAGATGGCGACATACGGGCGGTGGTATTCGGCGACGTTCAGCTGCGGAATCTCGAACTTGACTGCGAGTTCGGCGCCGACGGCCCAGCTGCTGAGCATTGGAAGCGTGAGGGCCAGCGTGTGTTGTAATTTCATGGGGCGATCTGACAGGGTGGGTTAATGGATGAAGAGGATGGCGATCAGGACCGGCGCGATGATGCCGAAGCCCACTACAGGCCAGGTCGAGGGGCGGTTGGCCGCGTGCAGTTTCAGGATCAGGAAGCCGGTGATGGAAAACGCCAGGCAGGCGATCGCGAAGATGTCGATGAACCAGCTCCACACAGGGCCGGTGTTGCGGCCCTTGTGCAGGTCGTTCAGCCACGAGATCGCGCCGCGCGAGGTCACTTCATACTCGGCGGCGCCGTCGACGCCGATGCGCAGCCACGCGTCGCCACCGGGGCGTGGCAGCGGCACGTAGGCGTCTTCAGGGCTCCATTCGGCATTGACGCCGTCGACGTCGATGCCGAAAGTGGTGCGTACCCAGCCTTCGACGGCGGGCGGCAGCGGGGCGCTGGCGTCGGCGTGCTGTTCGGCCGACTGCTCCATGCGGGTGCGCAGCGGCGCGGGCAGTTCGGCCTTGCTGCTGGTGACCTGCGGCTTGGCCTCGATCTGCGCCGCGTGATTGAGCGTGAAGCCGGTGGCGCTGAACATCAGCATGCCGAGCAGGCACATGGCGGCACTGATCCAGTGCCACTGGTGCAAAGTCTTGAGCCAGATGGCGCGGCCGGCGCCGGGCAGGGCTGGACGGTCGGTCGGATTGGATGCGGGCATGCGGTCGTTGTTGGGAAGAGCTCGTTAATGCAAATAGTAACGATTCTCATTTACATCGTCAACGACTATTGAAGTCAATACAACTACATTATGCTGCCAACCCCGGCGCTGGAGCGCAGCCACGCCGCCACGCCGGCGAAGCAGGGATACTCAGCGGTAATCACAAACGTGGGGATCGTGGCCAGGTAGCCGGCGAAGCGGCCCTTCTGCTCGAAGCGGGTGCGGAAGCCCGAGCCGTCGAAGGCGCTGCCCAGGCGCGGGACGATGCCGCCGCCGATGTAGATGCCGCCGATCGCACCCAGCGTCACAGCAAGGTTACCGGCGATGGTGCCCAGCATCTCGCAAAAACAGTCCACGGCCCCGGCGCACACCGCGCACTCCCCGGACAACGCCAGCGCGATGACGTCGGCCGGCGAATGGGCCTGCGCCGGCAGCCCCGCGCGCTCGGCAAGGGCGCGGTACACCAGCACCAGGCCGCTGCCGGACATCAGCCGTTCGGCCGACACGTGGGGGAACTCGCGCCAGGCGAAACGCAGGACAGCTATTTCGCGCTCGCTGGCGGGCGCGAAACTCACGTGGCCGCCTTCGCTGTCGAGGGCTTCCCAGCCCCCTTTCGACGGCACCAGGCCGGACACACCGAGACCCGTGCCGGCGCCCAGCAGGCCGATCGTGCCGGCGTCGGCAGCCTGGCCGCCGCCGACCTGGCGCAGGTTGCCGGGCGCCAAGTGGGGCAGTGCCAGGGCCAGCGCCTTGAAGTCGTTGATCACGCCAAAGCGCGCGAAGCCGAACTCGCGCCGCACCGCCTCGATGGAAAACTGCCAGTGGTGGTTGGTCATCCGCAGCAGGTCGCCGTTGACGGGATTGGCGACGGCGATCGCGGCGTCCCATGGCGTTTCCCAGGCTGCGGCTTCCGGCAGGGCGAGGTAGGCGCGCAGGGCGTCCTGCAAGGTCGCGAAGCCGGCGCACGGCAGCACCCGGATGCACTCCAGCTGGCCGGGCGCCACTTCAAGCGCGAAGCGCGCATTGGTACCGCCGATATCGGCCAGCAGGGACGGCCTCGGACGCGCTTCGGCCGCGCGGGACATCAGGAAATCAGCATGCATGATGGAAGAAGTGAAGTTGAAAAAAGGCAAGGCGAGAGCGCCTTGCCCAATCCCTGCGGACAGGGACCTTGAGATTTAACTTAGAAGCGGTACAGCACCGAGGCTTCGACCGCGCGGCCGAAGATCGGACGTGCATTGATCGGGCCGCTGCTTTGCGCGCCGGTCAGGCGCGAATTGCCTTCGGTCAGGCCAAGCTCGTTGCTCAGGTTGGTGCCGGCCAGGCGGAATTCCCAGTGGTCGCCCACCGTGGCCAGGATGCCGGCGTCGAAGGTCTTGTACGACGGCAGGTAGGACAGGTTGGCCTGGTCGGCCCAGCGGTCGCCGATGTGGGTATAGGTGCCGTACAGCTTGATCGCGTTGTCGCCGAGCGGGATGCGGTAGCTCGGGGTCAGGCGGAACTGCAGGTTCGGCTGGCGCTGGACTTCGTTGCCGGCGATGGCAGGGTTGTCCTTGTATTCCGAGTTCTGGTAGTTGCCGGTCAGGGTCACCTGCAGGTTGGTGATCGGGCGCACCGCCAGTTCGAATTCGACGCCATGGCCTTTCGAGCCGCTGACCGAGTTAAGCACCGCGCCGATGGTGATCTGCTGGAACGAGATCCCGCTGAAATCGGTGACGAAGGCGTTGATGTAGGCACTGTACAGCGGCGTAGCCGTCTTGAACCCAAATTCATACTGCGACACTTCCGGGGTCGGCACGCCGTTGCGGTCGTTCAACGCGGCCTGGGTGCCGGCGTTGCGCATGTCGTCGAAGAAGATGAAGGTGTGGCCCTTGTTGACGCGGGCGAACACGCTGGCGTTCGGCGACAGCTTGAGCAGCGCGCCGGCGGTGAACGAGTTGACGCTGTCGTCGCGCTCCAGGTTGGTGAAGGTGCCGGTCGTCATCGAGGTGCCGTTGTTGTACACGGTCAGCGGATTGTTGTCCGTGTCCATCGACGTCAGGTTGGAGACGCGTGCGTGCACGCTTTGCTTCTCGCGGCGCGCGCCGACGTCGATCTTGATGCGGTCGTTGACCTTGAACTCGTCGGCGATGAACAGCGCCAGGTTGTCGCCCTTGTACGAAGCGGTCGGCGCGTAGAACACATTGCCATCCTTGCCCTGGTTCGACACGATCACGCCGTTGGTCAGGCGCACGTCGATCAGGCTGGCGTTCGGGGTGGCGGTCATCAGGTGGCTGCTACCCAGGTACCACTCGTCATTGGACTTGTAGTCGGCGTAATAGAAGCCTGCGGTCACGGTGTTGTCCTTGCCAAGTTCCTTGCTCGCGCGGAATTCATTGGTGAAGGACTTCAGCTGCTTCTCGACCGACCACAGGCCGGCCTGCACCACCTGCTGGGTCGGGCTGACGGCGCCGCCCTTCACGAAGGTCATGCTGCCGGAGGTCGCGGCCGCGGTCGGATTGTGGGCCGCGTTGGCGTTGGCCAGGTAGGCGGCGGCGCTGAGCGGATTGTTACCGGTGAACATGGAGATCGTGTTCAGGTCGCCATCGAAGTAGTTGGCCTTGTTGGAGAAGTCCCAGCTGCCGATGTTCTGTTCGTAGTTCAGGCCGAACACAGTGGCGTCCATGCCGCGCCCGTCGGCGAGGTCGCGCGACAGGGTCTTGCCGGGCGCCGCGTCGATGGTGAAGTGGCGCATTTCGTTGCTCATCAGTGTGCCGGTGAGCGGATCGAAGCCAGGGAATTCGGTGATGGTGCGGCCGTTGTTGCTGGAGATGAGGGGCACGCCGGTGTAGAAGGCATTCTTTTCCTTGGTCGAGCGCACGTAGGCGGTCACTTCGCCGCCGTCCAGCATGCGGGTGAGGGTGGCGCTCAGCTGGTGGCCGTCGTCTGCCTTGAACTGCGGGTCGCGCACGCCATGCGACTCGCGCACGAAGCCGCCGATGGTGCCGTACCAGCCGTCGGCGATCTTGCCGCCGAAGAAGCCGTCGACGCGGCGCAGTTCGCCGGTGCCGGCCGTGAAGCGCAGCGTTCCTTCAGGCGTGTCGCTGCCTTTTTTCAGCAGGAAGTTCATGGTGGCGCCTGGCTGGCCCACCGAGTAGATGGTGCTCGGGCCGCCGCGCAGCACTTCGACGCGCTCGATGGTGTCGTCAAGGCGGAATGCCGACGAGCCTTCGAAGAACGACAGGACCGGCACCGGGTAGATAGGGTTGCCGTTCAGCTGGACCGACACGAAGGGCGAGTCGCTGCCGGATGGGAAGCCGCGCACTTCGATGTTGGCGCCGGACTGGCCGCCGGTGGCTTCCGCGTATACGCCCGGTACCAGCTTGAGCACGTCCGCCGTGCTGCTCGGGGAGGCGGCCTTCAGCTGTTCTTCGGTGGCGGTGGTGATCGAGAAGCTGGTGTCGATCTTGCGGGTGCCGCTGGCCGACGCGGTACCGGTGACGACCACGGTCTGGATCTCCTTCGACACCGCATCCTGCGCGGTGGCGGCCGGCGCATCGGCGGACTGGCCGGCGGCCTGGGCCTGGCTGACCAGGGTGAGCACTGCCAGTCCGATCGAGGACAGCATCAACTGCTTGTGACTTTTCATGTTAACTCTCTTTGTTATGGTGTGAAAATCCGTCTCCTGGACAGGCCAGCCGCGCTGCGCGGCTGGCGAAGTGCCTTGCTGTCCCTGCCTGGATGTGTTCCGGGCGCGGCTTCAGGCATGCCGCCGCACTATGCTGGTGCCCCGGTGCACCGAAAAAGACGAATCATTGAAACAAGAAATGTTATCGATGTCAATCAGAATGTTATCGATGTCAAAAAAAATGACATCGATAACAATTTTTGTTGGCAGGGCGCGCAAATCTGGCATAATGCGCCGGTATTGTTGTTTTACCGAACATGGATCGAGCTGAATGGCTGCAAACAAAAGTGGAATGCCAGCGAACGAGGCTGGCCCGACGATGGAGGACATCGCCCGTGTAGCGGGGGTGTCGACCATCACGGTGTCGCGCGCCTTGCGCGCCAGCCCGCTGGTCACCGACAAGACGCGCGAAAAGGTGCGCCGCATCGCCGAGGAACAGGGCTACCGCCTGAACGTCAGTGCGCGCAACCTGCGCATGCGGCGCAGCTATTCGATTGCCGTGGTGGTCGAAATGACGCCGATTAAAGGCCGGCCGATGTCGGACCCGTACCCGCTTGAACTGTTGGGCGGCATCACGCAGGAGCTGACCACCGCCGGCTACAGCGTGGTGCTGACCTCGAAGCAGCTGCTCGACACCGCACCGGTGCAGGGCGCCGACGGCATGATCCTGCTGGGCCAGGGCACGCACGGCGAAGCGGTGCGCGTGCTGCAGAAGTCCGGCCTGCCGCTGGTGGTGTGGGGCGCGCCCGAAGATGGCGGCTCGTACGTCGTGGTGGGCAGCGACAACCGCAAGGGCGGCATGAGCGTGGGCCGGCGCTTCCTCGGGCAAGGCCGCAGGCATTTGATCTTCCTCGGCGATGTCGACCACGCCGAAGTCAAGGAGCGCTGCGCCGGCTTCATCGAGGCGCTGGACGGCCAGGCCACCGTGCACATCATCCGGCCCAGGGCCTTCACCTTCGAGGCCGGCTTCGACAGCATCGCGTCGCTGCTGGTGAAGAAAGGCCGCAGCTTCGACGGCGTGTTCGCCGCCAGCGACCTGCTGGCCATGGGCGCCATCCGCGCCCTCACCGAGACCAGGCTGCGGGTGCCGGACGACGTCTCGGTGATCGGCTACGACGATACGCCGGGCGCCGCCAGCTTCGTGCCGCCGCTGACCAGCGTGCACCAGTACCTGCGCGATGGCGGCGTGCTGCTGGCGAAAAAAATCCTGGGCATGGTGAACGGCGAGGTAGTGACGTCGGAGATGCTGCCCACCGAACTGGTGGCGCGCCAGACCTGAACAACCGTATCCACAGCAATTACCACTTGAAGAACTCCCCCATGCGGTCCGGAGGGGAGCCCACTTGACCTTAAAAAAGGAAATCCCGTGCCACAGCCGAGCCACAACCATACCTTTCCCCTCGACCCGTGGCGCGTGTGCGAAACCGGGCTGGATACCGCCAACAACTTCCTGAACGAGACCCTGTTCGCGCTCGGGAACGGCTACATCGGCCTGCGCGGCTGCCATGAGGAAGGCTACAGCGGCCCGGCTGGCCAGTCGCTGGACGGCACCTACCTGAACGGCTTCTACGAATCGGAGCCGATCGTCTACCCCGAGGGCGCCTACGGCCTGGCCAGGAACAACCAGTTCATGCTCAACGTCCCGAATGCCAAGGGGATCGAACTGTGGATCGGCGACGAACGCTTCGACCTGGCCCAGGGCACCGTTGCGGCCTACAAGCGCGAGCTCGATTTCCGCACCGGCGTGCTGGCGCGCTCGCTGGAATGGACTTCGCCGGGCGGCAAGCGCGTGGCGCTGGCCAGTCGCCGCGTGGTCGCCTTCGACGACAAGCACCTGTTCGCGATCGACTACCACGTCACGCCGCTGAACTTCTCGGGCCCGCTGCGGCTCGTGTCGCAGGTGGACGGCGCGGTGAAAAACCAGGAGGCGGGCGACGACCCGCGTGTCGGTTCGGCGGTGTCCGGCCCGACCCTGCGGCTGGTTGCGCTGGAGCAGGGCGGCACCACGTCGAGCATCACCCAGCGCACTCACAACAGCGGCTTCGTGCTGGTGAGCGCGATCGATACCGACGTAAGCTGCTGCGGCGCCGTGCAGGTGCGGGCCTACCAGGCCGGCCAAGTGGCGGGACAGTCCTTCGAACTGCATGCCGGACAGGGCGAGACCGTGCGCCTGACCAAATTCGGCGTATATTATTCGTCGCGCGACTACGCTAAACAGGAGCTTGCCGCGCTGGCGCAGGAAGCGCTGGCGCAGGCGCGCGCCAACGGCTTCGAAGCCCTGTGCACACGCCAGGCAGCGTACCTGGCAGATTTCTGGGCCCGCGCCGACGTGGAAATCGCCGGCGACGACGCGCTCCAGCAAGGCATCCACTTCAACCAGTTCCACCTGCTGCAGTCGGTCGGGCGCGACGGCAAGACCAACATCGCCGCCAAGGGCGTCACCGGCGAAGGCTACGAAGGCCACTACTTCTGGGACACCGAGATCTATATCTTCCCGTTTTTCTTGTACAGCAAACCGGAAATCGCCCGCAAGCTGCTGGACTACCGCTACGCCGGACTGGCGCAGGCGCGCGAGCGGGCGCGCCAGATGTCGCACGCGAAGGGCGCGCTGTACCCATGGCGCACCATCGCCGGCGAGGAATGCTCGGCCTACTACCCGGCCGGCACCGCGCAGTACCACATCAACGCCGACATCGCGTACTCGATCAAGCTGTATTACGAAGCGACCGGCGACCTGGATTTCATGGCGCAGGCGGGCGCAGAGATTGTGCTGGAAACGGCCCGCATCTGGCTCGGCATCGGCAGCTATGACCGCGGCGGGCGGTTCTGCATCAACGAAGTGACCGGGCCGGACGAGTACACCGCGCTGGTCAACAACAACTACTACACCAACGCGATGGCGCGCATGCACCTGCGCTTCGCCGCGGATATGCTGGACACGATCCGCAGCGAGCGCGCCGGCGACTTCGCACGCATCGCCTCCGCCACCTCGCTCGACGAAGGCGAGGCTGCCGAATGGCGCCGCGCCGCCAACGTGATGGCGCTGCCTTACGACGCCGCGCTCGGCATCCACGAGCAGGACGACAGCTTCCTGTCCAAGAAGGTGTGGGACTTCGCCGCCACGCCGAAGGAAAACTATCCGCTGCTGCTGAATTACCACCCGCTGGTGATCTACCGCCACCAGGTTTGCAAGCAGGCCGACGTGGTGCTGGCGCTGCTGCTGCTGTCCGACCAGTTCACGCTGGACGACAAGAAGCGCGACTTCGATTACTACGAAGCGGTGACGACCCACGATTCCTCGCTGTCGTCGTGCATCTTCAGCATCATCGCGTCCGAAGTCGGCTACCACGACAAGGCCTACGACTACTTCATGGAGACGGCGCGCCTCGACCTGGACGACACCCACGGCAATACCCACTACGGCGTGCACACGGCCGCGATGGCGGGCACCTGGATGGGCGTTGCCTACGGCTTCGGCGGCATGCGCGTCACCGGTGGCGAGCTGCGCTTCGCGCCGACCCTGCCGATCAAATGGACGCACTACCAGTTCCAGGTTCACATCCGCGGCGCGTTGCTGCGCATCCGGGTGGAGCAGGGGGCTGCCGAATACACGCTGATGAACGGCGAAGCGCTCCAGTTCGCGCACCACGGCCGCACCATTTCATTGACCAGCGCGGCGCCATCGGCCCGCATCGACCGGAAGCACGCAGCATGAGCAGGTTCAAGGCAGTCATCTTCGACCTCGACGGCGTCATCACCGACACCGCCCACTATCACTACCTGGCCTGGAAGCGGCTGGCCGAATCGGCCGGCGTGCATTTCGACCAGGAGTTCAACGAGCAGCTGAAGGGCGTCGACCGCGTGGGATCGCTCGAGCTGATCCTGGCCGGCGCGGCGCGAGCCTTCTCCGCGCAGGAGAAGCTCGAGATGGCGGACGCCAAGAACCGCCATTACCAGGAACTGATCTCGACGATGTCGGCCGCCGACCTGCTGCCCGGCGCTGTCGATGCACTGGCCGCCGTGCGCGCCGCCGGGCTGCGCATCGGCCTGGCCTCGGTCAGCAAGAATGCCTTCACCGTGCTGGAGCACCTTGGCATCCGCGACCGCTTCGACTACGTGGTCGATGCGGCGACAGTCAAACAGGGCAAGCCGCACCCGGAGATCTTCCTCACGGCTGCCGAACGCCTCGGCGTGGCGCCTGCCGACTGCCTTGGCGTGGAAGACGCGGTGGCCGGCGTGGCCTCGATCAAGGCCGCCGGCATGTACGCGCTCGGCGTCGGCAGCCCCGCCGTACTGACCCAGGCCGACCGCGTCATCCCGGGACTCGACCAGTTCCGCCTCGAGGACTATTAGCAGCAGCCTTGATGAAGTAGCGCCCACATATAAAAACCAGAAATCCAGGAGACCGTGTGAAAACCCAGCGCATCATGCTTGCCCTTTTCTTGATCTACTTTGTGTTTGCGATCCTGCTGAACAGCGTCGGGACCGTGATCCTCCAGGTGATCAACACCTACGACGTCAGCAAATCCGGCGCCAGCGTGCTGGAGGCCTTCAAGGACCTGCCGATCGCGGTGGTGTCCTTTTTGGTGGCTTCGTTCCTGCCGCGCATCGGCTACCGCAACGCCATGCTGGCGGCGCTGGCACTGGTCACCTGCGCCTGCGCCGCCATGCCGCTGGCACCGTCCTTCCTGACCACAAAGCTGCTGTTCATGTGCGTGGGCATCGCGTTCGCGCTGGTGAAGGTGTCGGTGTACTCCACCCTGGGCCTGGTCGCCACCGACCGCCGCCACCATGCGGGCCTGATGAATACGCTGGAAGGAGTGTTCATGGTCGGGGTGCTGAGCGCCTACTGGATCTTCGCCCACTTCATCGATTCGGCCAACCCGAAGTCGCACGGCTGGCTGCAGGTGTACTGGGTACTGGCCGGCCTGTGCGCCGCGACCTTCGCGCTGGTGCTGGCCACCCCGTTCGACGAGAGCACCGCCGCGCTGCCGGAAGGGCGCAGCCGCTGGGACGACTTCACCGCGATGCTCAAGCTGTTCTTCAAGCCGCTGATCTGCGTGTTCGTCATCACCGCCTTCCTGTATGTGCTGGTCGAGCAAAGCGTGGGGACCTGGCTGCCGACCTTCAACAACGAGATCCTCAGGCTGCCGGCGGCGATGAGCGTGGAAGTCACCAGCATCTTCGCGGCCTGCCTCGCGCTGGGGCGTCTGTCGGCCGGTGTGGTGATGCGCCGCGTGCACTGGTATCCGGTCATGAACGCCTGCGTGATCGGGATGGCGGCGATGGTCCTGCTTGCGCTGCCGCTGACCCGCGACCTGGCCATCGGCGCCGACGTGACCTGGGCCAGCGCGCCGCTGGCCGTGTTCCTGTTCCCGCTGATCGGCCTGTTCATGGCGCCGGTATACCCGGGCATCAATTCGGTCATGCTCAGCTCACTGCCGAAGAACCAGCATTCCGCGATGACGGGCTTGCTGGTGATCTTTTCGGCGCTGGGCGGCACCACCGGTTCCTTCATTACCGGCTACGT
>NZ_QYUP01000150.1 GCF_003590855.1 Massilia cavernae
CGATTTGCCAACCTCGGTCTGACCATACCCAAATGAAAATCTACGCCGCCGCCCTCTGTACCTTCGCCGCCCTCGCATCGACGCCGGCGTCAAGCCAGCAGCTTTCGCCCGCCGAGCAAAGGATCGTGGCGGAAGTCAAAGCCAATTCCGCCGCCGCGCTGGGCCTGCTCGAACGCAGCGTCAACATCAACAGCGGCACCATGAACCATGCGGGCGTGCGCGAAGTGGGCGCCCTGTTCCGCAAGGAACTCGACCAGCTCGGCTTCGCCACGCGCTGGATCGACATGCCGAAGGAGATGCAGCGTGCCGGCCACCTGCTCGCCACCCGCACCGGCACCCAGGGCAAGCGGGTGCTGATGCTGGGCCACCTCGACACCGTGTTCGAGCTGGACAGCCCGGTGCAGAAGTGGAAGCTGAACGGCGACCGGGTCAGCGGCCAGGGCGTGTCGGACATGAAGGGCGGCAACGTCGTGATGATCGAGGCCCTGCGCGCGCTGCACCGCACCGGCGCGCTGGACAACACCAACATCGCCGTGATGTTCACCGGCGACGAGGAGAGCGCCGGCGAGCCGAAGGCCGTGTCGCGCGGCGACATGGTCGCGCTGGCCAGGCAGAGCGACGTGGCGCTGGCCTTCGAAGGCACCGTGCTCGACCAGGACGGCAGGGCCACCGCCACCGTCGGCCGCCGCTCCTCGTCCGGCTTCGAACTGCAGGTCACGGGCAAGCAGGGGCATTCCTCCGGCATCTTCGGCGAACGCGCCGGCTACGGCGCCGTGTACGAAGCGGCGCGCATCCTCGACGGCTTCCGCCAGCAGGTGGTCGAGCCCGACCTGACCTTCAATCCCGGCCTGATCCTGGGCGGCACCGCGGTCAGCCACGACGAGCAGGGCTCGCGCGGCACCGCCTTCGGCAAGACCAACGTGATCGCCAACACCGTGACGGTCAAGGGCGACCTGCGCTACCTCGACAGCACCCAGCGTGACCGCGCCCACGCCAGGATGCGCGCGATTGCCGCCGACAGCCTGCCGGGCACCAGCGCCAGCATCAGCTTCCACGAGTCGTATCCGCCGATGGCCGTGACCCCGGGCAACCTGAAAGTGCTGGAACTGTTCTCGCAGGCTAGCAACGACGCCGGCCTCGGCCCGGTCGCGGCGGTGCCGGCCGGCTTGCGCGGCGCAGGCGACATCCAGTTCGCAGCGCCACACGTCGACAGCCTGGACGGCATCGGCGCCACCGGCTCCGGCGCCCATTCGCCGTCCGAGGACCTGGAACTGGCTTCGATCGAGCGTGCCGCGATCCGCACCGCCATCATGCTGTACCGCCTGACCCGCTGATGCAACGCAGGCGGCGCGCATTGCTGCGCCGCTCGATTTGCAATCGGCGCTAGACTGTTGGCGACCCGAACGTCCACCTGCCCCTCGGAGAGAGAACCCATGCTGATCGATCGTGCGCGCAATATCCTGCTCTGGCTTGCCCTTTCCCTGCTGGCCGCCTGTGGCGGCGGCGGCAGCCAGACCAGCGAACCGCCACCGCCGGCAAACGCAAGCCTCGCCGTCACCCTGTCCGGGCTGCCGGCCGGGCTGGTGGCGCCGGTGCGCATCACCGGACCGGCCAACTTCTCGCGCGAGATCACCCAGACCACCACCATCGGCCAGCTGGCCGCCGGCACCTACACCGTCGCCGCCTCCAACGTTGTCAGCGGCTCCACCACCTTCGTGCCGGCCCAGGCCGAGCAGGCCGTCGCCGTCGCGGCCGGCGCCACCGCCACGGTGACCGTCAGCTACAGCGCGCTCACGCTCACGCTCGGCCTGCGCGAAGTGGCCCGCTTCAACGGCGCCGTGTTCGCGCTGTCGCCGCCGGGCCAAGCCCGCCTGTACATCGTCGAGCGCGCCGGCCGCATCGGTATCCTCGATACCGCTGGCCGCATGCTGACCGTGCCCTTCCTCGACATCTCGTCGCGCGTCAGCACCCAGGGCGAGGGCGGCCTGCTGTCGGTCGCCTTCCACCCGCAATTCGCGACCAACGGCTTCTTCTTCGTGTACTACACCGATTTCCAGCGCAACATCGTGGTCGAGCGCTTCAGCGTCTCGCCCAACCTGAACCTGGCCGACGCCACCTCCGGCCTGCAAATCATCAGCATCCCGCACCCCAACTTCAGCAACCACTTCGGCGGCCTGGCCGCTTTCGGCATCGACGGCTTCCTGTACCTGGGCACCGGCGACGGCGGCGGCGCCGGCGACCCGCTGCGCAACGGCCAGAACGTGAACAGCCTGCTGGGCAAGCTGCTACGCATCGACGTCAACAACACCACCGTGGGCCAGCGCTATGCGATCCCGTCGTCCAACCCCTTCGTGGGCCAGTCGGGCCGGCGCGGCGAGATCTGGGCCTACGGCCTGCGCAACCCGTGGCGCTTCGCCTTCGACAGCAGCGGCCTGTACATCGCCGACGCGGGCCAGGACCGGCGCGAGGAAGTCGACATCGCCGCCCTGTCGCAGGCCGGGCTCAACTACGGGTGGAACACCATGGAAGGCACGCTGTGCTTCAACGCCACCAGCTGCAACCAGGCCGGGCTGACCCTGCCGGCCTTCGAATACGACCACGGCCCCACCGACACCGGCGGCTGCTCGGTGATCGGCGGTTTCGTTTACCGCGGCAAGGCGATTCCCGAACTGGCCGGGCGCTATTTCTTCTCCGACTTCTGCGGCGGCTACCTGAAGAGCTTCCAGGCCGGCGGCGGCGGCGTGCGCGAGCTGGCCAACTGGGGCATCCCCAACATCGGCAACGTGGTTTCCTTCGGCCGCGACAATGATGGCGAGCTGTACATCATCGGCCAGGACGGCCGTGTGCACAAAATTATCAGGACTTCGGCCCCAAGGAGCTAAAATTTCACTCCGCACACATTGCGAGAGAAATGAACATATGGCACGCCTGCACCTGGATTTCCCGGAAGACCAGTACTACTACACGACGCCGCTGACGGTGCGCGTCACCGACATCAACGCCGCCAACCACCTTGGCAACGACTCGATGATCTCGATGATCTCGGAAGCGCGCGCCCGCTTCCTGTTCGAGTACGGCGTCCCCGAAAACGAGCGCGACGGCACCGGCATCATCGTCACCGACCTGGCCACCACCTACCGCGCCGAGGCGCATGCGCGCGACCAGCTGCTGTTCGAGGTCGGCGTGATGGACTTCAACAAATACGGCGGCGACATCACCTTCCGCGTCACCCGCCCCAAGGACAAGGTGCTGGTGGCGATGGCCAAGTCGGGCTTTGTCTTCTTCAACTACAAGAGCAGCCAGGTGGTCGCCATGCCCGAGGAATTCCGCAACAAATTCAGCAGGGTCAACTGGATCGACTAGCCCTCTCCTCCGCATCATCGTAAAAAACGGGAACTTTTTGGCCCCGTGCCGGGAATACCGTCAGAGACTACGATGATGACCACGACCGCCGCCCCCGACACCGACACCGAACTGCTGCGCCAGATGCGCAGCGGGACGGCGGCCGCCTTCCAGGCGCTGTACCGGCGCCACCAGGGACCGCTGTTCCGCTTCTGCGTGCTGCGCAGCGGCTCGCCCGACACCGCAGCCGACATCGTGCAGGAAGTCTTCATGGGCCTTTTGACCGGCGCCCTGAACTTCGATCCGCTGCGCGGTCAGCTGCAGGGCTTCCTGTTCGGCGTGGCGCGCAACCTGATCCTGCGCCATGAGCAAGCGCGTGGCCGCACGGCTGCACTGCCCGAACACGACGACGGCGAAGATGGCGATGGCCCCGCCTGCAGCGAAGCCGAACCGCTGGCCCGCATGCTGAGCAACGAAGTAGCCGACAGCGTGCGCCACGCGCTGGCCCGGCTGGCCCCGCACTACCGCGACCCGGTCATCCTCTACGAAATGCACGGCCTGACCTACCAGGAGATCGCGGACATTTGCCAGGTGGACATCGGCACGATCCGTTCGCGCCTGTCGCGCGGGCGCGCCGCGCTGGCCAAATGGCTCGGGGCGCACCGCCCCGGCACGATCAACGCATGAGCTGCGAGAACGACATGGACATGAGAACCGACGAGGCGCGCGACCCGCGCATGGACCCCGCCCTGGACGAACTGCGGCGCGCGATGGCCGCCGTCGACACGCCGCGCGCGGTGGAAAAGGAATTGATGCAAGCCTTCGCGCGCCAGCACCGCAAGGCCAGCTGGTACCAGCGCATCGCGCCGGCGCGCTGGGCCATGGCCGGCGGCCTGGCCAGCGTGATGGCGGTGGCCATCGGCGTGCTGGTCGCCCTGCAGCCGGGGCAGCAGCCCGGCGCGGGCGCCCAGTTGATCAACCGCGATGGCGGCGACTTCTTCATCGCCATCGAATCGCTCGAAAGCATCGAGCAGGAACCGAATCCGCGCATGATCGAAGCCGACCTGCCGCGTACCGAACTGGCCAGCCTCGGCGTGCCGGTGACCCCAGAGAACGCCGGCGAGTCCGTGCGTGCCGAAATGCTTGTCAGCGCGGACGGCCGGCCGCTTGCTTTCAGGCTCAGCTCCATCCAATAATCCAACCAGCAAGAGGATCATATGAAGACCCAACACTTACTGCTCGCCGCCCTGATGGCAACCTGCCTGCCCGCGATGGCCGACGCGCCCGCGCCGCTGGCCGCCGTACGTCCGTTCGCCGCGGCGCGCATCGCCCCGCTGGTCGTCAGCCACCGCGTGGTGAAGAACGCGCCGTATTCGGCCCAGGTGGTCACCGAAAAGGTCCAGAACCTGCCCGACGGTAACCAGATTGCGCACCACGCCACCGTGATGACCTACCGCGACAGCGCCGGCCGCACCCGCAACGAGATCAGCAACGCGAACGGCGAAGTGCGCGCCATCACCCTGCGCGACCCGGCCGGCAGCAGCTATATCCTGCACCCGCAGGACAAGACCGCGACCCAGCTCGGCGGCTCGCCGGAGCAGGTGAAACAGGCGCGCAAAGCGGCGCGCGCCCGCATCGCCGAACTGCGCAAGGAAGGCAAGCTGCCGGCCACCGGCGCGGGCGGCGAGGCGATCATCGTCAAGCGTATCGAACGGGTCGACGGCGGCGCCCAGGGCAAGGTACAGGAAGAGGTGCGCATGCACGTGCGCACGCAGGAAGGGCTGCGCGGCGAACTGCCGCCGCTGCTGGCCGGCGCCTTCGGCGACCACAAGTGGGCCAGGAATGCCACCACGCGCGACCTCGGCACGCGCGAGTTCGACGGCGTCAAGGCCGAAGGCAAGATACGCAGCTACGAAATCCCCGCCGGCGAAGTGGGCAACCGCAACCCGATCGTCGTGACGCATGAGACCTGGCATTCGCCGGAGCTGCAGGTGGCCGTGTACACCAAGCACAGCGACCCGCGCCACGGCGACAGCATCTACAAGCTGGAAAACATCAAGCGCGAAGAACCGGCGGCATCGCTGTTCACGGTCCCTGGCGACTACACCGTGAAGACCCGGACGGTGCGCGTGCACAAGGCGGAAGAAAAGAAGTAAGGAAGTGCGACCTTAAAAAAACGGCCGGCACAATGCCGGCCGTTTGTCCATCTAGCGATGGGCGATGATGCGTTCCTTGAACCACTCGTCGAGCATCCGCTTCTCGTAGCGCAGCGGCTCGCCGTCGAAGTAGCGGCCGGCGCGCCGGTCGAGGTAGGTCATGTCCTTGACCCTTTCCTCGCCGCTGGCCAGCACTTGCCCGCCCCGCTCGACGGTATAGCGCAGGTGGATCACCGGCCAGTCCGCCATGCCGCGCAGCACGCGCAGGTCACGGGCGCCGCGGAAATTCGGATGCTCGCGCCCGGCCAGGTCGACGTCCAGTATCTCCACATGTAGGTTGACGTCGGGCGGCAGGCCGGCCGACATCTTCTGGAAGTGTTCCGTCAGCTCCTTGAGCACGTCATTGCGTTCCCACGTGGGGAATGGCAGGTCCGAAAACTTCTCCGGATTGGTGTAGGTAACCGTCACGCCGGCAGAGGCGCTGCCGGCCGACATCAACAACAGGCCGGCCAGTGCCAGGCCCTTTAACGCGGTGTTCATGATGCTTTCCTTTCGACTGTCGACAAGTTCCCTTGTCCGATAACACAGGTTCCTTGTTCAAATATACGCCGTTTTGCAGCAACTACTATTGTCGATATGTCGTGCTTTGTATCCAAATGTTATGCACCGCGGGTGACACTGCGGCGCAGCGTCTTCAGCGTATGCTGGCAAAAGCGCCATGCGTAAATATGCGGCAAGACAAGTTGTTAATAAAATATGTCTGATTCCATAAACAGCACACATATTGCCTGTTGTTAATAGATTGAGGTCGTACTACAATCGGAATGAAAGCGGCTGTCCGTGTATTGGCACGCAGCCTGACCGTTCGAGCGTATTACTACCGGTATCGGAACACGTCCACATGTCATTCCTGTCTTCAGCTACGCCAGCGCTCGCTCCGTGGAAGGTCCTGCTCGTCGACGACGAACCCGACATCCATGACGTGACCAAGCTCACCCTCAACCGCTTCCGCATGGACGGGCGCTCGCTGACTTTCCTGCACGCCTACAGCGGCGCGGAAGCGAAGGAGGTAATGGCACGCGAGAGCGACATCGCGCTGGTGTTCCTGGACGTGGTGATGGAAAACGAGGACAGCGGCCTGGAAGTGGCGCGCTGGATGCGCCAGGACCTGAACAACAACTTCACCCGCATCGTCCTGCGCACCGGGCAGCCGGGGCAGGCGCCCGAAGAGCGCGTGATCGTCGACTACGACATCAACGACTACAAGGAAAAGACCGAGCTCGACCGCACCAAGCTGTTCACCACCACCTTCGCCGCGCTGCGCGCCTACCGCGACATCATGAAGGTGGAGGAAGCGCGCCGGATACAGGCGAACTACCGCGAAGGCCTGGAGCGCGTGATCGCCGCCTCGGCCCACATTTTCCAGCAGCGTAACCTGAAGGACTTCGCCAGCGGGCTGCTGCAGCAAGTGGTGGCGCTGCTGCGCCTCGAGCAAAGCATGCTGCTGCGGATCTCCGCCGCCAGCATCGTGACCGGCGAAAGCCGCTACGAAGTGCTGGCCAAGATCGGCGACATCGGCGATGAGAACCTCGGCCCCGAACTGATGGCGCAGCTGGACGACGCCCGCAGCAACCGCATCTCGCGCCTGAAGGGCGACACCTACGTCGGCTACTTCCCGAACAGCAGCGGCAAGGCTTCGCTGCTGGTGCTCAAGGGCGTGGAAGAGATATCCGAGATCGACTCCAAGCTGCTGGAAGTATTCTGCAGCGGCGTCGCGATCGCCTTCGACAACATCCTGCTGACGCAGGAGATCACCGACACCCAGGCCGAGCTGATTCTGCGTTTGGGCGACGTGGTCGAATCGCGCTCCAGCGAAGCGGGCAACCACGTGCGGCGCATGTCGCAAGTGTGCTACCTGCTGGCGCAGGCGTCCGGGCTGCCGGACGACGAGACGGCGGTGCTGATGCACGCCGCGCCGATGCACGACATCGGCAAGATCGCCACGCCGGATTCGGTGCTGCTCAAGCCGGGCAAGCTGACGCCGGACGAATGGGAAATCATGAAGCAGCACCCGGAGGTGGGGCTGTCGATCCTGGACGGCTCGTCGCGCCCGATCTTGAAAGCGGCGGCGGTGATCGCGCACCAGCACCATGAAAAGTACGACGGCACCGGCTACCCGCAGGGCTTGAAGGGCAACGACATCCACCAGTACGCGCGCATCGTGGCGGTGGCCGACGTGTTCGACGCGCTGAGCCACAAGCGCTGCTACAAGGAAGCGTGGCCGATCGACCAGGTGGTGGGGCACCTGCGCGAGATCGCCGGACACCACCTCGACCCGCACTACGTCGAGATCCTGATCAAGAACATCGACAAGGCGCAGGAAATCAACCGCAGCTGGCCGGATTGATTTCGGGCCGCGCAGGCGCGGCTGGTATTCACGCAAAAACGGCGGGTGCGCTTTGCTTACCCGCCCTACTATTTTCATTCGATGACGCGTAGGGCGGATAAGCGCTTGCGCGCATCCGCCATCACATTCAAGCCGCCAGCTTCTCCTTTACCTCGCGCCGGCTGCGCGGGAACTTCAGGTAATACCGCAGCCCCTTGCCCGGCGCGCTCTCGACCCGCACCGTGCCGCCCAGCGGCCCGGTCACCAGGTTGTACAGGATGTGCGCCCCCAGGCCGCTGCCGCCCTGCCCGCGCCGGGTGGTAAAGAACGGGTCGAACAGCTTGCCCAGCACCTCCTCGTCCATGCCGGCGCCGTCATCGCTGTAATCGAACACCACCATCTCGTCCTCCAGCGCCACCTCGATGCGGATCTGGCCGGCCTGCGTGCGCTCATACCCGTGTACCAGCGAGTTCATGATCATGTTGGTTACGATCTGCGACACCGCGCCCGGGAAGCTTTCGAGATGGATGTCGGCGGCGCAGGCCACCTCCACTTTCACCGGCCGTCCCTTCAGCTTCGGCTGCAGCGACAGCAGCACTTCATCGAGATAACTCTTCAGCCGGAAGGTGCGGATATCGTCGGACGACTGGTCCACCGCCACCTGCTTGAAGCTGCGCACCAGCGCCGCGGCGCGCTGGGTGTTGGTGGTCATGATGCGCAGCGACTGGTCGACGATGTCCAGGAACTGCTGCAGGCTGTCCTCGGTAATCTCGCCGGCGGCAAGCTCCTCGCGCGTGAGCTTGAGTTCCTGCACCAGGTGGCTGGTCGCGGTGACGCAGATGCCGAGCGGCGTATTGATTTCGTGCGCCACGCCGGCCACCAGCCGACCCAGCGACGCCAGCTTCTCCTGGCGCACCAGCTCCGACTGCGCTTCCTGCAGCGCGGTCAGCGCCGAATTCAGTGCCGCGTTCCGGTTTTCGAGGTTCTCCTTGGCGGCGATGGTGGCCAGGTCGGCCTGCATGCGCGCCAGCGCCACCGCCACGTGGCTGGCCATGAAGGCCAGCAGTTCAAGGTCGGTGGCGGTGTAGAGGATCGCCGGGTCGTAGCTCTGGACGATGATCACGCCGTAGGCCTGGTCGTTCACCAGCATCGGCGCGCCCATCCAGCTGGCGATGTCGGTGCAGCCGAGCGGCTCGTCGACCACGCCGTCCGCCACCAGCTTCGCGAAGCCCGGGCCGTCGTGCAGGGTGGCTTTTTTACTCGCCAGTACATACGAACTCATACTGAGTCCGTAGGCGGCGTTGGATGCGGGCGCGTCGCCATGCTTCTGGTCGACGAAGTAAGGGATGCTGATGTCGCCCGATTCGGGGTGGTACAGCGCGATCAGGAAGTTATCCGCGACCACAAGCTCGCTGATGATCCGGTGCAGGCTGGCCGACAGCTGGTTCGATTCGATGGCCGACGCCGACAGGTTGGCGATTTCGTACAGCGCGTGCTGGACCGACTCAGCGCGGCGGCGCTCGGCCACCTCGTGCGCCAGCAGCGCGGTGCGCTCCTGCACCGCTTTCTCCAGCCTGTCCATGCTCTGCAGGCCCTGCAGCGCGTTCGACACATGGTTCGCGATCAGCGAGAACAGCGCCTGGTCCTCGTCGCTGTAGGTATATTCAGGGGCATAGCTCTGGATGACGATGGCGCCCAGCGCCTGCTGCTGCTGGTCGAGCAGCGGGCAGCCCATCCAGTGTTCCGCCATCGAGCCGTGGCCCCAGCCGTTGCCATCCTCGCCGCCCAGCGCATTATTCTCGTCGGCGGTCATGACCAGGTTGCGGCGATTCAGCAGCACCCAGGCGGTCGGCGACTCGTTGGCCGTGGCAAGCATGACTTTCTCGTTCGGGTCGGGCGTTTCGTCGCGCTCGTCGACGAAGTACACGAAGCGCACCGAGCCGTCCTCGCGGTTGCTGAGCGCCACGTAGAAGTTAGCGGCGTACATGATGCGCCCCAGCGAGCGGTGCACGGCACGGATGAATTCGGTGATATCGACGCAGGTGGTCGACAGCTGCGCGATTTCCAGCACCATGGACTGCACTGCTTCTAGGCGTTTGAGTCGGCTTTCCATCAATTTCCCTTTAATAATGCGCTCAGGAAATACTATCAGTACCCGATGGAAAAGCGAAGGCCGATCAAGCGCCAAGTCCGGTGGCAGGCCCCATTTCGGCGAAACTTGCCACAAATCGGGGACAGACCCGGGGACAGACCCCACATCGGGGACAGACCCCAAGTTCGGGGTCTGTCCCCGATGTGGGGTCACCGTGACCCGGTCTGTCCCCGAATTTCGGACGATCAGCGCGGAGCGCGGAAGCCGGCTTCGATCCAGCTGGCGGCGCTGGTAGAGGTTAGTTTGAAAGTGGGCGCCACGCGCACCTGCGCCAGCTGCTCGCCCATCTCGTCGATGGCCGCCAGCAGCGCGTAAGGATGGTCGTCGTCGGGGACGATGTCGAGCGTTACCTTGATCACGGCGCCATCGATCGCGACCACCGTGCTCTTGTGCAGCTGGGAGTGCAGCTGCTGTTCATGGCGGCGCAGCACTTCCGACGCCGTCTTGACCAGGGTGTTGAACGCCGCCGTATCAAGCGGTTTCGGGTTCTTCTTGTCGCGGCCCATCGTCCAGGGCCCGACCAGCGCCGGTTCCGGCTCGCCGTCCTTGATCATCGCCACCGCCCAGCCTTCGTCATCTTCATTCTTGATCACGCGGGCGGTCCAGCCATTTCCCTGCCACAGACGCGGCTCCTGGACCGGAGCACCTTCCTCAGGTCCTTCTGATACTTCATCACTCATTTTTCGTTACTTTATATCATCACCAACGGAGACACGGATGATAGACCAAATCCGCCCATGCGCACAGCGCGCACACGAAAAACCTCGGTTCAGGCGGGCAGCGCTTCATCGGCCCGGATGCCGGGCAGGCGCGGGGGCAGCACCGGCGGACGCAGCGGTATGACAAACGGGTCAATCGCCGGTTGCGGCGAGTGGTAACAGAAGGGATTGATGATGATCGGCGGGACGGCCGGCGGCGCCGACGGCGGCCCCTTGGATCCGCCACCCGCCACCACGGAACGATCGTGTCGCATAGATCCCCCAAAAGCAAAGCAGGCATTCAGTATAGGAAATATGTGCGCGTATTCAAGCCGCCTGGAGGGGCAAGCTGTTCGTCCGGGCTTTCCGCTCGCCCATCCCGTCGAAAAAGCATTCTGTCGCAATCCAATGGCTGATGCATATGGGCATGGCTACAGTGGAGCCATACCAACGACACACACGTCAACCAAGAGGCCCGCCATGAGAAAGATCCTTCCCTTCGTTATCCTGTTCCTGGTCGCCCTGCTCGCCTGGGACATGCTCGACAACAGCAACTTCGTCGTCGACGTCGATGGCGACGAGTTCGGCGGGCCGCTGGGCGCCCTGCTTGGGATGGTGTTCGGCAGCATCGGCCTGATCATCGGCGTGGTGGTTGCAGTGTGCGTCGCGGCCCTGCTTGCAGTGGTGTTCGCCGGCGTCGGCGTGATCGTGATCGGCGCGCTGGCCCTGGCCGCGGTGCTTGCGCTGCTGGCGGTCTCGCCGCTGCTGCTGCCGATCCTGATCCCGGTCGCGATCGTCTGGTTCTTCATGAGCCGCTCGCGCCGCAACCGGATGCGCGCCGAACCAGCGGTTTAATCCGGCTGGATCAGATCCCCTCCACCAGCCGCATCGCAAACACGATCGGCAATCCCTCCGCGATCACGCGCCGCGCCGCGGCGCCGTGATCGTAAGGCACCCTGAAGTAAGACAGCTCGCGCTTCTCGTCATCGAACATCGCATAACAGGCCGCGCAGTTTCCGTCGCGCGGCTGTCCCACCGATCCCGGAATCACAAGGTACTGGTGCTGCGGCGCGATCCGCACCTTCATCCCGTCGCGCGGCGTGTGCGATCCCATGCGGCCGTCGTCGGCACGCCGGTACAGCGACGGCGCATGCACGTGGCCCGAGAACACCATGCGGCTGCGGCTGGCGCGCAGGCTGCGCTCCGCCTCCTCCAGCCCGGTGACGTACTCCCACTTTTCCGGCTGGTGCGCGCTGGCGTGCACGAACATCATGTTTCCAAGCTCGCTGGTCAGCGGCAGCGCGTCGAGGAAGGCCAGCTGTCCAGGTTTGAGCCGCGCGCGCGTCCAGTCGATCACTTCGCGCGCTTCCGCATGCATGCCCGAACGCGAAGGCACCGACACCGCCTGGTCATGGTTGCCGCGCACCGCGACCGCGCCGCGCGCCACGT
The DNA here is from genome assembly GCF_003590855.1 of Massilia cavernae. Lineage (GTDB taxonomy): Bacteria > Pseudomonadota > Gammaproteobacteria > Burkholderiales > Burkholderiaceae_D > Telluria_A > Telluria_A cavernae. Next base: position 12,184 of record NZ_QYUP01000150.1, read on the forward strand.
GGTCCATCACGGTGTCGATCACCGCTTCCGGGTCGGCGCCATAGCCCACCAGGTCGCCGGTGAACGCATACCGGTCGGCGCCGCGCACCCTGGCATGCGCCAGGCAGGCATCGAGCGCCTCGCGGTTGGCGTGCAGGTCGGTCAGGAGGGCGAGGCGCATGCTAGGCCGCCTTTTCGCCCCTGGCGTACTGCTGGTAGCCGCGCGCGCGCAGTTCGCAGGCCGGGCAGGTGCCGCAGCCATAGCCCCAGTCGTGCAGCGCGCCGCGCTCGCCCAGGTAGCAGGTGTGCGTTTCAGTGCGGATCAGGTCCACCAGCGCCTTGCCGCCGGCCTGCTCCGCCAGCTCCCAGGTCTGGGCCTTGTCGATCCACATCAGCGGCGTTTCGACTTTCAGGCGCGTGGCCATGCCGAGGTTCAGCGCCACCTGCAGCGCCTTCATGGTGTCGTCGCGGCAGTCCGGATAGCCCGAGAAATCGGTCTCGCACATGCCGCCTACCAGCACTGTCAGCCCGCGCCGGTAGGCCAGCGTGGCGGCCACCATCATGAACATCAGGTTGCGCCCAGGGACGAAGGTGTTGGGCAAGCCATTGGCCTGCATCGCGATCTCGACGTCGCTGGTCAGCGCGGTATCGGAGATCTGCCCGATCAGGCCCAGGTCGATCATGTGGTCCTCGCCAAGCCGCGCGTCCCATTCGGGGCGCAGCGCGCGCATCCCGGCCAGCACCGCCGGGCGCACTTCCAGTTCCACCGCATGGCGCTGGCCGTAGTCGAAGCCGATGGTCTCGACGCGCGGATAGCGCTCAAGCGCCCAGGCCAGGCAGGTGGTGGAGTCTTGTCCTCCGCTGAAAAGGACGAGGGCGGTGTCAGCTTGATGCATATGAGTTTTCCAGGTTAGACGTTCGCCATCTTCTTGGCCGATCCGGTAATATGTTTTCAACATTTTCCCAGACGGAGAGACATGTTTCTCGCATTACCAAAAACCAGCGCAGCGAAGGCGGGGCGATCACGAATTTTGGCACAGATTGCCCTCACCGTGTTCGCGCTGCCGGCCACCTGCGCGGCCCAGGCGCAAGGCGTGCAGTACACGGTCGACATCCAGGCTCCAGGCCGCCTGGATGACCTGCTCGAAACAAACCTCGACCTGGTGCGCTGGCGCGGCAACCCGCGCCTCGACCAGGACCAGCTCCTGCGGCTCGTAAAGGACGCGCCCGAACAGGCGCGCACGCTGGTCGCCACCGAAGGCTACTACTCGCCGAAGATCAGTTCCGGCCTCGATACCAGCACGCCGGTGCAAGTGGCGCGCGTCATCGTCGATCCGGGCGAGCCTGTGCTGGTGGGCGACCTTGACCTGGTGCTGCGCGGCTTCGAGCCGCTCGACCCTTCGGCGAAGCGCATCGACGCCGCCACCCTGCGCAACAATTGGACCCTTGGCGTGGGTTCGCGCTTCCGCACCACCGACTGGGAAGCGGCCAAGCGCAACCTGCTGCGCCAGGTGATGCAGACCCGCTACCCGCGCGCCCAGCTGGCCGAATCGCGCGCGGTGGTCGATCCCGACGCGCGCCGCGCGATGCTGTACGTGGCCGTCGACAGCGGCCCCGAGGTGCGCTACGAGGGCCTGCGCATCGAGGGCCTGTCGCGCTATCCGTCCCACATCGTCACCAACCTCAACCTGATCAAGCCGGGCGACGAATACAGCGAGGCGGCGATGCAGGCACTCCAGGCACGCCTGCAGGACACCGGCTACTTCAGCAGCGTCGAAGTGGGCGTCGACATGAGCGCCGCGCTGGAGGAGAACATCGACCAGCTGCAGGATGAACAGCAAGGCGCGCCCAGGGCGGCGCAGCAGAATCCCACCCTGCTGCCGCTGCTGGTGCGCGTCACCGAAAACAAGCAGCGCAACGCCTCGGTGGGCCTGGGTTATTCGACCAACACCGGCGCGCGCGCCCAGGTCAATTACGACGACCTGAACGTGCGCGGCCTGCGCATGAAGAGCAACGTGATCGCCGAGAGCAAGCGCCAGGAAGCGCGCGCCGACTTCTACGTGCCGACCAGCGCCAGCGGCTACAACGACAGCTTCGGCGCGGGCTTCGAACGCACCGACCTGCGCGGCGAAATCACCCGCGTGGCCACCGCCGCGGTGCGCCGCGCCTGGGGCACGCCGCTGATGGAACGCAGCCTGACGCTGGAGTACCTGAGCGAACAGCGCGACATCGACAACATCCCGACCACCAAGAGCAAGAGCGTGCCGCTCACCTACAGCATCACCAAGCGCGCCGTCGACAACCTGGTGCTGCCGACCCGCGGCTACGTCGCCAACGTACAGCTCGGAGGCGCCCTGCTGCCGGTGTGGACCGACGAACGCTTTATCCGCGCCAGCGCGCGCGTGGCCTACTACCGGCCGCTGACGGTCGCCACCTCGCTGATCCTGCGCGCTGAAGCAGGCATATTGGCGTCGAAGGAAAAGGAAGGCGTGCCAGGCACCTTCCTGTTCCGCGCCGGCGGCGACCAGTCGGTGCGCGGCTACCCCTACCAATCGCTCGGCATCCAGGAAGGCAACGCCATCGTGGGCGGGCGCTATATGCTGACCGGCAGCGCCGAATACCAGTACTGGTTCAAGCCGCCGTGGGGCGTGGCGGTCTTTGTCGACGCGGGCAACGCGGGCGACAAATTCGGCGATCTGAAACCCGCGTACGGCGTCGGCGTGGGCGCGCGCTGGCGCAGCCCGGTCGGCCCGATCAACGTCGACCTTGCGTATGGCGAAGCAATCAACAAAGCGCGCCTGCACTTCTCTGTCGGATTTACCTTCTGATGACTACCGAAGAAACCACCACTATGGCGCCGGCCGCGGCGCCCCGGCGCTGGCCGAAACGGCTCGCGATCGGGCTCGCCGCCACCGGCGTCGTGCTCGGCGCGGCGTACTGGTATCTTGGGCGCGAGACCACGCTGCAGATGATCGTGCAGCGCATCGCCAACGCAAGCGGCGGCAGCATCGTCATCACTGGCGTCACAGGCTCGCTGTACGGCGCCATGCACATGGAGCACGTGGTGTACCGCAGCCCGGAGCAGCTGATCACCGCCGACAAGGTCGACATCGACTGGTCGCCCTGGCAGTACCTCACCAGCGGGGTCGCGATCAGCAAGCTGCACGTGGCCAGCGTGCGCACGGAGACGCTGAAAAAATCGGAACCGCCCAAGATGCCTGAATCGCTGGCGCCGCCGTTCGCCCTCCACATCGGCGACGCGCGCATCGCGAAGCTGACGATGGTCACCCAGGGCGCCACGACCGTGATCGGCGACGCCCGCTTCAAGCTGGACAGCGACAGGTTGCAATGGCAGCTGCGCGACGCCAGCGCGCTAACGCCCTGGGGCCGCGCCGCCGCAAACGGCACTATCGGCTCGCAGCGCCCGTTCAAGCTCGATGCAACCGCCACCCTGGTCCAGACCGAAGTGAAGGCCGGCCAGAAGCCCGCGCAACTGAGCTTGCGCGCTACTGGCGACCTGGCAGCCACCCAGCTGACCGCCAGCGGCCAGGCCGGCAAGGCTGTCGGCGACGCGAAGCTGACGCTGGCGCCGTTCGAGCCGATCCCGCTGCGCGCCATGACCATCAACGGCCGCAACATCGACCCCGGCTTCTTCAACCCTGCCCTGCCGACCGCGGACCTGGCGCTTGCCGTCACCGCCAGCGTCAAGGCCGACCGCAGCGTGACCGGCACGGTCAGCATCGTCAACAGCGGCACTGTCGGCCCGCTCGACCGCGAACTGCTTCCGCTGCGCGAGATGCGCGGCCGCCTGGGCGGCAACCTGAATGCGATGCAGATCGACGACGTGCTGCTGGACATGGGCGCGGCCGGCAAGTTCGCCGGCCGCGGCGCAGTGCAGCACGGCCCCGACGAGACAGGCATCGGGGCCGTGCAGTTCAAGCTGCACACCGACAGGATCGACCTGAAGGCAATCCACAGCCGCATGAAAACCACCGCCATTGCGGGCGACATCCAGTTGGCCAACCTTGGCAAGGTGCAGAATATCAGCGCTCAGCTGTCCGAGCGCGGCATGCGGGTGGACGCGGCGGCCACGCTAGAGAACCAGCTGCTGCAGATCCAGCATGCGCGCCTCGTCGCCGGCACCGGCCGCGTCGACCTGGCCGGCAGCGCCAGCCTGGCCGGCAAGCGCGATTTCAAGGTCGTGGCCACGGCTTCGCGCTTCAATCCGGCGGCCTTCGGCGACTACCCTGCCGCCGACATCAATGCCGCGGTCAATGCCAGCGGCGCGCTCGCGCCCGAATGGAAGGTGGCGTCAAGCTTCACGCTGCACCCGAGCCGCCTGTTCGGCCAGCCCTTGTCGGGCCAGGGCCGTTTCAACGCCGACGCAAAGCACGTCAGCGGGGTCGACGCCACGCTGGCGATGGGCGGAAACACCGTCGCCCTGCGCGGCGCGTTTGGCGCGCCCGGCGAGCGCCTGCTCTGGAATGTCGACGCGAAGCAGCTGTCGGCGCTGCGCAGCGACCTGTACGGCGCCCTGGCCGCAAACGGCGTCGTCACCGGGACCATGGAACAGCCGCGCACCACCTTTGTTGCCGATGCTCGTGGACTTGGCTGGGTTGCCAAGGCGCGCAAGGCGAACAACAGCGTGCTGCGCGCAAGCGGCGAAGCCTGGCTGGCCAAGGCGAGTGCCAAGGCAGTAGCGCGCGACATCAACATCAGGGCCGCCGGCACGGCAAAGGGCTTCGACCCTGCCGCATTCGGATCGCCGGTGGCGGGCAGCATCAACGGCAGCTTCGACGCCAGCGGGCGCCTCGGCAAGGACTGGGGCGGCAGCGCCGGCGTCACGCTGCAGGAATCGACGCTGTCGAAAGCGCCCTTGTGGGGCCACGCCCGGCTGGCGGGCAGCGCACAGCGCATCGCCAGCGCCGACGTCGACCTGCATGTCGGGCCAAACGTGCTTGCCGCGCGCGGCGCGTTCGGCGCGCCTGCCGACCGGCTGGACTGGCGTATCGACGCCGGCCAGCTTGCCGTCCTTGGCGGCGATTTCGCCGGCGCACTGAAAGGCTCGGGCACGCTGTCCGGAACCGCGAAGGCGCCCGCGCTGACCGCATCGCTCGAAGGCCAGAACCTGAAAGTGCTGGGCATCCACCAGGCCAAGGCGCTGCGCGCCAGCGTGAACCTGGGCGCACGGCTTGGCGGCGCCACGCCGATGGTGTCGGACGTCGAAGTCACCGGCTACACCAGCGGCAGCACCCGCATCGACAGCGCGCGCCTGAAGACCACCGGCACGCGCGCGGCCCACACCATCAGCCTCGCGGCGCGCGGCGAAGCCTTCGACGCCTCCACCCAAGTGAGGGGCGGCTGGAATGGCGACGCCTGGGACGGCGTGGTCGATGCGCTGCAGAACCGCGGGCGCTACGCCTTCACCCTGAAGCAGCCCACGCCGTTGCGGCTGGCGGTGGCGCCTGGCGCGGGAGCGCTGGGCCTGATGCGCCCGCAACAGATCGCGCTGAACAACGCGGTGATCGCGCTCCCGGCAGGCACCATCGCCATCGCGTCGCTGTCCAAGGACGGCGCCCGCTGGAGCAGCAAGGGCGCCGCCAACGGCGTGCCGCTCAATTACGTGGCCCAGTTTTCGCCGGCGATGCGCGACAACGTCACCGGCGACTTGACGCTCGGCGGCGACTGGAGCCTCGACCTGCAGGCGGGCGGCACGCCCCAGCTGGCCGGCATGGTGCACGTGTTCCGCGAGAAGGGCGACCTGATCGTCAGCGCCGAAGTGCCGGTGGTGCTCGGCCTGCGGGTGCTGGACCTGCGCGCCGACGTGGCGGGCAACGCCCTGCGGACGCGGGTGGAGCTGGACGGCACCCGCGCCGGCCACGCCAATGTCGACGCCACCGTGCAGATGACCAATGGCCGCATCGGCACCGGCAGTCCTTTGAGGCTTGCGGTCAATGCCGACATGGCCTCGATTGCATGGCTGGCGCCGCTGGCCGACCAGCCGGGGCTCGAACTCGATGGCGCGCTGAAAGTGGCGCTGGCTGGCGGCGGCACCATCGGTGCGCCTACGCTGGACGGCACCGTCAGCGGCGACCGGCTCGCGGTGCGCTGGGCCGAACAGGGCGTCAAGCTGAGCAACGGCAAGCTGCGCGCGCAACTGGCCGGCGACCAGCTGCTGCTGCAGCGCCTTAGCTTTAACGGCGTGCAGGGGACGATGGCGGCGGACGGTTTCATCCGCTTCTCGGGGGGCGAAACGACCGCGCAGCTCAAACTGGTCGCCGACAAGCTCGAAGCGCTGTCGCGGCCCGACCGCACCGTGGTCGTCACCGGCAGCGCCACCATGGTACGTACGCCGGAACGCTTTACTCTCGACGGCAAATTCCGCGCCGACCGCGCGCTGGTCGAACTGGCGCCGCAAGGCCGGCCGACCATGTCCGACGACGTCATCGTGCTTGGCAGGACCAGCACCGCACAGAAAGCCAGGGAGAAGAAAGGCATGCCGCTGGCGGTCGACATCGAAGCGGACCTGGGCGACTCGTTCCGCCTGCGCGGCATGGGCGCCGACGCCGAACTTGCGGGCGCGGTGCGCATCCGTACCGCCGACGGCCGCACGCCGCGCGTCAACGGAACCATCCGTGTCGTCAGCGGCACTTACGCCGCCTACGGGCAGAGGCTGATCATCGAGCGCGGCATCCTGACCTTCAGCGGCCGCTACGACAACCCCGCTGTCAACATCCGCGCGGTGCGCAAGCGCCCTGCGGGCGAGCAGTTGTCCGAAACCAACGTCGAAGCAGGTGTCGAGGTGCGCGGTACCGCGCTGGCGCCGGCCGCCAAGCTGGTGTCGACGCCGCCGGTCCCGGACAGCGAAAAACTGTCATGGCTGGTGCTCGGGCATGGCATGGAAGGTACATCCGGTAACGAGGCCAGCATGCTGAGTGCCGCTGCGGCGGCGCTGCTGGGTGGATCCGGTTCGGGCGGCTTCCAGTCGCGGCTGGCCACCTCGCTGGGCGTGGATGAACTGGGACTATCGCAGGCGCAGGGCCTGGAGAGTACCGTGGTCACGATCGGCAAGCGGCTGTCGTCGCGCGCCTACCTCAGCTTCGAGCAGGGCGCCACCACGGCATCGAGCCTGGTGCGCATCCGCTACAAGCTCAATCCGCGCGTGACCCTGCAGTTCCAGACCGGTACCAATACCGCGCTGGACGTGCTGTATTCGTGGGCCTTCGACTAGTGGAAGGTGGTGCTGGGATTATGGTCCGGCACCTGTTCGTCGTCCTGCGGCGTGTGGACCGGCGGATGGTGCGGATGAGGATTGTCGAACGGCTCTGGCGTCGGCTCGTCCACTGGCCCCGGCGGTTCCGGGGCGCGGTGTGCTTGGATGGCGGCAGGAATCATGGTCGGACCTCCGTTATCATTAAGTTATGACATTACCATGGGATGTGGACGATGGGCGCAAAGTACGCCGCAGGGTCGATTACAATTGCCGTTCTTTCAAACACGCACTCCCCATGACTATCCAGACCATCATCCTCCTCGTCCTTGTCCCGTTGCTGATCTGGCGCGTGTACGCGCGCCTGAAGAAGATGATGGCGCGCCAGCGTTCGGTCATGTCGCGCCATTACACCGGCCTGCTGGTGTTCACGGCGATGGTGCTGGTGCCGGGCTCGGAACTGGTGGGCCAGCCCGCCTCGCTCGCATGGCTGGCGGTCGGCGCCGCGGCCGGCATCGCCTACGGCGTGTTCGGCCTGCGCAAGACGCGCTTCGAAGCCGCGCCCGACGGCTACTGGTTCACGCCGCCGATGCGCCTCGGGATGCTGGTGGGCCTGCTGTTCGTCGCCCGCATCATGTACGTCGGCCTCGAAATCTACGTCAACCAGGGCACCGCCAACGTGCTGCCGCGCTTTACCGACAGCCCGCTGACCCTGATCGTCCTTGGCCTGTTCGCCGGCTACTTCGGCAGCTTCTCGGCGGGCCTGATCCGCTGGCGCTACAGAATCGGCATAGGGGGCAGCTAATGATAGCTGCTCCCCTGCCACACCACCCGGCATGCGGGTCCGCACCGGGCGATTCGAGTAGTTGAGGTCAAGACAGGCGGGGTACGCCCAGTCGATCGAAGTACGCAATAGTGAGTACGCTGTTAAGCAGTTTATCGCTATTGCGCCACCAGCGACGGCCGTTGGCCGCCACTCGCTTTGCCACCGACGGCGCAGCTCCCAATTTGAGCAGTTCCCGATACATGGTGGTTCCGCGTTTCCAGTGCTTTAGCTGGATAGCCCGCAGCCTGTGACGCAGCCATTCATCGAGTTTGCGCCATACGTTAGGGGTTTGCGCCAACTGGAAGTATCCCTGGTAAGTAGGCCCAAGGAATTTCACCTTGAACCTCTCGCAGAACCGTACGTGAGACTCTCGCCTCATACGGCTCCCGTCATCCAACCTTGCTCTCCATGCAACGCCAGTGGACGAATAATGCCGGAAAATCCATCTTCATCTTGCCCAGCCAGTCAGCACTGAGCCTTTGATGCCGCCTCAGTGTTTGGTACTTCCGTCTGGCCCACTGCATCAACCTTCGATCAAGGTATTGAAAGAGCTTGTGCATTGCTGTCCGATAGAACGTCCCGTAGTAGTTCACCCACCCGCGTATTGTGGAGTTGTATTGCCACGCCAGTTCCTGCAGCGTTGCGGGTGTCTGCCGATGCAGTTTCCATCCCCGTACCGTCTCCCGCATCCGCTTCAGAGCTGTATCGCTGACTGCCGGTAAGAAGCTTGTAAATAACCGGCCCTCCTTGTTCTTCGCTCCCCTCGGACGGAAAGTAAATCCGAGAAAGGTGAATTGCACGAGTCGATACATCTTGGTGCGCTTACTGTGCTTGCAGTACACGATCTTTGATTTCTCCGGATGCATTGTCAGTCCACATTCTGCCAAGCGCGAGGCGATCGAATGCATCACGTTTTCCGCCTGCTCCTGATTGCGACAGTGAACTACTGCATCATCGGCATAGCGGGCGAAAGGACATTGCGGATAGCTGCGCTTCATCCAAAGATCGAACGCATAGTGCATAAACAGGTTCATCAAGATCGGACTGACGACCCCGCCCTGAGGTGTGCCTCGTTCCCTCGGAACGGAGACACCCTCCGCCGTCTCGAACGGGGCAGTGAGCCATCGCTCGATATATAGCAGAATCCAGTCTTCCTTGACGTGCTTGCGAACGGCTTTCATCAAGAGTACGTGATCGATTTGATCGAATGCCGCCTTGATGTCAAACTCGACCACCCAGTCATGCTTCCAGCACCGTTCTCTGGTGATGGCAACAGCCTGTTTCGCCGATTTACCCGGCCGATATCCGTATGAATCCGGATGAAACATCGGATCAAGGATCGGCTCAATGATGAGCTTGGCCGCTGTCTGCGCGACGCGGTCGGACACAGTGGGAATACCGAGCTTTCGAAATCCGCCCGATGCCTTCGGAATTTCAACCTGCTTGACTGGCGGCGGGAAGTACGATCCCGACGACATCCGGTTCCACAGCTTGTAGAGATTCTTCGACAGGTTCTGCTCGAACATCACGATCGTTTCATCGTCGATGCCAGCAGCGCCTCGGTTGGCCTTCACTTTCTGGTACGCATCCCACACGGTACGTTTTGCAATACTATAAGGTTTTGTTGATGTCATGTCACTCATCCCCAGCAAACAGGTTGGCGTCCTTCGTCAACCGGATAACGCCGCCCCTTCGCTCCGCCTTCATTACAAAGGCTTCATCACTACTACGAGCAGCTCCGCCCCTCGTTCCGGCATCGGTATTCTTCCTCATGGTGTCTGCCACTTGTCATTTTCCTTAGCATCCGAAACAAGGTTCTCACGTTCCATACCAAAGCCTGTATTGAGCTCATGCCGCCTATACACCGGCTGCCGACGGGTCCGTAAACAGGATTCGTCCCGACTTATCCCAGGGCGGATGGACGGCCCCGATTTTGACAGCACTTAAATGCTTAACGATGCGTCATCGAACGGTTTGCTTTCGCTCATCTTCTCAATACGTACCTGACACCTTTCTTGGCGCCTTTTCCACAGTCGCTCACCACCATGTCTTTTGAACACAGCAGCACTGGGTGGTTTGAAACCAGCTCCTGCAAGCCGATTTCGGGAGGCCTGCTCCCATCTTTGATACAGCATCGCAAGCTTGCGCTTGCGTTCGTGACACACTCCATCCCAGCATATAAGAACGCAGTCGTGTCACTACGTCCGGCATGCTGCGCCCGCCAGAACGGCAGGTCAGCTCCCGGATGCGTTGCTTAAACGTTTTCAGAGGCTTCTCAGCCACCTTGCGTTTGACTTCACCCCCACGCGCCACCCACAGACTGTAACCGAGGAACTTGCGGCCAAAGACGCTAGCCACCGCGCTTTTGCTTTCGTTGACCATGAGGTGCAACTTGGCATAACAGCGCCGCAGTAGCGCCATCACCCGCTGGCCCGCCCGCACGCTGCGCACATACACGTTCGCATCGTCGGCGTAGCGCGCAAAGCGATGGCCGCGCCATTCCAGTTCCTTGTCCACCTCGTCGAGCATCACGTTGGCCAGTAACGGACTGAGAGGCCCACCTTGCGGCGTTCCCTCATCGCGCGACTGCACCACGCCGTTGTCCATGATGCCGCTGTTCAGATATGCACGAGTTAGCCGGATTATCCCAGCGTCATCGATGCGTTTCCGCAGGCGGTCAATCAGGATGTCATGGTTGACCCGGTCAAAGAATTTCGACAGGTCGACATCGACCACAATTCGCAATCCAGACTGAACGTACGCTTGGGCGGCCAAAACCGCATCCTGTGCACGCCTGCCCGGACGAAAGCCGTAGCTATGCTCACTAAAGGTGGGATCAAGTATCGGTTGCAGCACCTGTAGCAGTGCTTGCTGGATCAGGCGATCCGTCACCGTCGGAATGCCAAGCTCGCGCTCGCCACCGTCGGGCTTCGAGATCGTCACCCGACGCACCGGACTGGGCCGGTACGTCCCTGCCAGCAGTTGCTCTCGTATATGCGGCCATGCGGTTGCCAGATGACGCGATGTCTGGTTGATATCCAGCCCATCCACGCCAGCAGCTCCCTTGTTGGCACGCACACGCTTGAACGCCCGCCGCAGGTTCTCTGTCGTCAGCGCCGCTTGCAGCAGCACTGACCCCGTGTCTCCGGTTGCATGTCGCGGGCAGAACGCTTCGTCGCTGAAAGCATCGGGCATGGCTTCACCTTGCCCTACGGCTTCCCGCCCCGCGTTAGCAAGCATCTGACGCTGTGCTTTCTGCATCGACATATCGGATTCACTCCTACTCGTTCAGTCCTTCGTCGGCGGAGTCGAGCCTTCCCGGCGCTACCACCAACTACTATGACCTCTGCTGAGACCCCGCTCCGGTTTTCACCGTCGCCCTTTCAGGCACAAGGCGGGGCGTCCCCAGGTAAGGGCCGCACTCCTTCATCACACAACCGCCGCATTTACGCCACCGATCCTTGACCACAAGAGCTTCGCGGTTTCATGCCCGCTCGCCCTGATCGGTAACGCCTTCTATGCGATTCTTGTCCATCGGCTCATGATTTATGCTCCACGCTTCCTTCCCACACTCAGTTACCCTCATGCAGTTGCGCTTCACTTCGCTCACTGTGGTCAGCTCGCGGCGGGACTTTCACCCACAGGAGTGCGCCCATGCTGGGCGCACATAAAAAAAGCCGCTGCGGTCGAGTGACGCAGCGGCCTTGGCGGTAATTACGCAGCGGCCTTGGTAGTACCAGGTGTCCGCCGCTGCAGCACGAAAATCGGCTGCGCCCACTGCGTGTCCTTCTTCTTCTTGCTCGTGATGAGCGTCAGTTCGGAAGGATCGTAGACGTCCGTGTTGTGCGTCAGCGGCGTCGTCATCAGGTACTGCGCCTCGGTGTTCTTGAGGAACTCGCCGACCAGCTGGATATTGCGGATGTCCAGGTGGGCAAACGGTTCGTCGATGAACACGAAGCCGCCCGAGCCCTCTTCCGACTTCAGCAAGCCAATCAGCAGCACCAGCGACTTCATCACCTGCTGTCCGCCCGACGCCTCGCCGTCGTTCATCCCGATCTGGTCCTTGCCGTCGAACTTGAAACGCACGTGCAGGCCGGCCTGCGACAGCTGGACATCGTCGTTTTCCAGCCGCACCGGGTCGGCATGCACGTCGATACCCGCCAGTTCGCCCAGCTCCCTGATGTTCTTGCTGTAGGTCTTGATGGTGTAGCGCAGGCGCTCGATGTAGGCGCCGCGCGCATTGCCGGTCGCTTCGATCGCGCGGTTGTTCTGGTAGCGGCGCTCGTCGGTCTCCGACTGGCGGCCGTGCAGCTGCTCGTTCAGGCGGTGGTACTGGTCGATCACGGTCGCATCGAGTTCCCAGTCGTCGCGCGCCAGCGCGTGCTGCAGCGACGATACGCGCAGGTCGACCTGGTGCGAGTTCTGGTGCTCGGCCACCAGCGACGCACGGCGCGCGCTGCGGCGCCAGCTTTTCGGCAGGTGGCGCCAGGTGCGGCGCAGCTCCACCAGCGCCTGCGCATGTTCGGCGCGCTGCTCGATCTGGCGGCAGTGCCCCAGGCGCAGGCCGGCTTCGGCTTCCGACAGGGCCATGCGCGCGTTCTGCCAGGTGGTGTCGGCGCGGGTGCGCGTGACCACCGCGTTCTTGGTCAGGCCCTGCAGTTCGCCCAGGCGCGAGCCGACCTGCAGGCGCTCGGCCTTGAGCGGTTCGATCGAGCGCAGCGCTTCCTCGAACTCGGCCTGGCGTGCCGCCAGTTCCTTGGCCGCGTCCACGCCGGCGATACGCGCTTTCAGCGCACCGACTTCGGCAGCCAGCTTGCTGATGGCGAGGGTCAGCGCGTCTTCCTGCGCTTCGAGCGCCGGCAGCGATTTCTGGATCGCTTCCATGCGCTGCGTGCGTCCGGCCTGGCCGAAGCGGTAGCGCGACGCTTCCACGAACAGCGAACGGCCGCCGCGGCGTTCGCGGTGGTAGGCGTCAGGGGTGATCCATTCCTCGTCCTTCGACAGGCGGAAGCCTTCGTCGACCGAGTCGACGCGGCTGATGCGCGACAGCTGGTCGATTAGCCACGACGGCGCAGGCGCCGAAAAGCGCACCACCGACAGCAGGCTGTCGTCCTTCGACTGCGGCGCATCGATGCATTCCGGCACGATAAAGTGGCGGTAGCGTTCCTTTTCCGCCAGGCGGTAGGCGGCCGCGGCATCCTTCGCGCGTTCCAGCAGCACCACCGAGGCGTAGCCGCCCAGGACGCCTTCGACTGCGCCCTGCCATTTCGCATCCGTCACTTCGACGATATCGGACAGCATCGCGTGCGGGATCGCCGCATCGCGCAGCGCGCGGCGCATGCCGCGCACCGCTTCCGGCTCCGGCATCGCGGTCTTGCCCTGCAATGCGGAGATGGTCGACATCTCCGACGCGATGCGCGCCGAGATGGTTTCGCGCGCCTGCTTCTGGCGCGCCAGTTCCGCTTCCTTGGCGTCCAGCTGGGCCGCCACTTCGGCGATGTCGGCGCCGGCGTCCGCCGCCAGCTTCTGCAGGCGTTCCTTCTGCTCCAGCAGGCTTTCGAGCGGCTTCAGTTTTCCGTTCAACTGGGTCAGGCGGCTGGCCAGCGCGGCCGCTTCCTGTTCCAGCAGGGTTTCCTGCTGCTGCGCGTCGGTCAGCGCGCGCGCCTGTGCGGCGACGGCGTTGCGTTTTTCGGTCAGCTGCGAATCGGCCTGCGCCAGCGGGCGGCGCGCTTCGCGCAGCGAACGGCTGGTGCCGGCGGCCTTCTCGCGCGCCTCGTGGTACTGCAGGCTGGGCAGCACTTCCTCCAGCAGGTTGCGGCGCTCCTTGTGCAAGTCTTCCCACTGGCGGTAGTTGGCCACGCGCAGGCGCAGGCCTTCCAGGTTGGTGCGCGACGCTTCCAGCTCGGTCTCGAAGCGCTTCAGTTCCACTTCGGTGTCGCGCTGGTGGCGCTTGGCTTCGTCGTAGGCGTCCAGCACTTCCTTGTCGCCGAAGACCTGGAATACCAGGTCCAGCAACTGGCGCGGCGCGTATTCGCACAGCTTGTCGGTTTCACCCTGCTCGAGCGCCAGCACTTTCGCCATCGCCGGCGACAGGCCTGCGTTGGCGAGGCGCTTGCGGTAGTTCTCGACGCCGAGCCAGTCGGTCGCTTCCGTCACTTCCTCGATCTGCACATTCCCGGGACGCATCAGGTACTGGCGCTTCCAGTCGCCGCCGTTCTTCTGGATCTGGCAGAACAGCGTCACTTCATCGTCGCTGAAAAATCCGGAGCTGCGGAACGGGCGGTTCGACAGCTGGCGGCCGACATTCTTGTTGTCGACCACCGCGCGGATCCATGCGGTCTGCTGGCCCGAGTGGCGCGCGTAGTGCTTGTAGGTGCGGCCCATCGAGCAATCGAGGCCGAACAGCGTGCGCAGCGCGTCGAGCAAGGTGGTCTTGCCCGAGCCGTTCTGGCCCGCGATCGTGATGATCTTGGCGTCCAGCGGGATGTTCTTGATCCGCTGCCAGTAATCCCAATGGACCAGTTCTAAGGATTTGATGTGGAACATGGATCAGGCTCCGGTTGGGGTGTCGATGGCGTCGGACGCATCGTCGGCGTCGTTGGCGGCGGCAGCGTCATGCACTACGGGACGCGGTGGCGCCACGGCCAGCGGCGCGCGCTTGAACACGTCGGCCAGCGCGCCGTTGATGATGCGCTCCTTCAGTACGTCGGTGTCCATCATCAGGTCCAGCAGCGGTCCTTCCAGGATCACGTCGCCGCGGCGCTCGATGAAGCCGAGCTTGGCCAGCGTGCCGAGGTTCATGTCCATGCGGGTTTTTTTGCCGAGCTTTTCGCCGAAATCGGCCAGCAGCGCGGTGTACGAAATGCCGATCGAGGTGTCTTCCGCGCGCGGCATCGGCTTCTCTTTTCCGAACAGGTCGGTCTGGTCATCGTCCGCGCTCTGGTGGGTTTCCTGGCGTTCGCGCTTGGGCAGGATGATCTGCGCCCACAGCACCACCAGCAGCGCCACGCCGTCGCGCGTGAGGCCGAAGTTGTTGTTCTGCCAGATGTCCTTGGCGCCGAAGATCTTCGGCTCGACGGCGCGGTGCAGCGCCAGCGTTACGTGGTCAGCATACACGTTATCGAGCAGCTTCAGGCCCGATTCGAGCAGGCGCTTGTCGACTTCGGCGCGGAACTGCTCGTCCGACAGCACGCGCTTGACCATCTTGTCGTCGCGGCGCAGGGTCTGGTGCGTCAGCAGGCGCGCAATCAGGATTTGGGAATCGTCATTCATCATCGGGCGGGCCGCTTTCGAGATCCAGTGAGAGGGTCGCAATCGACATGGCGGCGACGTGCGGGTCGTCCAGCTGCACCATGTCATCGGTAGGCGTAAAGGTTACGGGCAAGCGCGCCAGTTGGGCGGTGGCGCCCTGCAGGCTCGCTTCGGCGGCGTCGCCCAGCAGCGGCAGCAGCGACGCGCGGTAGGAAGCAACCGCGAAGGTCGCCGGCAGCAGCGAGTCCTGGATCGGTACCGACTTCGGACTCTCCTCCGAGAAGCTGGGGAAGTTGCCGAGGTTGGCGAAGTCCGACAGACGTGCCAGCCAGTCGTCCAGTTCCGCCTGCAGCGTGGGCGCGTCGTTGATCGTCAGCGGCGCATCCTGTCCTTCCGGCAGGCCGGCCTGGGCCGCCGCCGCGGCGCGTTCGGCCAGCAGTTCGGTTTCGGCCACGTCGATCATTTCGGCCGGGGTGCCGAACAGCGGCACCACCGGGCGGTCGATCGCGCCTTCTGCCAGCGAGGACAGGTCCTCGTGCGCCAGCAGCCAGCGCTTGACGTCGGTGGTGGACAGGCCGGACTGGCCGAGGTGCACGCGCTGGCGCTCGATCTGGTTCAGCGCGCGCGAGAACATGCCCTGCATGTTCAGCAGCGCGCTCTGGGCGCGGCCGATCGCCTGCGCCGCCCTGTGGGTGGCCGAATCGGCCCGTTCGTCGCTGGTGATCGCGCGCAGGATCTGCGAGCCCTTCTCGACCCAGTCGCAGGCCATGTGCCACTTGGCCTGCGAGGTACGCAGGCGGAATTCGGAGCCGGACGCGATGGCGTCGCGGAATTCCTCGGTCAGGTCGACCAGGCGTCCCAGCAGGTGCTTGAGCTGTTCGACGGTGACGCCGCCGACCGCCTGCGCGCCCGCCACCTGCGACAGCAGGAAGCCCATCTCGGCTTCGTCGTCGGCCTGGCCCATCGACAGCATGGTGTCGAGCGCGGACAGCACGTTGCGCGCCATCGGCGTAATACGGTAAACCGCGGCCGACGTGTCCCACGCCAGCAGGCCGTGCGAGCGCAGGCGCGTCAGCACGGTTTCCAGGCTTTCGGGAATCAGGTAGGCCAGCTTCTGGTTGATGTCGGAGCGCGAGAAGCCGGCGGTGTTGGTGTCGGACGCCAGTTCGCGCAGCACCAGCAGGCGGATCAGCACGCCGTCGAAGCCGCCGTGGAACAAGGCGGTGAAGGCCTGCAGCGTCGGCTGCGCGCGCTTCAGGTGGAACACCTGCTCGATCTCGTCGGCGGCAATGCCTGGGTGGAAGTGCGCCTGGAGCGAATCCGCGTCGTCTTGCCCTATTGTCAGTATTTCCGCAGCCTGGGCCGCACCTGCCGTTAATTCCATCATTGTTTCGGGCGTTGTTTCAACTCATACACGGGGCGTCAGTATATCAGTTAAGCCCAGGCAACCCGGACCGAAACGGGCCGCCAAGCAACAACGGAAGGCCGAAAGGCCGCTTATTTCATGGTGATTTTGGCAATAGTTTGTTCAACGACATCTTCGCCATCATGGTCGCTGAAGCGCACCTTGACCGGATACCACTCGTGCGCGGGCGCCAGCCAGATGTCGACCTGCTGCTCCTTAGAATCCGCGGACGGTTCGCGCACAAGGTGAACCGCATCGAGCTGCCCCATCGGCGTGCGCAGCTTTTCGGTCCTGGTCACCTTGAACACCCAAGGCTCGGCGTCGCGGCGGCCGGCGACGATCATGCGCCACTCCGAGCCGGCCACGAATTTCGACGGCGTGGCGCGCCCCAGCGCGGCGAGCTGCCACGGCGCCGAGGCGCGGTCCTGCTCGCCGCCCTTGATCGCAAACACCTTCGTCCCTTCGGTGAAGCGGATCGCCTTGGCCTCGCGGTCGAAGGTCACACTGTACGGGTCCTTGCGGAAGCGCTTCTCGGTAAATTTTTCGGGCGCCAGGCCATCGTCGCCGACGCTGCCCTCGCTGCGGTTTTCCTGGATCCTGCCGAGGATGGACGCACGCGACTCGCTGCTCAGGGTGTACCTGCCGCCGTCCACCCGCCACTTCACGTTCGATTCTCCGTCCAGGCTCATGCCTTTCTGGGTCGCGGTGATCGCATATTTCAGGTCGGCCGGCGGCGGCGCCTTGGCGGCCGCCAGCGCGCTGCCTGCGGCCAGCGACAGCGCCGTACCGGCGAGGATCGTGCTGAAGATCTTACTGTTCATTTTCTGTTCCCGATTCCCTGACTACGATGTTCGTGACTGTCTGCGTGGTGACCGCGCCGTTGGCTTCCGTGTTGCGGATGCGGACCGGATACCCAGCCGCGCTCCGGCGCCAGCCATACCTCGAGCCGCGAGTTGTACGATCCCGGCTTGGGCGGGCGCACCAGCCGCCACGTGTGCAGCCGGCCCAGCTTCGTCTGTATCTCTTCCTGGCCCGCCACCGAGAAGTGGTAGACCGCCGCGGCACGCTCCTCGCCGACCGTGATGTCCATGCCGCCTTCAAACTGGGCCGGGTCCGCGCGGGCGATGGCGGCCAGTTGCAGCGGCAGCGTCGCCTTGTCCTGCGCACCCGGCGGCAGCGGCGCTGCATCGGGCACCGCCGAAAACGTGATGCTGCCCTGGCCGCGGTTGAAGTGCGTCGCGGTCAGCGACTTGCCCCTGCGCTTCTCGGTCGCGAGCTGCGGGTCGAAGCCCGCGTCGCTGACGGCACCCTCGCTTGCCAGCGCCAGCAGGTTTACCTTCGTCACCAGCATGCTGATGCCTGCATCAAACTTCACCTTGTAGCTTCCGCCCGACACCTGCCAGGACATCCCGGCCTCGCCATGCCACAGCGTGCCCTTGGAATCCACACGCTCCAGTTCCAGCGCCAGTTCCGACGACGGCGGCACGCTGGCCCTGTACTGACGCGGCAGCGGCGCCGCGGGTGATTCGGCCGGCGGTTCTTCCACCACGGCTTCAGCAACGGGCGGCGCTTCGGCTATCGCTTCTGGCGGCGCCGGCACTTCCGGCTCCGGCGGCGCTTCCGCTTCCGGCGGCGGCACAGCTGCGATCGCCGGCATGGCAGCGGCCCGCCTGCGCGGCGCGGGCTTCTTCTTCGGCGGCGCCGGCGACGCTGGTGCTTGTGCTGCCGGCGGCGGCGCCCGCAACTGCGCGACGATCGCCACCGGTTCGGCCAGTTCCACGTCCTGCTGCGGCATGCCAATACGCCCTCCAACCCACCCCAGCGCCAGATAGTGCAGCAGGATCGTCGCGCCGGCCACTACGGGCAGGCGCAAACGAAAGGGAGGCAAGGCAAAGGTCATGCTGCTAGTTTAACGCGGCACGCCGTATTTCCGCTGACACATAAAGTGAAACACCGGTGCGCTTTGCCGTTTTCACAAGATTTGGTTGAGCGGCGCTTGCATAATCTGCTACGCTTGGAATCCCACCAGACGGAGATAGAGCACATGACCAAACCATCCATGCCCGGCGCCGATGCCATGACCGATACGCTGGATTTCGTCAAGAACCTGTGGGCGGCATGGGAATTCCCGGCATGGCCGTGCCCACCCTGTCGGTCGATGACCTCGACAAGAAAATCACCGACCTGAAAGCGGTGGAAGCCTGGCTTGCGCTGAATTCCTCGATGGTGCGCGGGACCATACAGACGCTGGAAGTCCAGCGCGGCACCCTGGCCGCGCTCAAGTCGATGGGCGACGCGTTCGCCCAGGCCGCGCAGCAGCCGGCGCCAGGCGCCAAGGATGCAGGCGGCGACGCAGCGGCCGGCGCCTTCGGCAATCCTGCAGCGTGGTGGAACATGCTGCAGGAGCAGTTCAAGCAGGCGGTAAATACGACAATGTCGCCGGAGGCGATGAGCGAAGCCGCCGCAAAAATGGCGGCCGCCATGCCAACCGCCGACATGGGCAAGGCGATGGCCGATTCGATGGCCAAGGCCGGCGCCGGCGCGGCGGCAGCAGCCAAGGGCGCCGCCAAGCCGCGCGCGGCAAAGGCGAAACCGGCAGCCGAATAAAGCCGTTCAGGCAGGGGGCGCCGCGAGTGCCGCTTCGACGGCGGCCTCAAAATCTTGCGGGTGCGCCTGCGCCGCCATCGCCGCCAGCTGTTCCATCAGCTGGGCAAAGCGCTGCTGTCCCGGCTGGATTCTATCCACGTGCAGCAGCACCTCGGTCGCCTCGCTCGAGAGCGCGGCGTCGAAGCCGTGCTTGCCCATGTGCGAAATCAGGATCTGCGCGGCGTTGAACAGGATGCGCAGGTTGTTCGGCAGTGCCTTGCGCGCGTCGCGCATCCATGCCACCGCCTCCGGCAGCTTGCCGGTCTTCCACAGCAGCACGCCCTGGTTCATCATGTCCGCCGCCTCCTTGCGCGACGATTTGATCAGTGCGTCGCCCTCTTCCCCCAGCCGCGCCTTGTCGAAGATTTTCTGCACTTCGTCCAGCAGCACCAGGTTGTCGTGGTTGTTGCGGATGACGTAGCACAGCAGCGCCACCGGCGCGTCCTTGACGCCGACCGCAAACAGCATCGTCGCCAGGTCCAGGCAGGTGGCCGTGTCCGGCCGCACCGCATCGGCTTCGAGCATTTCTTCCAGCTCGTCGCCGGCCTTGCGCGCACGCCGGAAGTCGCCGCTCTCGTGGTAGACCAGGCCTTCCACGATCTTGGCGCGCAGCTCGATGCCGTCGTCGGCAAAGTCGCGGCACGCGGTTGCCAGCAGCGCCAGCGCTTCCTTGGTGTCGTTCTTCTGGCCGCACACGCGCGCCAGGCCGAGGTAGGCATCGGCGGTCTTCATCACCGAATACTCGCCGATCGCGATGCACTTCCTGAACGCCTTTTCCGCCACCGACATGTTGCCGACCTTGAGCGCAATTTGACCGAGGTTGCGCTGGCGCGGTACCGAATTGGGCGACAGCCGCGCCGCGCGTTCGAGGATGGCGCAGGCTTCCTCGTGCTGGCCCATGTACTGGTAGGCCACCGCCAGCTGGTCGTAGGCGTCGATGTAGTTGCGGTTCTCCGCGATCACGCCCTGGAATATCTGGCGCGCCTGTTCGTGCTCGCCGTTGGCCATGCGGATCTTCGCCAGCCCGGCGCGCGCCCACTGGTACTCGCGCTCCTTCAGCACGCGCTCGTAGGCCTCGCGCGCCTTGGCCGGTTCCCCGCTCTTGAGCATCAGCGAGGCCTTCATGCGCAGCAGCTCGGTCTCGTGGACACGGCTCGCTTCGATCTGTTCGTCGCACAGGCGCGCCGCGCGCAGGTAGTCCTTCTCGGAGTAGGCCTGGTCGATGCCGCGGAAGACCTGCTTCTTGTGCCATACGCGGTTCAGGCGCGTCAGCAGCATGCCTTCGGTGATCGGCTTGATCAGGTAGGCGTCGGGCTGGTGCTCGGCCGCCCCCATCACCGATTCGACGCTCTTCTCGGCCGACACCATCAGCCACACGCTGCTGGGCAGGAGCAACTGGCGGATACGCGCTTCCTCCAGTACCTGCTGGCCGTTCTTGCCCTCGCCCAGGTTGTAGTCGCACAGCACCACGTCGTAGCGTATCTTCGCCAGCATGGCCATCGCCTCGCCGCCCGACGAAGCCTGGTCGATGTTCTTCGCGCCGAGGTTGCGCAGGCTTTCGCGCAACAGCTGGCGGATGCCGACGAAGTCGTCGACCACCAGGTAGGTCTTGCCGGCCCAGTCGACCGCGCCCATGTCCGGAACGCCGGGCTTCATGGAAGCGTCAGGATGAAACAGCCGCCGCCATATGCGCCGCCGTTCTCCAGGCGTATCGCGCCGCTGCGGCCGCGGTGCTTGTGCATCTTCGCCACTTCGCTGGAGAAGTACAGGCCGAGGCCGGTGCTGTTGGTGAGGAAGTTGACGCCTTCGTTCCGCCCGCTCATCGCGGCGGCCCCTGCGTCGAGCATCGCGGCCGGATATCCGCTTCCGTTGTCTTCGACGCGGATTTCAAGGCAGCCATCGGCCACCTTCAGCGACAGCCGCACTTTGTCCTGGGTGTAGTGGATGGAGTTGTTGATGGCATGGCCGATCACACCGATCACCAGGTCTTCGTCCAGGTGCCAGATCTGTCCTGGATCGTAGTCGGTCTCCAGCTTGACGCCGCGCGAGTCGAGCAGCACGCGCACGCTGGCAAGCACCTGGCCGACCAGGTCGGCCAGCTCCAATGGCTGCACGTCGAACGGGTACTCGGGCTTGCCGACCTGCTTGTACAGCGCCAGCAGCTGGATCAGGTTGTCGTTCAGGCGCTTGGTCTGGTACAGCATGTGCGCCATCTGCGGATAGGCCGCATCGACTTCCGGCGAGGCGTTGGCGAGCAGCTTCTCCAGCGTGCCCGCCAGCACACTGACGGAATTTTTCATGTCGTGCGCGGTGGACGCCAGGAACAGCGACAGTTCGTTCGAGCTGGAAGAGTCGTTCATTATGGGTTCTCTGCTTGTGGAGCCGTCGTGACTATAGCGTGTTTGGCTGCATTGCCCAGCATGAAACGCGCTGGGTCCAGCGCCTGCACGAGCGTCCGTTCCAGCGGCAGTGGCTCGCCTTCGAGCTGCGCGGCCAGCAGTTCGGCCGCCAGCGGCGCCCAGATCAGGCCGCGCGAGGCGTAGCCGAGCAGGCCATTCAGGCCGGGATGGCGCGGCAGGTCGCGCAGCCTTTCGGCGCGGCCGGTGGGCGTGGCGTCGCCGATGGCGCCCACCAGCGGCAGCCGGTCCGGGCCCACGCAGCGGAAGCCCACGCGTCCCAGCAGCGGCGCGTCCTGCGCCAGCGACGGGTCGCCCAGCAGCGAGCGCACCTTGGCCAGGTTGTCGTCGTGGCTGGACTGGCGCAGCGCCGGGTCGGGATCGTTCAGGTCGTAGGTGGCGCCGGCGCTGTGGATGCCGCCCGAAGCAGGCGTCAGGTAGGCTTCGCGGCAAAGCACGAACGGCAAGGCTGGCACCGCGCCTTCGGCAAGGTGGGACACCTGGCCGCGCACCTTCCACAGCGGCAGGTTCGCCGCCTGCGGCAACGCGGTGGCGCCGGTGCCGTTGGCAAGCACCATCACGGGCGCCTGCGCGATGCTGGCGCCGGCTGCGTCCAGCGCATGCCACTGGCCGCCGCGGCGTTCGATGCCGACGGTGCCGGCGCCGAAATGCGCCGTCAGCTTGCCGCCGCAGGCAGCCAGCATCGCGGCGCACACGCTGGATGGGCGCGCCCAGCCGCCCTGCGGGAACAGCCAGGCGCCGTCCGGCGCCGGGGCGCCAAGCAGCGCCGAGGCTTCCGCGCTTTCCAGCCACTGTGCGAAGTCATGCGGATAGTTCCAGCGCGCGGCAATGGCGCGCTGCACGCCGGCGTGCGCCGGGTCGCGCGCCAGCTGCATCACGCCGCAGCGCGCGCCTTCGATGCCGTCCAGACGGTTCCAGTAGTCGAGCGCAAACAGGAATGCGGCGCGTGCAAGCCGGGTCGGGATATTGTCGTCCTTCGACAGCAGCGGCATGTAGATGCCGGCGAGGTTGCCCGACGCTTCGCTTGCGGGCTGTCCGTGCCGTTCGATCAGCGTGACCTGCCAGCCACGCGCACACAACCTTTCGCAGGCG
Source organism: Massilia cavernae (assembly GCF_003590855.1). Taxonomy (GTDB): domain Bacteria; phylum Pseudomonadota; class Gammaproteobacteria; order Burkholderiales; family Burkholderiaceae_D; genus Telluria_A; species Telluria_A cavernae. The sequence goes on from NZ_QYUP01000150.1 coordinate 35,010, forward strand.
GCGCTTCCGGCCAGTCCGGCGCCCACGACAATCGCGCGCCGTTCCGCCGGCTTCGCGCGCGGCGCCACCGGCTTGCGGCTGGCGAAGATTGCGCTGCCATTCTGCGCGACGAAGCCGAAGCCCGCCTTCGACAGCGCCTCGCGCTGTTCCGAGCTGACCGAAGCAGGCAGGAGTATGGTGCCGGGCACGCACAGTTTGGCAAGCGGGCGGACGAAACCAGTACCGTCCCCGGGACTCGCATGCAGGGCGATGGCGTCGAGGCGGGCATCGAGCTGCACCAGCGCCTGTTCGAGCGGGCCGTTCAGCAGGTCGAGCGTGATCCCGGCGTCGGGCTGCGGGATGCGGCGCGAGCCGGGCAAGGCGGACGGCGCCAGCGCGACGTAGTGCAGGCGCCGGCAGCGCTGCGGGTCGGCGCGCCATGCGGCTTCGAGTGCGCTGAATTTCTCGCCCTCGCCCCAGGCGGTATCGAGGACGGTAAAGCTGTCCCTGCCCCGCCAGTGAGCCGTCAGCTCCACCTGCTCACCCGGCGTGGCGGAAGCAGGCCACGTCGTGGTCGTCGACCATGCCGATGGCCTGCATGTAGGCGTAGATGATGGTCGAGCCGACAAACTTGAAGCCGCGCTTGGCCAGGTCCTTCGAAATGCGGTCGGACAGTTCGGTCTTGGCCGGGCGTTCGCCCTTCTCCCAGCGGTTGACGATCGGCTTGCCGCCGACCCAGTCCCACAGGTACTGGTCCAGCGTGCTGCCCTCCTCGCGCAGGCGCAGGTAGGCTTTGGCATTGGTGATCGCGGCCGCCACCTTCAGGCGGTTGCGCACGATGCCCGGATTGGCCAGCAGTTCGGCCACCCTGGCGTCGTCGTAGCACGCGATTTTTTCGGCGTCCCAGCCGTCGAAGGCGAGGCGGTAGTTCTCGCGCTTGTTCAGGATCGTTTCCCAGCTCAGGCCCGCTTGCGCTCCTTCGAGGTTGAGCATTTCGAACAGGCGGTTCTCGTCGTGGCAGGGCGTGCCCCATTCGTGGTCATGGTAGTCGACGTAGCGGGGGTTGGCCATATTGGCCCAGGCGCAGCGGGTTGAAGTCATCACGCAAGTATAAATCATCGCGCCGCGCGCAGTACCGAGGCCAGCACGCCGACGCCGTGCCGGATCTCGGCCGGCGGTATCGCCGCAAAGCCAAGCAGCAGGCCGGGCGCCACCGCACAGGCGGGCGTGGCGGCACGGTTGGCGTAGTAGGACAGCGGCCGCAACTCGATGCCGCGTGCCAGTGCGGCCTTCACTACCTGCGCTTCGTCATGCCGGCGCCGGAAGTGCACGCACAGGTCGAGGCCCGCATCCGACGGCCCGCAGGCCAGTTCGTCGTCCAGTTCCGTTGCTATGGCCGACAGCAGCGCCTCGCGCCGTTCTGCGTAGGCGTCGCGGGTGCGCTTGATGTGGCGGCCGAAATGGCCGGCGGCCATGAAGTCGGCCATCGCCATCTGCGGCACGATCGGGCTGTGGCGGTCGACCACCGCCCTGGCCCGCACCAGCGGCTCCACCAGCGCGGGCGGCGCCACGATGTAGCCAAGCCGCAGCCCGGGGAACAGCACCTTCGACAAGGTGCCGACGTAGACCACGCAGCCGGCGCGGTCCAGGCTTTGCAGCGACGCCAGCGGCGGCCCGGTGTAGCGGTACTCGCTGTCGTAGTCGTCCTCGATGATCCACGCCTTGTTGGCCGCCGCCCAGCGCAGCAGCTCGAGGCGGCGCTGGAGGCTCATGGTCACGCCCAGCGGCAGCTGGTGCGAAGGCGTGGCCAGCACCATCTTCGCGTTGGGATAATGTTCGGCCGCATACGCGACGTCCATGCCTTCCGGGCCGACCGGCACCGTGCACACGCGTGCGGAGGCGGCGAACAGCGGCGCGCTGGCGCCCTGGTAGCCGGGCGACTCGACCCAGACGCCGTCGCCCGGCGCCAGCAGCAGCTGCGACAGCAGGAACAGCGCCTGCTGCGAGCCGGAAGTGATCACCACCTGGTCGGGCGTGCAGTTGACGCCGCGCGAGGCGCGCAGGTACACGCAAAGCAGCTCGCGCAGCGGCTGGTAGCCGGCCGGATCGCTGTAGCCGAGGTGGTAGTCGGGATGGCGCCAGCGGCGCGATTCAAGCCGGCTCCAGATATCGAAGGGGAACAGGTCGATGCCCGGCATGCTGGCGCGGAAGGCGCGCAGCTTGCCCTCGTGGTAGCGCACGTAGGCCATCGCACCCGCGTAGGCCTCGCCGCGCGCGGACAGGGGCCGCAGCAGGCCAAGGCCCGCCGGCGCGGCCTCGCGAACCGCCGGCAGGTGGGCGCTGATGAAGGTGCCCCTGCCGACGCTGCCGCTCAGGTAGCCCTCGGCCATCAGCTGGTCCCAGGCGTTGAGCACCGTCTGGCGCGACACGCCCAGCAGGCGGCACAGCTCGCGCGTCGGCGGCAGCTGCATGCCCGGCCCCAGGGTGCCGCGCAGGATGGCTTCCTTCACCTGGCTGTACAGCTGGCGGAACATGGGCAGCGGCGCGCCGCGGTCGAGCGGCAGGGCTTTGATGATGTCGGAGGTGTGCATTGGACGTGCGGTGCGAATTGGTATTCCAATATTTACCGTTATTGGTCATTTGAGCAAGCCAAATCGGACGCTAAGATGATGCCATCAATACATCCAGACGGAGAAAAAGCATGAAGCAGTTCGAAGCGACAGTGGCATGGCAGCGCGACAACCAGTCGTTCGCCGACCAGCGCTACAGCCGCAGGCACGAGTGGACCTTCGACGGCGGCGCGCGCGTGCCGGCCTCGTCCTCGCCGCTGTCGGTGCCGCTACCGATGTCCGACCCGGCCGCGGTCGATCCCGAGGAAGCGCTGGTGGCGGCGGCGTCGAGCTGCCACATGCTGTTCTTCCTGTCGTTCGCGGCGCAGCGCGGCTTCGTGGTCGATTCCTACCGCGACCGCGCGGTCGGCTACCTGGACAAGGACGCCAACGGTGTGATCTGGATGCCGAAGATCGCGCTGCGTCCCGAGATCGCGTTTTCGCTGACGCCGCCGACGCCTGCCGAACTCGAAGCCATCCACCACCTGGCCCACGCGCGCTGCTACATCGCCAACTCGATCAAGGCCGAAGTCGTGGTCGAAGCGGCGGCCTGAATGTACGTTCCCGCAAAATATGAGCAAGCCGATACCGGCGCCCTGCACAGCCTGATCGCCGCCAACCCGCTCGGCACCCTGGTGACGGGCGGCACAGGCGGACTGGACGCGAACCACATCCCGTTCGAGATCTCGCCCCCGACGCCCGGCGCGCCGCTGGGCGTTCTGCGCGCCCACGTGGCGCGCGCCAATCCGGTGTGGCGGCGCGACGGCGAACAGGTGATGGCGGTGTTCCATGAACCAACCGGCTACATTTCGCCGTCGCGGTTCGAGGAGAAGGAGCGCAGCGGGCGCGTGGTGCCGACCTGGGACTATGCGGTGGCGCATGCGCACGGCACCCTGCGCGCGGTCGACGACGCGCAATGGCTGGCGGCGCTGCTCGAACGCCTGACCACACGCCACGAGGCAGCGCAGCCGCGGCCCTGGGCGATCGCCGATGCGCCGCCCGACTACATCGACAAACTGATGAAGGCGATCGTCGGCATCGAGATCCGCATCGAGCGCATGCAGGGCAAGCGCAAGGCCAGCAGCGGCTTGATGGGCGCTTAAGAACGCCTGGCGAAATTCCAGCTTGCTAGGAGGGACAACAAATCCCGTACACTGAGCCGGTTTGAACGTCTGCGTTCGTTAAGGGTTGTCCGATGTCGGCCGCTTCCACAGACCTGAATTGATGCGCGCAAGCGTTCCCGGCCGGCGTTGGGCAAGCCCCGAAGGAGGAAACCGCGGGAAGTTTAGTTGTCGTCAGCCTTTGTCATAGGCTATGGCGATTTGACCGGCGCCGTTGGCTGGGAAGGTGCCAGTTGGAGCGGGCGAGTTGGCATCGATGGCGTATATAAGACCTGAAACGGTCACGGGGGGCGTCGCCTGTTCGGTGGTTAATCGATTGAAATTGAGACGCTGCGGCAGGACAGGCAAAGGAGCTCCGCATCGGTTTTGGCCGACGGTCGACGCGCTTGTGGCGCAAGCCTATGTTGTCGTTGTCGCTCATGGAGGTGCTCCCTGGTGCCGTGCTGGTGCCTGAATTGCTTTGATCGGCAAGAAGATGGCGGTGATCGCCATCGGCGCGCCGCAGTGCCGGCAAATGAACATCGTCGAATTGCGCTCGACAGGCTGTGTGTCGACGGCGGGCGCCGGGACGCGCAGTAATGCGCGCGCCCTGGCCAGGTTGGCCTTGCGTCCCGCGTTGGCGAACAGCCCGTAGTGCCGGATCCGGTGGAAGCCGCTGGGCAGGACATGCAGCAGGAACCGGCGCATGAACTCGTCGGCGCCGAGCGTCATCGTCTTGTGCATCTGATCCTTGGCACGGTAGTCCTTCCAACGAAATGTCACGCCGCGCTCGTCCATGGCGACAAGCCGCCGGTTCGAGATTGCGACTCGATGCGTGTAGCGGGACAGGTAGGCCAGCACCGCCTCGGGCCCGGCGAACGGACGTTTGGCGTAGACCACCCACTCGCAACGCCGCAGCGGCGCCATCCAGCGCGCGAAGGCGGTCGGTTCCGTCAGTGCCGCATGCTCGCCGAGGAAACGTAACTGGCCGGCGCGATGGGCCGCGCCCAGCGCTTCGAGGAAGCGCCGCCGGAACAAGCGCGAGAGCACGCGCACCGGCAGGAAGAATCCCCGCCTGCAGGCGACCCAGCGCTCGCCGTCCTGCGACAGGCCGCCGCCGGGGACGATGCCGTGCACATGGGGATGGTGGGTCAGCGCCGAACCCCACGTGTGCAGCACCAGTGTGGCGCCGATGCGCGCGCCCAGGTGCTTGGGATCTGCGGCGATGGTACACAGCGTCTGCGCCGCGAGCTCGAACAGCAGTCGGTAGAGTACGCTTTTGTTGTGCCAGGCGAGCGCGGCGACCGTCGCCGGCAGGGTGAAGACGACATGATAGTACTCGACCGGCAGCAATTCGTTGCGGCGCGCTTCAAGCCAGCGGCGCGCGGCGCCGGCCTGGCACTTCGGGCAGTGGCGATTGCGGCAGGAGTTGTAGGCGATGTCGACGTGTTCGCAGGTGTCGCAGCGCAGCGCGTGCCCGCCCAGCGCCGCGCTGCGACACTGCTCGATGGCCGACATGACCTTGAGCTGGCCCAGGCTCAGGTGTCCGCGTTGGGCTTGTCGCCAGGCCGGACCGTGGGCGCGGAAGATGTCCGCGACCTCCAGGTCGGGGTGCTCCATGGCGCCCCCTATGCCGGCTGCAAGGTGTCGAGCGGGCTGATTACTTCGCGCAATAGATCGGTGGCGACCTGGGCGTACAGCGCGGTCGTGTCGAGCCGCTTGTGGCCGAGCAGGGTCTGGATCACCCGGATGTCGACCTTCTGCTCCAGCAGATGGGTGGCGAAGCTGTGGCGCAAGATGTGCATGGACACGCGCTTGTCGATGCGCGCCAGGTCGGCGGCGGCGTGGATGGCGCGGTTCAGCTGCCGTACGCCGAGCGGGTCGACGGGATTCTGTCCGGGGAACAACCAGCCGCCGTGCAGGATCTTGCCTTCGGCACGTGCCGTCCTCCACCAGGCACGCAGGCAGTCGAGCAGCGCCGGCGACAGCATGGCGTACCGGTCCTTGTGCCCCTTGCCTTGTTCCACGCGCAAGACCATGCGCCCGCTGTCGACATCGGTCACCTTGAGCCCGACCACTTCGCTTGCGCGCAGGCCGGCGCCGTAGGCGACCGACAATGCCGCCCGGTACTTGGGACTGCACGCCGAGGCGATCAGGCGCGCGGCTTCGTCCCGACTGAGCACTTGGGGAAGTTTGCGGGGAACCGGTACGGGATGCATCCTGGCCATCAGTTCGGGATGGTGGACGGTGACTTCGAAAAAGAACTTCAATCCGGTGATCGTCACGTTCAGGGCGTTCGACGTGAAGCCTTGTTCGACCAGGTGCAATTGGAACAAGCGCAGATCCTCGCTCGTGGCGGTGTCGGGCGGGCGGCCCAGGAAGGCGGCCAGCCGCCGCACGTGCAGCAGGTAGGCCGATTGGGTCTTGGGTGCGAGCTTGCGCATCCGCATGTCGTCGATCATGCGTTGGCGCAGCGGGGTGATGGCTTGAGTCATGATGCTGCTCCTGTTGGAATGAGGCCGATTGCCTCATTAACCAACATAGGAAACAGTTTAGAATTGCATCAGAAACCCCTGTCGACGACGACCCGCCGGCAGCGCCGAAGCCCAACTACCGCGCGAGCGGTTTAGTCCTTCGACCCAAAGCGGACCCCAATATTTTGCGATCAACTTGTCCCTCTGGCAAGATAGAGGCTCCTATAATCAACCGATTCCAGTAACCTGTTGAGGATCCAACATCATGTTCGATCACGGCCTTATCGAAAAGTATTCGTTCGAGACCATTCCTCTCGACAGAGATTGCGTCCTCATGAGCGAAGTCTACATGGAGGAATTTTCCAAAGCGCTGGAGAACATGCTGCGGGGAGAAGAAACTAGCCCCTATGAGGTAGGCTACGTCAGTCCCGTGGCGGTCAGAAGGATCAATGGCCCGTCCATGGAATTGTCGTGGTACCCCAATACATGGGACCGGTTCCACGAAGTTTCCATCACGCTGCCCAATGAGGTGTTTAGAGCAGCGGTCGAATGCCGCGCTTACGATGTCATGCCATACATATTCGTGAGCGACGACTGGCTGGAACAGTTGCACCTGCGCGAATACTCCGTGTTTGCATTGATCGACGCGATCGGCGTCAAGCAGGCCATCGAGAATAATGCTCTCGACAGAACGAAGTTGCTGCTGCTGCGGGACAGGCTCGATGAGCTGGCCGAACGGCAGCTGGCAATCTCCTTTATCTCATTCGCTGACAGCCTTATCCTAAAAAGCAACTACGAAGTCGGCTATTTTGACAAAGGCAGGAAATGCTCATACAGACCTGAAATGCTTTTGCACGTTATTAAAGAGATCGACGGCATTTATCGGGACGTGTTGGGCTTGAGTATCTATGCCGTCCTCACACAAGGGAGCAACGAGTACTATGGGGAGTCGTTGCTGCATATTTCAAAGACCCGGAACCATGTGTGCCTCAACAGCCTGGGCGTACCATTTGCCGAATTGCTGGCGATCGAGTCCGCTGCGAAGAAGGCGATAAAAGCCGGAGTTCATCCGCCGATGCAGTTATATCTGGACGAGCAGTATTATTTGTCGCTTAACTTCAAGTATGGTTACGATAAATCCTCGAAGCCGAAGAGCGATTATCCAGCCATCATGAAAACGCACGGGACGAACTATTACTACTCCACGTGCGACACATTGCTCTCGGTCCTGGTGAACGAGATGGATGGCTCCCCCTCCTCCCTCGTGTACCGGGAGGGGGAGTGATCTGCAGGCGCGACGCCGTGCTTCCCGATGGTCACCCGCACGCGCCGACGAAGCCGCAATTGTCGCAGCGCTCGCAGCCGTCGACCTTGCGTACCGATGGGGCGCCGCAATCGCCGCATTTGGTCCCGCCAAAAGCCGGGCCGGGGCCGACCCGCGCCGGCGCCTGCAGCTTGCCGCCCTCCGCGCACGCCGTTCCCGCCCTGTGCGCCGCCAGCGTGCGGCCAGTTCCGCGACCGGCACCTGGTTGCCGTCCGCATCCAGGAAGCCTCGCCGGTACAGCATTTTCTGGAGCGTATGCGCGATCGCCGCCACTTCGGAGTCGTGGTAACGCTGGGCCTGGCCGCCATCGGCGCGCGGCGCAAGGCCGCCGCGCACCGGTCCCTTCTTCTAGGCCACAGCGCGCATGATCGTTGTTGAGTGACCAGCGCTGCACCTTTGGGATGGGCCTACGTCCTGCTTCGTAGGGAGCAATCCAAACGAACGTGTAACAGGCTGGCAGGTCTTCCGGCTGCAGATCGAGCGGACACTTCCCGCGTTGCTTCGAGGCTCCCAAAATTTCGTTGATCTGGCCGGGTGTTGCGATTCGCTGCCGGAGCCGGAGCCGAGGCCAGGCCAAGACCAAGGCTGTCCCCTTCGGCTGACCGTACGCAGGGCGTCAGCGGCCCTGCTTCCTACACAAAATTAGGGCATGAACTTGTATCCATCGCAATTCTGTGGTTCAATAAAAAGAGGGGCAGTCAGGTCCTGGTTCCAGCCGCGCAAGGTAATAGCCAAATTAACTGAATTGAGCTGTAAGCGACATTTATCCAACCCGGATTTGTTAATCCGATCGTGTAAGTCAGGCAATGCGCGGCGTCTGTCGAACCTACACCGATACGGAGAAGCAAATGCCAGCTCAGCACCTCATTCCTGACCACGTCCGGAAATCCCTGCCCCCTGAAGTTATCCGCGCCGTAGAGCTCGCTCTGAGCGACTTCGCGATCCCTGATCCTGTCCTCACGCCCGACGTTAAAGCCTTCGCCAAGGCGATCCGTAAGGCTGGCCTCGGCCTGAGCACGGAGATCAAGTACATTCCCGCGCTGAATGCGGCCGCGCTCACCCTCGTCGGCCGACCATGGCAGGACGCGGAGCGATCGCTGGCCACTGCGCCCGCCCCATTTTCGATCTCGCTCTATGTTCTCGGTGGCCAGCACCGTCCCCAGGTATTCCCGATCGCGTCGATCGGCGAAATGGCCGACGGCGCGATCAAGCAGATCCTGCAACAGGCCCAGGCGTCCCGCGGTGCCGTGATTGACATCGAGCGCTTCCCGTCTGGCCTGAAAATTACCGCCGTCGACCGCGATCGCCCGACCTTCGTGATCGAATGCCGCAGCCCTCTTACGCCAGAAGACCAGGCGCATTTCATGCATCGCCTGGTTGACGTGCTTGGTGAGCGCGCGCCGGCGCTGCTCGTCAACAATGCGCTGCTTCCGGCCAATCCAAAGCAAAAGCCGTACACCCAAGCCTTCTTCCAGCTCAACGCGGCACATGGGCCGTACCGATCTGGTCGCCTGGTCGGCGAGCTAGATCTGGCTGAGCAGTTTCATCTTCTTCACGTACCTGAGCTTGGCGAACATTATTCCGACACTACCAGTTCGCGGCTCGGTGCAGTCAAACTGCAGGTTGGGTTTCGCACGTACAACCAGCCCTTCCCGCGTGACTACGCACCCGTCACAGCGGCGCAGCTGGCCACACTGGTCTCGCGATACATCCGCTGGCGTGACGCGGTCGGCCCCGAGTTCGCTGAGCTGGTCGCTACCTTGAAAGCACGCCGGCGCTCGCCGCCCTTGGCCGCGGCGCAGTTGGCGCACGATCGTGGCCGCGCGGCTCTCGCGGTCCACGTGCGCGCCCTTCTGCCCTGACCATGGCGCTTGGGACCGACTTCATCGCCGCCGTAATCGACCGCGCACACCTTGCAGAGGCAAGCGCGGCCGTGCGCAGCGCCGCGCTCGCTCAGGTGTCAGACCATGTCGCGGCGATGAAGTCCCGACTCGAATCATCTCGCCCCGGCATTCTGGCCTGGCTCGATAAAAATCAGCATGCACGCGTGTGGCCGATGCCGCACCCGATGATGGGCGTGCTGGGAGATCATGACGTTGCACCGCTCGGCTACTGGGAGCACAGCAAGGACGTCGTTGGGGCGACAGGGCGCTACACGGCGCTCGAATACAGTGCTCGTATTGACACAATGGGTTTGACAAATGCACTCAAACGGAACTCGATTAAGACTTCTATCCCGTGCCCAGTGTGCTCGCAACCGGCTGCTGTCGCCGTTACGATTCTGCCCGCAGACGAATCGTTCGGCGTGTGGTCCCTCGAGTGCAGTACTTGCGGCCATAAGGAAGCGGTGCAGGATGCCCCGGACATGTCTTTCACGGCTAGTGCGCCGGCCCTTACCTGCAAGTGCAAGGCATGCGCCGCACGTGGCGACGAACTGTTCAGCGTTTATGGGCCCAGGGCGACCCGATTTCCGGAGCTCATGGACAATGTCCTGATCGAGGCAGCAGGCCGCCTGATGGGCCATGAGCCTGGCTGGACCCTAGCGCACGATGGGACGGCACACTTCGGAGAGGGGCTGGCCGGCCGTTACTTCGAGGTTCCGGTGCAGGTCGCCGCAGGCACTGCACGAGGGTCATTTTACTCGTCGCTCCCTGCAGACGTAAAAGCACAGCTGGGAAGCAGCGGCGTTTTTTCTGCACTGCTCGAACGCACCTACGGGGTAGACCCACAACTGTCGTACTGTGCGATCCCAGCCTTTGATGGGTCTGCTGGCTGGCAGCATACGTTTTCGATGGCGCGCGTCGGCTTCGATCCCAGCGATGGTCAGTCGTTTCTCCTCTGGGCTGAGCACGCCGTGGCATTCGCGCTCAGTGGCACACTGGTGCTTCCCATGTTGGTCACGGTACCCGAACCGTCTCGCCTCGTGGACGCGCCGGCGTAAAGCCGAGGTCTATGTGCAGAGCCGACTCGCAGTCGGCTTGCACTGCCCTTTGAGGAACTCGGTCGCCACCTTGAACTGCAACCACGCCGTCGTGCGCTTTCCCGCCCAGCACGGCGCCCCGTGTATGGTTCAGCCGTCGTTATTTGTTGTTCCTGAGGCGCAGGCGCTTAAGAGGAGTGGGTGTTCGTGGTCGAGTCACCGCTGGCCGAGCCGGTCGACTGGACGATCCGTCTGCACGCGGACCCGACTTCCCAAGCCGGGCCGTGGTCGACCAGAAGCACTGCCTGTTCTTCGAAGCAGTCACATGGTCGCTGGCCCAGACAATGGCGACGCTCGAGCAGATCGAGTGTGTAGCGCTGGCCGGGTAGGATAAGTGATACCGCTAGGCGTGTGGCGGCAGCTTGGGAATTCCTTCACGCAGGGTTCTTCGGCCAGCATGCTGGGTAGCGCCGCGAGCAAGTCGCCTTGCCGGCGTCCGCAACCGTTAAGGGTTGTCCGATGTCGGCCGCTTCCACAGGCCTGAACGGATGCGCGCAAGCGTTCGCGGCCGGCGTTGGGCAAGCCGCGAAGGAGGAAACCGCGGGAAGTTTAGTTGTCGTCAGCTTTTGCCACAGGCTATGGCGATTTTACCGGCGCTGTTGGCTGGGAAGGTGCCAGTTGGAGCGGGCGACTTGGCATCGATGGCGTATATGAGACCTGAAACGGTTACGGGATCGTCGCCTGTTCGGTGGTTAATCGATTGAAATTGAGACGCTGCGGCAGGACAGGCAAAGGATCTCCGCATCGGTCTCGGCCGACGGTCGACGCGCTTGTGGCGCAAGCCTATGTTGCTGGTGTCGCTCATGGCGGTGCTCCCTGGTGCCGTGCTGGTGCCTGAATTGCTTTGATCGGCAAGAAGATGGCGGTGATCGCCATCGGCGCGCCGCAGTGCCGGCAAATGAATATCGTCGAATTGCGCTCGACAGGCTGTGTGTCGACGGCGGGCGCCGGGACGCGCAGTAATGCGCGCGCCTTGGCCAGATTGGCCTTGTGTCCCGCGTTGGCGAATAGCCCGTAGTGCCGGATCCGGTGGAAGCCGCTGGGCAGGACGTGCAGCAGGAACCGGCGCATGAACTCGTCCGCGCCGAGCGTCATTGTCTTGCGCGTCTGATCCTTGGCGCGGTAGTCCTTCCAGCGAAATGTCACGCTGCGCCCGTCCATGGCGACCAGCCGCCGGTTCGAGATCGCGACCCGATGCGTGTAGCGCGATAGGTAGGCCAGCACCGCCTCGGGCCCGGCGAACGGACGTTTGGCGTAGACCACCCACTCGCAACGCCGCAGCGGCGCCATCCAGCGCGCGAAGGCGGTCGGTTCCGCCAGCGCCGCATGCTCGCCGAGGAAACGTAACTGGCCGGCGCGATGGGCCGCGCCCAGCGCTTCGAGGAAGCGCCGCCGGAACAAGCGCGAGAGCACGCGCACCGGCAGGAAGAATCCCCGCCTGCAGGCGACCCAGCGCTCGCCGTCCTGCGACAGGCCGCCGCCGGGGACGATGCCGTGCACATGGGGATGGTGGGTCAGCGCCGAACCCCAGGTGTGCAGCACCAGCGTGGCGCCGATGCGCGCGCCCAGGTGCTTGGGATCTGCGGCGATGGTGCACAGCGTCTGCGCCGTGACCTCGAACAGTAGTCGGTAGAGCACGCTTTTGTTGTGCCAGGCGAGCGCGGCGACCGCCGCCGGCAGGGTGAAGACGACATGGTAGTACTCGACCGGCAGCAACTCGTTGCGGCGCGCTTCAAGCCAGCGGCGCGCGGTGCTGGCCTGGCACTTCGGGCAGTGGCGATTGCGGCAGGAGTTGTAGGCGATGTCGACGTGTTCGCAGGCGCCGCAGCGCAGCGCGTGCCCGCCCAGCGCCGCGCTGCGGCACTGCTCGATGGCCGACATGACCTTGAGCTGGCCCAGGCTCAGGTGCCCGCGTCGGGCTTGTCGCCAAGCCGGACCGTGGGCGCGGAAGATGTCCGCGACCTCCAGGCCGGGGGGCTCCATGGCGCCTCCCTATGCCGGCTGCAAGGTGTCGAGCGGGCTGATCACTTCGCGCAATAGATCGGTGGCGACTTGGGCGTACAGCGCGGTCGTGTCGAGCCGCTTGTGGCCGAGCAGGGTCTGGATCACCCTGATGTCGACCTTCTGCTCCAGCAGATGGGTGGCGAAGCTGTGGCGCAAGATGTGCATGGACACATGCTTGTCGATGCGCGCCAGGTCGGCGGCGGCGTGGATGGCGCGGTTCAGCTGCCGTACGCCGAGTGGGTCGACGGGATTCTGTCCGGGGAACAACCATCCGCCGTGCAGGATCTTGCCTTCGGCGCGCGCCGTCCTCCACCAGGCACGCAGGCAGTCGAGCAGCGCCGGTGACAGCATGGCGTAGCGGTCCTTGTGCCCTTTGCCTTGTTCCACGCGCAAGACCATGCGCCCGCTGTCGACATCGGTCACCTTGAGCCCGACCACTTCGCTCGCTCGCAGGCCGGCGCCGTAGGCGACCGACAATGCCGCCCGGTACTTGGGACTGCACGCCGAGGCGATCAGGCGCGCGGCTTCGTCCCGACTGAGCACTTGGGGGAGCTTGCGGGGAACCGGTACGGGATGCATCCTGGCCATTAGTTCGGGATGGTGGACGGTGACTTCGAAAAAAAACTTCAATCCGGTGATCGTCACGTTCAAGGCGCTCGACGTAAAGCCTTGTTCGACCAGATGCAATTGGAACAAGCGCAGATCCTCGCTCGTGGCCGTGTCGGGCGGGCGGCCCAGGAAGGCGGCCAGCCGCCGCACGTGCAGCAGGTAGGCCGATTGGGTCTTGGGTGCGAGCTTGCGCATCCGCATGTCGTCGATCATGCGTTGGCGCAGCGGGGTGATGGCTTGAGTCATGATGCTGCTCCTGTTGGAATGAGGCCGATTGCCTCATTAACCAACATAGGGAACAGTTTAGAATTGCATAAGAAACCCCTGTCGACGACGACTCGCCGGCAGCGCCGAAGTCCAACTACCGCGCGAGCGGTTTAGTCCCTCGGCCAGGAGCGGTCTGACGAATTCACGCTTGATGGAGCTCGCATGAAGGAATTGAGGTTTAATGTTTTTGGAACACTCATCGCTGTAACCGGCGCTTCAGGGGCATGGCGTGCCTTTCACCTTGGCTCCGAGGGAAAGCGTAGGCCAGCCGACTTCATTGTGCCGGATGACGTCGCAGAGCATGAGCTATGCGAATACCTGGCTGACCTATTCCACGAGCACGCGACGCCTCGAAATAACACGGCAACTCAAATATCTTGATGTCCATGTTCGGCCAATAGCAGACACCGAATCCTGTCATGCGCAGAACGTCTATAGGTTTTACTTTAAGTTGTAAGTCTAAGCCGGTGGCTTAAATTTAATGGAGATTGTCGAAATGCCCGTCGAGTTCTTCTCTACACCGTCTGAGGTTCGCGTCAGGCAGTCCTTCGTTTCCCCGACAGTATATCTCGATCACTGGGCGATTCGGCTGTTCAGTGATGACTTGGTTGTAACTATTCAGCCTGAATGAACACGGCAATGAGCAGTTGTAAACTATTGGCTATTGCCGCATCATGTCGGCATGCCACCGAAACCGCCTCGTCCCGACCTCACGCAGCTGTCCGATACCGACAAGGATCGTCTCATCGACGTGCTCTTTGCACGCATGGATGCGCTTGAGGCAAAGCTGGGAATGAACAGCCAGAATTCGAGCAAGCCACCATCCTCGGATGGACTGGCCAAGAAGCAGAAGACTAGCTCGTTGCGCGGCAAGTCTGGCAAGGCGGTTGGCGGCCAACCGGGCCATAAAGGCAGTACACTCAAGCGGGTGGCCGAGCCCACCAGTACGAAGGATTATCCGCCGCCGTCGCATTGCAACCGCTGCCACAGTGCGCTGGCGCTCGAACAGGCGCAGGTGCTGGAGCGCCGCCAGGTATTCGATGTGCCTGCGATGAGCTTCGAGGTGGTGGAACACCGTGTCTACACGGTGGTCTGCGCCTGCGGTCAGCGGCACGACAGCGTATTCCCGGCTGCGGTCGGCGACCTTGCGCAATACGGCCCGAACGTGCGCGCACTGGGCGTGCATCTGACCCAGGGCCAGATGCTGCCATATGCCCGCGCCGCCGAGTTGATTGGCGAGATGACGGGCTTGTCTGTGTCGCCAGCAACCCTGCTTGCCTGGGTTGGCGAAGCGAGCCTGGCCCTGCAGGGTACAGCCGACCTGATAGCGCGGCAATTGCACCACGCGCCAGTGCTGTGCGCCGACGAATCGGGCTTGCGCGTGGATGGCAAACTGCACTGGATGCATGTGGCGGCCACGGCGGAACTGACCTGGTATGGCATGCACGCAAAGCGCGGCCTGGATGCCATCGTCGCGCATGGCATTCTCCCCAAACGCATCGGCGTTCTGGTGCATGATTGCTGGGCCCCTTACTGGAAACTCGACGATGGCCTGCATGCCTTGTGCAATGCCCATCTCCTTCGAGAACTGGTGTATGCGCAGGAAGTGACTGGCCAGCAATGGCCGACCGCCATGACGGAACTGCTGCTCAACGCCCAACGACTGAGCGCGGCGGCGCGACAGCAGGGCCGGCCATTTGATGCCGATGCCATCGCCGCCTTCACCATCGTCTACAACGACATCGTGCGCCAAGGGGAGCAATTGAACCCTCCCCAACTCAAACCAGACGGATCATCCGGTCGCTGCAAGCAATCCGACGCCTATAACTTGCTGCGCCGCTTCCGGCTGCACGCCGATGCTATCTTGCGCTTCATCGCCGATCCGACCGTCCCGTTCTCCAACAATATTGCCGAGCGGGCCGTCCGCATGCCCAAGGTCAAACAAAAAATATCGGGATGCTTCCGCACCATTGCCGGCGCCGACAATTTCTGCATCATTCGCTCCTGCCTCGACACGCTACGCAAACAGGGGCACAGCATGCTGGAAGTGCTACGCCGCGCATTTACTGGCGATCCGATCATGCCAGCTGCGTAGCGGCCGAACAGTTAACAATCGCATTCAATACCATGGCCCCGAAGCGCAAACTGACCGTCGCCCAGAAGAGGGAGAAGGCACAGTTCATGACTATCTTCATCAACGGAAAACAAAGGCGGGTACGTCGTCCGGTCCTGATCGATGGCCTGGATCCCGATGAGTTCTACTTGCGAAATGCCGATTCGATCGCGCTGCATCAAGACGGCCTGTGGGAATGCATAGCTGAGGCCGAACAAGGCGACATCGCGTTCACCGATGCGGATGACGCGGATTGCTTTGGCCATTCAGGCTGAACAGTTACACTTGGTTTTACAAGATCACCTAGTAAATGCAATGCGAGATAAAGGTGGGACGCTGCTTCTCTCAAATATTTCACTCGGTGAGTTTGCAGGGCCGAGCGATCCTCAACATGCCATCGCCGCTGAGGCCTTTATTGAACGCCTCTTACCCAATATCTACCTTACAGACTTTGCTTTTGACAAGATTCTTGAAAGGGAACATAAAGAGCCCGACAACGTGACTCGCTTCTGGCCGTCTGCGGATTTGCCGCAACTGAAGTTACTCGCCGAACGCACGCAAAACCCGAACCTTGGAGTCACAATGCAAGGCTTCATCAGAATGTCTTATCAGAACCGCGTTGCTATGATAGCGGCGATGAACGAAGTTGTTCAGCAAATCGTAGGTGGAATCAAGGACGCCAGGGCTGATCCGTCTTACATATCCAAAGCTAAGTCGGTCACGCCAGATGGCTCGCGTCCTCGTACGCTTAACATTCTAAGTGAGCTAACGCGCGGTTTTTACCTGGATCTCGCCGCCCCAATTCGTGAAAACGATATTGTCGATATGCTGCATGCAATTATGCCAATTAACTGCTGCGACTACGTTCTTCTGGATGGTGCTTGGGCAGAGCGTGTGGAGAAAATGAAGCATCGAATTGAAAAATTTGGTGCGCCCATGCGGATAGCAAAATGCTTTTCAAAACGAAACCAAGGCGTACACGCATTCCTCAGCGACCTCGAGGAATTTGATCAACACAACTTGGTGAGCCCGGCAGTACCATATTGAGCGCTAACAGTCCGACGAAATGGCTCGGGCTGTCTAATGTCCGCTTTGGGGCGATGGACTAAACCGCTCGCGCGGTAGTTGAACTTCGGCGCTGCCGGCGAGTCGTCGTCGACAGGGGTTTCTTATGCAATTCTAAACTGTTCCCTATGTTGGTTAATGAGGCAATCGGCCTCATTCCAACAGGAGCAGCATCATGACTCAAGCCATCACCCCGCTGCGCCAACGCATGATCGACGACATGCGGATGCGCAAGCTCGCACCCAAGACCCAATCGGCCTACCTGCTGCACGTGCGGCGGCTGGCCGCCTTCCTGGGCCGCCCGCCCGACACGGCCACGAGCGAGGATCTGCGCTTGTTCCAATTGCATCTGGTCGAACAAGGCTTTACGTCGAGCGCCTTGAACGTGACGATCACCGGATTGAAGTTTTTTTTCGAAGTCACCGTCCACCATCCCGAACTAATGGCCAGGATGCATCCCGTACCGGTTCCCCGCAAGCTCCCCCAAGTGCTCAGTCGGGACGAAGCCGCGCGCCTGATCGCCTCGGCGTGCAGTCCCAAGTACCGGGCGGCATTGTCGGTCGCCTACGGCGCCGGCCTGCGAGCGAGCGAAGTGGTCGGGCTCAAGGTGACCGATGTCGACAGCGGGCGCATGGTCTTGCGCGTGGAACAAGGCAAGGGACACAAGGACCGCTACGCCATGCTGTCACCGGCGCTGCTCGACTGCCTGCGTGCCTGGTGGAGGACGGCGCGCGCCGAAGGCAAGATCCTGCACGGCGGATGGTTGTTTCCCGGACAGAATCCCGTCGACCCGCTCGGCGTACGACAGCTGAACCGCGCCATCCACGCCGCCGCCGACCTGGCGCGCATCGACAAGCATGTGTCCATGCACATCTTGCGCCACAGCTTCGCCACCCATCTGCTGGAGCAGAAGGTCGACATCAGGGTGATCCAGACCCTGTAACTAAACTTCCCGCGGTTTCCTCCTTCGGGGCTTGCCCAACGCCGGCCGGGAACGCTTGCGCGCATCAATTCAGGTCTGTGGAAACGGCCGACATCGGACAACCCTTAACGAGAGCGGACTTCCTCGCAAGATCTAAGGTGTCTTTTCTTCGGAACCGAGAGTCGACCAGGATACGCTGGCATGTGTTCCGGTTCCCTTGGCAAGTTTCCTTCGCTCAATGAAGCGACCTTCAAAGTTGAAATCCTGATCGATCTTAATTACGAGTAGCTTGTTGAAATTTCCCGACCGCTTGACGTGAACTGTTCCCCCATCCTTTTCCGGCGAGATGGTTTTCACTTCAATGAAGTCGTTGCCCAGTTTGCCGTCGGATCCTTGCGTATGCGGACGGTGCCGCTGAATGCCGTACTTCACCTCTGCGTACAACTCGCCGATCTCACCCCATATTTGTAAATAGCGACCCGTCATTGCGTAGTAATCCGCGGCGTTGCGTACTAACTCTTCAAAAAGGATCGCCAATTCTGGATCGACTTGAGGGTACTCGTTTCTGATATCTTGTTTGTATAGCTGGCCGTTTATCCAGTCCCAACTAACCCATTCGCCATCGCCATAGATCCCTTCTCCGACGCCCATTGGTAGGCCAGTCATCGCACACCGAATCATTGAGATTCCTTTTTTAGTAGACACGACTGTAAAGGGAGAGGTTCATGTGGAAGATCTCTACAGCATGATATTGGACTGCCCCGGCCCTTGCCAAACGACTACTTCTGGGCGCCTCAGCCATTCGGAAGCATAGCACCGTGCCGGGCTGGAAAAGTCACAGACGGTCACGTCCGGCTGAAATCGACCAGTTGCAGACGCCGGCCACATCGAACACGCGATCAGGTACTGAAACCAATACGCTTAGTGTCATATCGTTATACATAAGTCAGCCGAGTCCTTCGCGCAGCGCGCGTAGCGTTTCGGCGGCGGTCATGACTTGATCCAGTCCGCGCCAAATCGTCTTTACTCCCGGTTCGCCGTCACTCTTGCGACCGAGGAAGCCTCCCACCTGCGCGACAAGCCGGACGATTTCGTTGAGCGTGGGTGGAGCGGTCGGCATCTTCTTTTTTGTTAGCAGGTAAGCGCCCCGGATCTCGTCCGGATCGAAGAACAGCGCGGCATCGAGGTCGGGGCAGGTTCGGCCCAACCGCATCAGATTGGTGATACGCCAGGCAACAACCATAAAGAGTGCGAGCGCGCGTTCAATCCGATCGATCGCCGACAGTTGCAATGCCTCTACCTCGCAACCATTTTTGAGGACATTGAAATAGATCTCGATTTCCCAGCGTGCCCGGTACCATTCGATCAGCTCGATAGCTTGCTCAACTGTCGATGCCTGGCGGTTGGTCAGCAAGCGCCATTCGACGGGCTTGACGCCTTTGGGCGCGCCGATCTCGCGCGCCACGATGCAGGTTGCGGTAATGCGTCCACCTTTGCCATCCGATATCTCGACTGCGCGGGACCAGACTTGCTGGCGAACGGTACGCGCTTTCTGTTCGTCACGGGGACCCATCTTGAAGGTAATTTCTCCAACTGCCTCGCCCTTGGTCGTATAGGCCCACAACTTGTCGTCGCCGCCGTCGGGCAAGCAGCGATTGTGTTTGGCACGCACCAACCAATCGACAGGCGTTCCCAAGTCACGCGCGCGACGCATCATCGCTACCATGTCGGCTTCCCGGTCGGCCACGTACACCAACCGCGTGTCCGGCATCTCGGGCGCCATCTCCGCGAGGCGTTCATAGCCTTCGGGCCAGCGTGCGCTCTCACTTTGCCCAGGACGGACCCCGTCCGCACCGCGTTGCTCTCGCGCCCACATATAGGCATCGAGCACTCCCAACGGTTCGCGTTCCGGCGTGACCGCATAGGTCGGATGAAGATACATGCCGCGCCGCGCTTCGTAGTTCAGCGGGCCAAGACCTTCGGTTTCCTGTCCGTTGAAATCAAGCTCGGTCGTGTCCTGAATACAGAGCACCACGCGATGCGCGCTCATGCGCTCCTGCGTCCGCGTCCAGTGCGGGGCAAGAATGCCCTCCCACGTGACATCGTCGTTGCCGAGGAACCGATAGGCCGCGCACGTCTCATTCCAGCTATCGCACGCCTGCGGGATGCTGGCCGTCGGCTTTGCCGAAAGTCGTTCCATCATTATTCTTGCCCTCTTGTCGAGGCGGGCATCCCCAAGGGCCAGTCCTGCAAACTCGTGATCCGTCCAGCGCTGCGCTACCTTGGTCAATGCGTCACCCAAAATGAAAGAGTAAACGCGATCTCGCCAAAGTTTACAAGACCCATCTGCAACTCATTGAAAGTTAACGATATTTCTAGCTAAGCTGGGAGCGGCTTCCGACTTGTGTATAACGATATGGCTTAGTGTGACGCCTGCCCACTAAGCGATCAGCTCGCCCGTGCTGCCCCTCAAGTTGTCGAGCGCTTCTATGTGTGAGAACCTGACTTATTACTGCAGCGTGAAAACGCGACCGCGCATGCTACAACTGATGAGCGTAGTTTGCCCGCTCCATGATGGCGCGGACAAAATCGCGGTTCTCCTGGGTCGGTTCCTTATCGCGAAGCCATCGGATTTCTAACCCAATATACAAAGCCCAATTAATCCCTTTGTCGAAGGCGTTTTCTTTACGGTTTTTCGCCGCTAATTCAACGAACTGATTGACCAGATCGTATTGGAAGCGACCTGCTTTGTACTTCGCCAGGTCAAACGCTGTTTCGTAGTACGGATAAGCGGCCTCGAATTGTTCTCGGCGGTAGTGGTAGATGCCACGCAACCAAGGGACGAACCAGCACAACACCTCTTGCAACCCCATCTGCACGAGCGACTGCTCGAAAGCATCAATCTCGTCTAACCTAGTCGTAGCTTTGCGCCTGAGTTGAAATCCTTCAGCAAGTAGCTCAGCAAAACCTTCTGGTGGGACAAACGCTTGTTGCCGTGTGATTCTGTCCACATTAGCGTGCACTGCAAACCCGCCGAACTTATTGGTTAGTTCAGCGAGGAGTTCGGGCGAAAAGGGCGCTTGCGGCTCTTCTTGAAGTAAGCCCACTAGCGTCGCGGCGACCTGCGTGAGTTTGCCGCGCACAAAGCGTTCGTGGTGGGCGCATGCACGAAGCCAAATACCTACAGCCTGAGCAGCAGACGTCTGCCTTAGCATGATCGGAGCAAGCTGTCTCAAGAACTCCTGTACTTCATCTTCTAACAGTTCCGTCAACTGCTGGATCTGCGCGCACACATCCTTTAGGTAAGCTGCGTCGTACGTATCCAAAATCTGCTTCGCAACAAAGGTCGCGACCCGCGCGCATACCAAAGCGGTCAACACGCTTTGTTGGAGGGTTGGATCAACCGGACGCTCGTGTGCGTCTTGCGCAGCGAAAGATTCTTTGAAATTGGCCAATAGGGCCGGCAGTGACGGCGTCGCCTTTCCTCGTGCCCAGTTGACCGCATTGTCCAGGTTCTGCTGCTGTGCAGGTGACACAACATCCCCCAGCTTACCCGGACAGTGAAACTGTTTTTGTGATAGCCCAGAGGCTGTGTATGCCCAACGCATGACCTTGGCCAATGGCATTGTCACCTTATTGCCAGCCTCAAAAGTAGGCAGGTACCAAAACGTGTCGTCGTGCCATACACCTGGACCGTCACCTAATCCGCAGAGCAGCCTGCAGCGCTTCAGCGCTAATACCAGCACTGGCACGGCCTTAATGGACATGTAATACCGGAATGAGTCACGTCGGCTTAAATACGTCCCTTCGGTCTGAATCAACTCAGCATAGGCCGATTCCAAGTCGTCGAGAACCGTGCCGATCGCTTCAACGTACCCCGGCATGGGCACATACTGACCCAGCAACTGGCGCAAGGTATCGACGGCTTTTTGGTAATACTCGATGAGATTACCCTCTTCAGACGCGAGTCGCCCCAACTGTCTCTGCAGCGTTTTCTTGTCTTTTTCGTCGAAGTCCTCAGCACGTGCTTCTTTGCGTGGCAGTACACCGAAGGCGAGATACAACTGCTTGAGCACTTCGCCGTGCGTCGCAAAACCAATCGTCGATGTCATCATTACTCCAAGGTCCCCCAGGCAGCGCCTGAAGGACCGCATGCGATCAGCCAGAACGGCGATTTGGGTTAAGTTGGCCGCCTCGATTACCGTGCACATGGTCATACGCCTTGTTCGTACCTGGCGTGCCGCGATTCGGATTAGCTTGGTCAGCCTTGTAATTTCGGTCTACGCGCTGGCCTGCGGTAGGGGACGCACTGTGATCTTTTGATTTACTCATGAAGCTCTCCTGAGGTAGTGGAAGAACCTTTATCATAAGGATCAATTGACGCGCGTTGAATTGGAATTTTGGCGACGACATCTTTCCGGACACCGACCTCCTGCTCCAGAACTGGATAACCGGTATTGGCCGATGGAC
>NZ_QYUP01000016.1 GCF_003590855.1 Massilia cavernae
CGTCGCCGGACAGTTCGACCATGTGGACGACGACGAACATGGAGTCGCCGTATTCCTCGATCTTGGGGCGCTGGTTGCCCCGCATCGCATCCTCGAGCGCCAGTTCGTGCAGGCCGAACTCCACCTGCATTTCAAGCAGTTCATCCGGCAGGGGGTCGGCCAGCGCTACCCACACAAAGCATCTGGGACGTGCCAGGTAGTCGCTGATCGCCTCCACCGGGATGTCGGACAGCTTCTTGCCTTCTTCATACGCAACGCAGTTGATCAACATGGACAATCCAGTAAGCTTGCAAAGCGCACAGCTTACTATATGCTGGCAGGCTATATGCGAACCGCAGCCTTGCGGCTAATCGTCCTTCGCCCCGCCTATCCCCAGCTCGGCGATCTTCCGCGTGATGGTATTGCGCCCGATCCCCAGCCTGACCGCCGCATCGTTCTTGCGTCCATGCGTATACTTCAGCGCCGTCTTGATCAGCGCCGACTCGAACTGGCGCCCCAGTACGTCCATCACCTCCAGCTCGCCTGCGCTCAGCATCCTGGCCGCCTGCATTTCCAGCATGTCGATCCAGTCCCCATTACGCGCCGGCGCCATCGCCTGTGACGCCACCGAGGACATCGGCAGCTCCAGCGGCGCCTGCGCCACCGTGTCCCAGCCGCCGCCCGAGCCATGCGCCAGTTCCGGCGGCAGGTCCTTGACCTCGACCGTCTGCCCCGGCGCCATCACGGTGATCCAGTTGCACAGGTTTTCCAGCTGGCGCACATTGCCCGGCAGCTCCAGGCTGCTGAGGAAGGCCATGGCCGCCTCGCTCATGCGCTTGGTCTCCACGCCCAGCTGGCGTGCGCTCTGCACCAGGAAATGGCGGGTCAGGATCGGAATGTCCTCGCGCCGTTCGCGCAGGCTCGGCAAGCGCAGCCGGATCACGTTCAGGCGGTGATACAAGTCCTCGCGGAACATGCCTTCGCGCACGCGCAGCTCGAGGTTCTGGTGGGTCGCGGTGATCACCCGCACGTTGGCCTTGAGCGGCTGGTGGCCGCCGACCCGGTAGAAGTGCCCGTCCGACAGCACCCGCAGCAGCCGGGTCTGCAGGTCGAAGGGCATGTCGCCGATCTCGTCGAGGAACAGGGTGCCGTTCTCGGCCTGCTCGAAGCGTCCGCGCCGTGTTGCCTGGGCGCCAGTAAAGGCGCCCCGTTCATGGCCGAACAGTTCGGATTCCAGCAAGTCCTTGGGAATCGCCGCCGTGTTCAGTGCGATGAAGGGCTGGCTGGCGCGCGGGCTGTGCTTGTGCAGGGCGCGCGCGACAAGCTCCTTGCCGGTTCCGGATTCGCCGGTGATCAGCACCGTCACGTTCGACTGCGACAGCCGGCCGATGGCGCGGAACACTTCCTGCATGGCGGGCGCCTGGCCCAGGATTTCCGGGGTGTCGGCCGGCCCGGCCTCGACGCTGGTTTCGCGCAGGCTTTCATCCTGCGCGCGCCGGATCAGGGCGACAGCCTTGTCGATGTCGAAGGGCTTTGCCAGGTATTCGAAGGCCCCGCCCTGGAAGGCGGCCACGGCCGAGTCCAGGTCGGAGTAGGCGGTAATGATGATGACCGGCAGGCCGGGGCATTTTTCCTTGACTGCCTGCAACAGTTCGAGGCCGGACTCGCCCGGCATGCGGATGTCGGACACCAGCACTTGCGGCGTTTCCAGCTCCAGCGCGGCGAGCGCGTCGGGGGCATTCGAAAAGCTGCGGGTGGCCAGGTTTTCGCGCGCCAGGGCTTTTTCGAGCACCCAGCGGATCGATGCATCATCGTCGACTATCCAGATTGGTTTCATGTATTCGCGCTTTCCCGCTTAATCGATCTGCAATGGGGACCGCTGCCACCCGCCGGGCCGCGGCTTATGGCAGCGGCAGCAGGATGCGGAAGTCGGTCAGGCCGGGCCGGCTCTCGCACTCGATCACGCCCATGTGCTGTTGCACGAAGGTCTGTGCGAGCGTCAGCCCCAAACCGCTGCCGCCATCCCTGCCCGACACCAGCGGGTAGAAAATCCGGTCGCGGATCTGGGGCGAGATCCCCGGTCCATTGTCGATGATATGCAAGTCTAATGCCAGCGCGTAGCGAACCTTGGCCAGGGTCATCTGGCGCGCCACCCGCGTCTTCAGAATAATCTCGGCGTCGCCCGCCTCGATGCGCTCCGCCAGCGCCTGGGCGGCATTGTGGGCAATGTTGAGCACGGTCTGGATCAGCTGTTCCTTGTCGCCCCGAAACTCGGGAATCGAGGCGTCATAGTCGCGCCGGATCGCGAGCCCGCTCGGGAATTCGGCCAGGATCAGGCTGCGCACCCGCTCCAGCACTTCGTGGATGTTGACGTCTCCCACGATGTGCGGGCGCCGGTGCGGCGCCAGCAGGCGGTCGACCAGGGTCTGCAGCCGGTCGGCTTCCTTGATGATGACCTGGGTGTATTCGCGCAGCTGGGTCAGGTGCAGCGGCGGCAGCTCCAGTTCGAGCAGCTGGGCCGCGCCGCGAATGCCGCCCAGCGGGTTCTTGATCTCGTGCGCCAGGTTGCGGATCAGCTCCTTGTTGGCCTGGCTCTGGTCGAGCAGGCGCTCCTCGCGGTCGAGCTTGAGCTGTTGGTCGTTCTCGCGCAACTCGACCAGCACCGCACCACCGTCGAGCACCGAAACGATGCTGTGCACATGCAAGGGCTCGCGCCCGCCCCGTTCTAGGGCCAGGTCCTGGCGGATGTCGGCGTATTTGTGGGCCTTGGCCTGCTCGCACAGCGCGGCCAGTTCGTCGCCGTTGACGAACAGGGTGGCCAGGCTCTGGCGCGACAGCGCCTTGACCGAGCTGTCGAGCAAGTTCTCGGCAGCGGCGTTGGCGTACTGGATGCGGCCGGCCGCGTCGGCGATCAGCACCGCCGAGGCAAGCAGGTCGAGTCCGGCCAGCGCGTCGGCGTTCATCGGATGTTCGACAGTTCGCGCTTGAGCGCGGCGACGTTCTGTTCGGAGCGCGAAATGCTGTCGCGCATGTCGGCCACGCGCGCCTGGTACTTGGCGTAGTTCTTTTCGTTGCCCTGGCGTTCAGGCTCGCCGTTGTTGAATTCCTTGCGCAGCTCGGCCAGGCGGCGCTCTTCGCTGCGCAGCTCTTCCGACAGGATGCCGCGGCGGTCGTCGTCGCGCGCGCGCTGCTGGGCGCTGTCGACGCGCGGGAAATCCGCCGGCGTGGCCGTCGACATCGTCGACGCTATCCGGGCCGGCTGCTGTGCAGGCCCCTTGCGCGCCGGCGGCGCCGCGATCGAGCCGGGCACGTCGAGCATCTTGCAGCCTGGACGGCTGGCATCGGTCAGCTCGCGCCTGCCCTGCGCATCGGTGCACAGGTAGATGTCGGCCGCCGCGAACGGCGCCGCCGACATCAGTGCAAAGCCGATAACTGCAGGGAAAATCCTCGTTGTCATTAGCATCAGCGTTCAAAGCACGTGAATCCGTGCGGAATAAAGGTGACCTTGAACATACCTTATCCTAAAAAAAAACGCGAGGAAAGCTGTGGCTCTCCGCGCGTTTATTACAGCTCATTTACAGATTCGATGCCAGCCTGTTCACACAAGCTGGCAAGCGAACAAGAAAACGATTAGCAGGAATAGTACATGTCGAATTCAACCGGATGGGTCGTCATGCGCATGCGCTGCACTTCGGTCATCTTCAGTTCGATGTACGCATCGATCATGCTGTCGCTGAACACGCCGCCGCGGGTCAGGAACTCGCGGTCCTTGTTCAGCGCGTCGAGTGCTTCTTCCAGCGATGCGCAGACGGTCGGGATCAGCGCGTCTTCTTCCGGCGGCAGGTGGTACAGGTCTTTCGACGCTGCTTCGCCCGGGTGGATCTTGTTCTGGATACCGTCCAGGCCTGCCATCAGCAGCGCGGCGAAGCACAGGTAGACGTTGGCCAGCGGGTCAGGGAAGCGGGTCTCGATGCGGCGGCCTTTCGGGTTCGCCACGTGCGGGATGCGGATCGATGCCGAACGGTTGCGTGCCGAGTAGGCCAGCTTGACCGGGGCTTCGTAGCCAGGCACCAGGCGCTTGTACGAGTTGGTGCCAGGGTTGGTGATCGCGTTCAGCGCCTTGGCGTGCTTGATGATGCCGCCGATGTAGAACAGCGCGTCATCCGACAGGCCGGCATAGCCGTCGCCTGCGAACAGGTTCTTGCCTTCTTTCCAGATCGACTGGTGCACGTGCATGCCCGAGCCGTTGTCGCCGACGATAGGCTTCGGCATGAAGGTCGCGGTCTTGCCGTAGCTGTGGGCCACGTTCCAGACCACGTACTTCAGGTTCTGGGTCCAGTCGGCGCGCTCGACCAGGGTCGAGAACTTGGTGCCGATTTCGTTCTGGCCGGCGCCGGCCACTTCGTGGTGGTGCACTTCGACCGGGATGCCCAGCGCTTCGAGGATCAGGCACATTTCCGAACGCATGTCCTGGAAGCTGTCGACCGGAGGAACCGGGAAGTAGCCGCCCTTGACGGTTGGACGGTGGCCGCTGTTGCCGCCTTCGATTTCCTTGTCGGTCGCCCACGACGATTCGTCGGAGTCGATCTTGACGAAGCAGCCCGACATGTCGATCTTCCAGCGCACGCTGTCGAAGATGAAGAATTCCGGCTCAGGACCGAAGAAGGCGGTGTCGCCGATGCCGGTCGACTTCAGGTAGGCTTCGGCGCGCTTGGCGATCGAGCGCGGGTCGCGGTCGTAGCCCTTGCCGTCCGACGGCTCGATCACGTCGCACTGCATGAACAGCGTGGTCTCTTCCATGAACGGGTCGATGTGCGCGGTGTTCGGGTCAGGCATCAGGATCATGTCCGATGCTTCGATGCCCTTCCAGCCGGCGATCGACGAGCCGTCGAACGCGTGGCCCGACTCGAACTTATCGAGGTCGAAGTGCGACACAGGCACGGTCACGTGCTGTTCCTTGCCGCGGGTGTCGGCAAAACGGAAATCAACGAACTTGACCTCGTTGTCCTTGACCATCTTCAAGACTTCTGCGGCTGTTCTTGCCATTCTGGATTCTCCTAAATGAAATGGGGGGTTGCCGGCGCACGTGCGCTTGCGGCAAAGCTTGCACAGCTATAAGCAGGAAGCATGCCAGCCAGCGAAAAACCGTGTTACGCAGCAGCACCTTTGAACGGGCGATAAAATGCTTCTAAAATGAACCGAACCGAAACGTCGCCCGCTGTCTGCCGCTGAGTCATCGCACAATATTGGTGCATTCATAAATTATCGCACCGTTTTGATGCGCAATGCACCGGAATAGGCTGTTTGCCCTCGGCTGGTGCGCCGGATCCCTATCATAGCCCTAAATACTATCTGAAAGACATCGCATGGACACCGTTCAAGAGATTCTCACCCGCGCCCGCACCCGTACGCCCGGGCAGCCCTACGAGGGAGCGGTGACGCCGCAAGAAGCCTGGCAGCTGATCCAGGCCGACCCGCGGGTCAAGCTGGTCGACGTGCGCACCACCGCCGAGCGCGAATGGGTCGGCCGTCCGGCAGTGCCGGGCAGCCAGCATATCGAAGTGGAATGGAATACCTGGCCGGGCGGCACCCAGAACCCGCTGTTCAAACAGCACCTGGCGGAAGCCGCGCAGCGCGACGACATCCTGCTGTTCCTGTGCCGTTCCGGCGTGCGCTCGCGCAGCGGCGCGGCGGCCGCGCGGGAAGCCGGCTTCCCGCATGCCTTCGACATCCTCGACGGCTTCGAGGGGCCGAAGGACAGCGAAGGTCACCGCAAGACCGTCAGCGGCTGGTGCAAGGAGGGCCTGCCCTGGAAGGGCGCGTAAGCGAATGCTTACACCGCGGCGCCCGGCGCCGCAGTCCCTCCATCGGCAGCAACCTCGGGGCGCGCTTCCTTGCCGCGCCCCTCCACATTCATCGCATGGCGCACGCGCTGGCGCACGAAATTGATGTGGCTGCGCAGGCCGTACAGGGCATCCGCGAAAGCCAGCGGAATCGAAATCTGGTTGACCCTGTCCTCGATCTCGTCGAGGCGCTTGAGCAGCGCAGCGCACACCTGCGCCTTTCCCTCGTGCGGCGCGGCGTCCAGTTCCTGCTCCACTGTGCGCAGCTGACCATACCAGCGGTAGACGCGCGAGCGGATTCGCCATACGTACAGCGGCGGCACCACTTTCGACAGCGGGATCCACAGCGCCGCCAGCGCCACCACCAGCACCCACATCCGGTCCAGCAGGTTCGCCATCCAGAAGCTCATGTAGCGCTGCAGCAGCGGCGGCCCATCCTTGTAGAACTTCTGCGCCTCGCGCGCCACCGGGATCTCGGTAAACTTCGGCGATGGGAACTGGCCCTGCTGCTGGAACCATCCCGGCGCGCCGTGGATGCTGCTGGCGGCCTGCACGAACAGGTCGACCAGCGCGGGATGCAGGTCGTCGCGCGCGACCAGGGTGGCGGTGGGCGCGATCAGGTGATAGTCCTGCGCAGGCAGGTCGCGGCCGACATCGACGATCCCGCGCGGCAGCACCACGTGCGACACGAACGGCATGCGGCGCGTGTACGCCTCGGCCTGGGAGAAGTCGAACAGCTTGATGCCGGGCGTCTGCAGCAGCATCTGCACCAGCAGCGCTTCCGGGCCGGAGCTGAATACCAGCGCGTCGATGCGGCCTTCCAGCAGCTCGACCGTGGCCGGCGTGTTTTCCAGGCCGCCGATGATCAGCGTGCCCGGATCGACGCCGTTCAGCTCGAGCACCTGGCGGAACAGCTTCGGCACGCCGGTGCCCTCCGGCCCCAAGTTGATCCGCTTGCCTTTCAGGTCGGCGATGTGGGTAACGGCGACCGGCTCGCGCATGAACAGCCAGACCGGCTCGGTGAACAGGCTACCCAGCGAGACCAGCCCCTTGCGCTCGCCCCCGGCCTGTTCGGTCGAGCCGCCGCTTTGCACGAAGGCGATATCGACGGTGCCGTCCTTGAGCCGCTCCAGGTTCTCCTGCGACCCGAGCGAGGGCTGCAGCGTGACCTTGATGCCGTGTTTGGCCAGTGCGGCAGCGTACTTCTTGCCGAACTCCTCGTAGGCGCTGTTTTCCTGGCCGGTGGCCAGCGACACCTGGCGCGGCGGAGTCGGGTCGACCATCACGTAGGCGAGCGCACACAGGGCCGCGATCAGGATCACGGTGGGGCCGGTGGCGGCGACCAGGTCGGGGAAGGAGAACCGGGTGAATTTCCGGATGTTGGACATAACGCGGCGCATGGGTTTCATGCTCCGTACGATGCCAAGGTTTTAACAACTATGCAAGGCGTAACGTGTGCCCCCCCTACAACCGGCGCGCACCGGAAACGAGTAGGGCGGATAAGCGAAGCGCATCCGCCGATTGCATGCATTTATGGCGGCGCATGCGTTCGGCGGATGCTTCGCTAAGGAGCATTCGCTTGCAAGCGAATGCCGTTCCGCAGGCGAATCGCTTTGCGATTCGAAACCCCTGCTTCACCGCTTGCGCTTATCCGCCCTACGTGTCAGAGATCCATGAGGCTTAGTTGCCGCCGCAGACCTTGTACGGCACGCCTGCAGCCGTCGTCGCCGGCGGTTCGATCATCGGCATCAGGCTTGGCGCCAGGGTGACCAGCAACTGTACCGGCAGCGCGCTGGTGAAGTCGTAGTCGGCCGCACGCGGACCGGCCACGTAAGCCGTCATGCTGCCGAAGAAGCGCTCGCCGATGTTGAAGACGAAGGTCGCCGACCGGTTCACGTAGCGCGACTCGATCAGGCGCCCTGCCCCCGCATACACCTCGAAGCGCTGGTCGCCGGTACCAGTCTTGCCGCCAACTGCGATCACCTGCCCGTCCGACATCGTGAAGGCCGTTTTCACGCGCTTGGCGGTACCGTCGGACACGACGCCGCGAATCGCTTCCGCCACCACGCTTGCCACTTCCGGCGACAGCACTCTTTCGGCCTTGGCTTCGCCCGCCGGCTTGACCAGCGTTTCATACGGCGTAGCCTTGGCGAAGTGGAGCGAGTCGATGCGGCGGGTCGGCTTGCGCAGGCCGCCGTTGACGATGATGCCCATCATCTCGGCCAGCGAAGCAGGACGGTCGGCCGAGGCGCCCAGCGTGGTCGCATAGGACGGCGTCAGCGAGTCGAACGGATAGCCCATCTTTTTCCACTGTGCGTGGATCTTGAGGAAGGCTTCCACCTCCAGCAGGCCGGCGATGCGGCGGTCCTGGGCGTGCTTGCGGTGGGTGTTGAACAGCCACGCATACACCAGCTGGCGTTCGCGCACGCTGGCGTCGGTGATGTCGGCGAACTTGGCCTCGGGGTGGGCGCGCATGTACCCGACCAGCCACAATTCCAGCGGGTGGATGGTGGCCAGGTAGCCGCGGTCGGCCAGCGACATGTTGGCAGGCGAGTACTGCGTGTACATGCGTGCTATGCGCTCGTCGTCGATCTCGTTGGTCGACGCCAGGTTGTCGTTGATGAACTTGCCGAACTGCGCCACCGTCGCTTCCGGCGCGATCGTGCGGTGCACGTTGGCCAGGCGGGTCGGCGTCGGACGCAGGCTGGCCAGCAGTACCTTCTCGGCTTCGGCCGCGGTCTTGCCGCGGTACTTGTTATAGAAGCGCGTGAGGAACTCGCGGCCTTCGCGGTCGGCGAAACGGGCCAGGTATTCGGCCCGGCGCGGATCGGTCGAATCGGCCAGCAGCGCCGCCGACGATCCGGGCAGCTGGAACATGTAATAGCGCACCACGTCGCGCATCATGCGGACGAACACCAGGTTGGTCGAGCTGCGCAGCGCGTCGCGCACCGGCATGATCTTGCGGTCGTCCAGCTTGCTGAAGTTGCCGAAGGTGTGCAGGCCGCCGCCGGTGAAGAAGCCTTCGTACGGGCTGGCCGAGTACTTGCGGTTGAGCGCCGCCTCCAGCATCGCATCGAGCGATCGCTGTTCCGGCCTGGCGTTGAGCGTGAAGTATTCCACCGCCCACTGCGACATGCGGTCCTTCGGATCGATATGCACCGCCTTGAGCTGCTGCGCGTCCATGCCTGAGAAACGCTTGTGCAGCTGGTCGACGATGTCGAGGTAGGTCACCAGCGTACGCAGCTTAGCGGTGGAGCCGAGGTCAAGCTTCGCGCCTTCGTTGATGTCGAGCGGCTGGTCGTAGTTATCGGTCTGCACGCGCAGGTAGTTGGCGTTGGCGCCGCGTTCGAGCAAGGTGAAGCTGTACACCACGTTGGCGGGGTCGCCATTGCCCAGCAGGCCCTTGCCGGTCAGGCCGGCCGCTGCTGCCTTTTCGGCGTCGCGCAGGTCGCGCAGCACCGCGGTGACGGCGTTCTGCGCGTTCGAGTCGAGCGTGCTGGCGACCGACAGGTCGAGCCGGTCGAGGTTGTACAGGCGGCTGTCGCCGAGCATGCTGCCCAGGTGGGTGCGCACCGCGTTCGAGGCCTTGCGCGTGACGAAGGTGTTGGCGGCCGGCGACGCGACGCCGGAGCTGGCCGACGGGTTGAGCGGCAGCGGCAGCGCGGCGTCGCGCAGCTTGGGCGAAATCACGCCGGCCTGCGCCAGCACGCGCAGGTGGGTGTTGGTCAGCCTTTCGAGGTCGTCGTCGCCGGCGCCGAGATAGTGCGCGGGACGGCGCTGCGCGATCATCAGGCTCAGTGCTTCCTTGTAGACTTGCGCGGCCTGCGGCGTGTCGAGGCGGCCGGCAAGGACGCGGTTGACCTCGTCGAACTTGCGTCCGTACCAGACCCACATGCCGTCGCCGATGCCGTTCACTTCGCCGTAGCCAGGCTTGGCCGACAGCGGCACGGTGTTGAGGTAGTCGACCACGATCTGGCGGCGTGCCTTTGTCGTATCTTCGCCGCCCTGGTAGGCGCGCAGCGTGGCCGACGCCATCTGGACCAGCTTGTCGGACAGCGATCCGGTGCGGCCCTCCGGCGAGTGGCGGTATTTTTCGATTTGCGTGGCAAGCGTGCTGCCGCCGGCCGAGCGCTTGTCGCCCGGCGTGAACACACTCAGCAACTTGTCGAGCACGGCCTTGCTGAAGCGGTCCCATTCGACGGCAGGATTGCGCTTCGGGTATTTGGTGTCGAGCAGTTCGCGGTTTTCGATGAACAGCAGGCTCTTGACCAGCAGCGCAGGCGCCTTGTCGAAGCCGTCGTAATAGCGTTCGGGGAACTGCGACGAGAACAGCGGCGCGCCGCGGCAGTCGAGGATGGACAGGCCGGCCCTGGTCTTTTCCTTGTACGTGGCGAACAGGCCATGGTCGGCCATGTCGGACATCGCCGGCGAAATGCGCGCCTGCGCCGCCACCAGGTAGTCGCGCGATTGCAGCTTGTCGAGGTAGCCGGGCAGGTTGGCGTAGCCGAGGCGCGCGTCGTACGGGCTTTCGGACGGGAAGCGGATCGACTTGCTCGGGCCCTCGCCCATCGTGTAGGTGAGCTTGGACGCCAGCCGCGAAAAGTACTCGGCCTGCATCGCAGAGCTGCGCATTTCGTAGGCGGCCAGCGCGGCCGCCAGCACGAGCAGCACCAGCACGATGATGAACAGGACGGGGCGGAAGCGGCGGCGCGGCTTGTCGGGTTGCGGCTCGGGCATGGCGTCTTCCGCTCCTTCGGATACGGGCGCAGGCTCGGGCACGAGCGACAGGTGCGGATGCGGGTAATTGAGATGCGGTACGCTGTGCGTGCCTGTGCTGGCGATAGAAGCGGCGCGTCCGCGCAATTTGCGTACGGCGCGGTCTACGATGCGGGGCCGTCGAAAACGACGAGTACTTTCCATGATGGTCAACCGGTTTGAATCAATTTTACTTCGAATCCCCGTTCAACCTTCGCCATCTGTGCAACTGGTTGGTGCGAGTGATTTGAAGAGCTTGTTATTGCAATCTACTGCGCGGCACCCCACTCAAGATACCGATTCGCGATAACTACATTGCACCACACGAACCCTGTGGCACGAAGGCGAGTTCATGAAAAGTTTGATTTCGTCCTGCCATTTTCGCAAAAAAACAACGACTGCGTTGGATGCAAAAAAAGGCGCCGCCGATTCATGCAATATGCATTCGCGCCCCGCCGTTACAGTCGGTGCGCGAACTAACCATGTTAGTATAAAAACGTCAATTGACCGGATGATTACATCGCCGCCGCGACCACGTTCGTGCCGCGTTCGGCGCGCAGGTCGGCCAGCGCCTGCATGCAGTAATACTGGAACCAGAGTCCGGTGAAAATGAAGATCACCACATACAGCCAGATCGACAGCGCCGCCAGGAACGGGAACAGGAACACGGCCACGATGGTCCCGCCGATCCACACGATGCCCGGCAGTGCGCCGGCCGCGCCCGATGCGATTCCGATGATCATCAGCTGGCGCTTGTGGCGGCGCGCGATCTCGATGCGTTCGTCTTCGCTGGCATGGTCGGCGAGCGCGTCGTAGCTCATCACGCGCGCGGTCAGCCAGCCCCACAGCGCGGCCTGCGCGATCACCGCCACCGGCGCGATCGCGTACAGCGGCAGCGACAGCAGCCAAAGCGGAACGAAGATGACGAAACCGCTCAGGTTGACCAGCAGGCTGCCGATGAAACTGCCGCCCTTCTTCATCTCCAGTTGCGGGAACTGGCGGCGAGCGACGTGGCGCACGATGGCCGGCATCGCCACCACGCCCATGAACAGCAGCGAAGTCACCACCATCAGCGGCAGCAGGAACAGCACCGCCAGCAGCGGCACGATGACGGTCTTCAGGAAGCCGAGGCCCAGCGCCGACAGCCAGCTGCCGCTGGCGCTGAACCAGCCATACTCCGTGAACAGCGCGTGCATGTGGTCGAGCACAGGCTGCAGGCCGTTCCACAGCAGCGCGCCCCACAGTGCCACCGACAGCAGGAAGGGAATCACCGACAGCAGCAGCATTTTCCCGCTCAGCTGGGACATCAGGGCGCGGCCGTAGGCGGTGGCGACGGGACGCAGGGAGTTCTGGTTCATTAGGCTGGATGAATGGTTGGCGAATTGTCGTTCGAAGCAGGCGAAGCATAATCGAAACCCGGGAGCTCTGCCTTGCCGGCCCGTCAATTGGCGGATTGACACGGCATGGACTACAATCGTCGATCACACCGCTCTCTTAAAGGAAACGACATGTCCACGACCACCACCGAATCCGGCCTGCAGTACGAAGACACCAAAGTCGGCGAAGGCGCCGAAGCCAAGGCAGGCACGCCTGTCACCGTTCACTACACCGGCTGGCTGCGCAACGACGACGGCACCCAGGGCGCGAAATTCGATTCGAGCAAAGACCGCAACGATCCGTTCCAGTTCAACCTCGGCGCCGGCCAGGTCATCCGCGGCTGGGACGAAGGCGTCCAGGGCATGAAGGTCGGCGGCCAGCGCCGCCTGACCATCCCTGCGAGCCTGGGCTACGGCGCGCGCGGCGCGGGCGGCGTGATCCCGCCGAACGCCACGCTGATCTTCGACGTCGAGCTGCTGGCTGTCTAAGCGCCCGCTTTACCCATCCCACAGGAGCATTTATGAGCTTGCAGGAACAGTTCACCCAGGCCCAGGCCGATTCCAAGAACCTGCCTGAGCGTCCGGACAACATGACGCTGCTGAAGATCTACGCGCTGTACAAGCAGGCCTCGGGCGGCGACGCGACGGGCGAGCGCCCTGGCTTCACCGACATGGTCGGCCGCGCCAAGTTCGACGCGTGGGACGCGCTGAAGGGCACTTCGCAGGATGAGGCGATGCAGCAGTATGTCGACCTGATTGAAGAGCTGAAGGCTTAAGTACACCCGTAGGGCGGATAAGCGCAGCGCATCCGCCATGTATGCGTCGACGCGGCGCAAAATCGGCGGATGCGCTCCGCTTATCCGCCCTACGGCCCTACGGCCCTACGGCCCTACGGCCCTACTTCTTCATCACGCCGCGCAAAACACCTTCTGCATCTTCTCCGCCACCTTGGCGCGAATCGTGGGCGCGAACGCCCCCATCAAGAATCCCAGCGTGATCTGCATCCGCGCCTGCTGGCCGCGCAAGGTCAGCGATCCGTTCACGCCGCTGCGCTCGAAGCGCAGCACGTCGCCTTCCCATTTGCAGGCCAGGTCGAATTCGCGGGAGATCTTGTCGGCTACCTGCTGCGCGGCGTCGCGCGCTTTTTCCGGCGTCAGGCTGTGGTCCTGGACGATGCTGATGTCAGCCATGTCGGTGTTTCCGTTTCGGGCAAAACGAAGATGATACCGCGCATAGGCAATCTCGTCCAAGGCGCATCCCGTTTTTTGCCGGCGGCATTGAGAAATCGGCAATAATACGAGCTGCTCGTTTACCCCGGACCACCATGACCGACATCCAGCTGATCGCCGCCGTGATTTTCGGCCTCGCGCTCGTGCATACCTTCACCGCGCAATACTTCGTACGCCTCGCCCACCACTTCCCCCGCCACGAGGGCCTGATCCACTACTTCGGCGAGGTCGAGGTCATTTTCGGCATGTGGGCGATCATCCTTGTCGGCGCAATGGCGCTGGTATCGGGCGGCGCCGCAGCGCTGGCCTACGCCGAATCGCGCACCTTCACCGAGCCGCTGTTCGTGTTCGTCATCATGGTCATCGCCGCATCGCGGCCGGTGCTCGAAACCGTGCGCTGGTTCATTGCGCTGCTGGCGCGGATGGCGCCCGCGCGTGCCGCCGTCGCGCGCACCTGGCTATGCATGGCGATGGTGCCGCTGCTTGGCTCGCTGGTCACCGAGCCGGCCGCCATGACGCTGGCCGCGCTGATGCTCTTGCCGCTGGTGTTCCGCAAGGAGATGCCGGAGTGGCTGAAATACGCCGCGCTCGGCGTCCTGTTCGTCAACGTGTCGATCGGCGGCACCCTGACCTCGTTCGCGGCGCCGCCGGTGCTGATGGTGGCGCACACCTGGGGCTGGGACTCGGCCTTCATGGCGACCACCTTCGGCTGGCGCGCCGCCATCGCGGTCGTCATCAACGCCACGGTCGTTACCTTCATGCTGCGCGCCCACCTGGTCGACGAAGTGCCGGTCGAGGACGGCGCGCCGGTGCCGCTCCTGGTGCGCCTGATCCACATCACCTTCCTCGCCGCGGTGGTCGGCTTCGCCCATCACCCGGTCATCTTCCTCGGCCTGTTCCTGCTGTTCCTCGGTTTCTGCCATGCCTATGGCGAGTACCAGTCGCCCCTGATCCTGCGCGAAGGCGTGCTGGTCGGCTTCTTCCTGGCCGGCCTGGTGGTCCTGGGCGGCATGCAGCAGTGGTGGCTGCAGCCGGTCGTCACCAGCCTGCAGCCGCTGGCCCTGTTCTTCAGCGCCGTGGGGCTGACCGCGATCACCGACAACGCTGCGCTGACCTACCTCGGCTCGCTGATCCATGGCCTGTCCGACCAGGCGAAGTACCTGCTGGTGGCGGGCGCGGTGGCCGGCGGCGGCCTGACCGTGATCGCCAACGCGCCCAATCCGGCCGGCGCGGCCCTGCTGCGCAAGGGCTTCCGGGACGAGGCTATCGGGGTGCCCGGCCTTCTGGCCGGCGCCGCGCTGCCGACCGTGGTGGCGGTGGTGATGTTCCTCGTGTAGCACGGCCGCCCGTTTTACCCGCGCTTCTATCCCGGGCTTGCGCCGAATCAAGCGCGGCCGGGGCTGGCCGCGCCACTATTTCTTCACAAACGTGTCTGCCAACCACTACCGGAAGGCGCACCAGCCTTGTGGAGAACGACCATGAATCGTCGAGTAAGCGTACCGGCCGGGGCGCTCGTGACCGAACGCGAGCAAGCGCCGGTCAGCTTCGTGCCGACTCCCAGCGCCCCCTACCGCCAGCACCGCAAGGCCGCCTCGCTGATGCTCGAACCGGGCAAGCCGCGCATCGGCCTGGCCGATCAGCCGCCGCCGGAACCGGTGCCGCTGCCGTACGCCTTCGGCGCGCGCGTGCTGATGTGGAAGCAGGACCCGTCGGTCAGCGAGATCGGCACGCGCAAGGCCTTCCTGCCGGGGATCGTGCTGGCCGGGCCGCGCGATGCCCGCATCGTGTACGGCGAGCCGGGCATCGCGCCGGTCAGCCCGAACGCCTTCGGCGACTTCGTCACCATGCCCGACACGCCGCAGTTCGACGCCGTGCACACCTTCGCGGTGGTGCGCCAGACCCTGACGATGTACCAGCGGGCGCTGGCCGGCGGCGACGGCGAAACGCCGCTGCCGTGGCAGTGGAACAGCAGCATCGACACCGCGCCCCTGGAGATCTTCCCGCACGGCCTGCCCAACACGATGAACGCCTTCTACAGCCGCTCGCAGTGCTGCCTGAAGTTCGGCGACTTCGTCCCCAGCGGCTCGGCCGAGCGCGTGTACACCTGCCGTTCGTTCGACATCGTCTCGCACGAGGCCGGGCATGCGGTGCTCGACGGCCTGAAACCCGACTGGCTGCTGGCCGATAACCCGCCGCAGACCGGCGGCCTGCACGAAGCTTTCGGCGACCTGACCGCGATCTTCCTGGCGCTGTCGCAGCTGGATCAGTGCGAAGCGATCGTGGCGCAGACCAAGGCACGCCTGCACGACAAGACCTTCCTGGCCGACATCGCCGAGCAGTTCGGCCTGGCGCTGGGCCGCTCGAACGGCCTGCGCAACGCCGACAACGACATCACGCTGTCGGAAGCGGGCACCGAGGTGCATGCGATCTCGCAGGTGTTCACCGGCGCCATCTACGACATCCTGGCCGACATCTTCACCCACGAACGCGACCCTGCACTGCGCGACGACGCCGCGGTGCTGCACGAGGTCGCCGGCTACCTGCGCGGCGTGCTGCTGCGCGCGCTGATCGCGGCGCCCGACTTCGGCGCGACCTATCCCGACGTGGTCAACGAGATGCTGCGCATCGTCGGCGAGGACAAGCGCCCGGCCGCATACCGCAACTTCATCCGCAACCGCTTCGTTGCGCGCGAGGTGGTGGCGTCGCCGCTGGCGCTGACCGAGGACGTGCCCGCGGACGCGCGCCTGGCGCCGGGCGTGCGGGATGCGCCCGGTGCGGTGCAGGACCGGCGCGCCTGCTGCGGCACCATGAACCTGGCCGAGTACTACGGCATCGACCACGTGTTCGACGCCGAGGTGCAGGCGCTGGCGCAATGGTGCGCCGAGCATGGGCGCACCGGTCCGGCGCCCTCGCGCGACGACGAAGCCGCCGGCGGCGACCGCAGCGCGGAGGACGCGTGAAAATCACCGTCAAAGGCGGCGGCGGCTTCGCCGGCGGCGCCGAACACTACCAACTCGATACCGCCGGCGTCAGTCATGGTCCGGAGCTCGAGGCGCTGCTGCAGGACCTCGGCTTCTTCCAGGCCGCCGCCACGCCGGCCCCGGTCGGCGCCGACATCCCGCACTGGGAGATCACGGCGGACGACGGCCAACGCTGTCATACTGTCGAGTTCGCGGAAGACGGCGGACCTGCCTGCACCCACTGGAAACCCCTGCTCGAGCGCCTGCGCGCGGGCGGCTGAACCGCTGGAAGGCGTGGCGTCCGCCCTGCCGGATTGTCAAAAAAGCGGCAAAACGGGCGCCATGACCAGCATTTGCTTATTTGTATAGTGTATAAGCGTCATTTGTGAGAAAAACCGAATTGCCTTAAAATACAGTGCTTTGCTATGGTTGGCGGATCGTTCCGGCGCCGGCCCGCAACACCTAATTTCACAGATAGGACTGTTATGACCCACGTTGTCACCGAATCGTGCATCGCATGTCGCTACACCGATTGCGTCGATGTATGCCCGGTAGATTGTTTCCGGGAAGGCCCGAATTTTCTGACGATCGATCCTGACGAGTGCATCGACTGCGCCGTCTGCGTGGCCGAATGCCCAGTCAACGCCATCTACGCCGAGGAAGACGTGCCGGCCGACCAGCAGCAATTCATCAAGATCAACGTCGACCTGGCGCGCTCGTGGCCGTCGATCACCAAGACCAAGCCTGCGCTGCCTGAAGCCGAGCAGTACAAGGACGTCAAGGACAAGCTGGGCATGTTGGTCCGCTAAGCGGTCCGCGCGCACGGCGCAGGCTGGCCCTCCTTTTACGGGCCCGCACACAATGTCCCGGGCGCGCCGCAGCAACACCAATCAAAATCAACAGGAAGTATACGTATGACAATCTCCGCCACCCACGAAGCAGGCACCATCGCTCCCAACAGTTCGTTCGCCGGCGCCATCGAAACCGACGCCGTCATCATCGGCGCGGGCCCGGTTGGCTTGTTCCAGGTGTTCGAACTCGGCCTGCTGGAAATCAAGGCCCACGTTATCGACTCGCTGCCGGCGGTGGGCGGACAGTGCGTTGAACTGTATCCGGACAAGCCGATCTACGACATCCCTGCCGTGCCTGTGTGCACCGGCCAGGAACTGACCGACAACCTGCTCAAGCAGATCGAGCCGTTCGAGCCGACCTTCCACCTGGGCCAGGAAGTGACCGCCGTGCAGCGCCGTGAAGACTCGCGCTTCAACGTCGAAACCTCGCTTGGCACCCGCTTCATCACCAAGACCATCTTCATCGCGGCCGGCGTCGGTTCGTTCCAGGCGCGCACGCTGAAGGTGGACGGCATCGAGCAGTTCGAAGGCAGCCAGCTGCACTACCGCGTCAAGGAACCTGGCCTGTTCGACGGCAAGAACCTGGTGGTGTGCGGCGGCGGCGACTCGGCGCTGGACTGGGCCCTGAACTTCGTCGGCAAGGCGGAATCGGTGGTGCTGGTGCACCGCCGCGAAGACTTCCGCGCGGCGCCTGCCTCGGTGGCCAAGATGAAGGCGCTGTGCGACGAATTCGAAATGCAGCTGATCACCGGCCAGGTCACCGGCTTCGACACCAAGGACGGCAAGCTGTCCGAAGTGAAGGTCACCGGCGCCGACGGCGTCACCCGCCGCGTGCCGCTGGACATGCTGCTGGTGTTCTTCGGCCTGTCGCCGAAGCTGGGCCCGATCGCCGAGTGGGGCCTGGACATCGAGCGCCGCCAGCTGAAGGTCATGGACACCGAAAAGTTCGAGACCAACGTGCCGGGCATCTTCGCCGTGGGCGACATCAACACCTATCCGGGCAAGAAGAAGCTGATCCTGTCGGGCTTCCACGAAGCGGCGCTGGCTGCTTTCGGCGCGGCGCCTTACATCTTCCCGGACAAGAAGATCCACATGCAGTACACGACCACGTCGCCGAAACTGCACAAGATCCTCGGCGTCGAGACCCCGGTCTTCGACTAAAGCCGCGCGATATCCGCTTCGCGGAAATGCCGTCCAGTGCAAGCTGGGCGGCATTTTTTTCGCCCCTATGTGCTGGATGTGCACGCCCCTTGCATCACAAAGCCACGCTTTGCGAAACTTTTTTGTTATATGTTAAGTAGCTCATAAAGCGGGCGCATTGGATGTGTTAAAACCTGAGGCAAGGTCGAAGGAAGCCTACTGCTGACTGGGGCCATTGGCAGATTGCCAATGGGAATAACTAATTGCATTGCGGTCTGACGAATGGCCTATAATTGACCGCGCCGGGAACGAACGCCCGTGCATTTAATTCTCACAAGGAATATGTATGCTTTATCACTTGCACGAGATGCAACGCTCATTCCTGACACCGCTGATACAGTGGGCAGACGCGTCTTCCAAACTGTTTACGAACCCGGTCTCCCCGCTGGCGCACACCCCGTTCTCGCAGCGCATCGCCGCTGGCTACGAGCTGATGTACCGCCTTGGCAAGGATTACGAAAAGCCGGAATTCGGCATCGACACGGTGACAATCGGCGAAGACACGTTCGGCATCCTCGAACGGACCGTGGCCACGCGCCCTTTCTGCAAGCTGCTGCACTTCAAGAAGGACCTGGGCGACGCGGCATTCGCCGCCCTCGACCAGCCCAAGGTGCTGGTGGTGGCGCCATTGTCCGGACACCACGCGACGCTGTTGCGCGATACCGTGTGCGGCCTGCTGCCGAAGCACGACGTCTACATCACCGACTGGACCGACGCGCGCATGGTGCCGCTGTCGGAAGGCGCATTCCACCTCGACGACTACATCTTCTACGTGCAGGACTTCATCCGCCAGCTGGCGCCTGAGCTGCACGTGATCTCGGTGTGCCAGCCGACCGTGCCGGTGCTGGCCGCGATCTCGCTGATGGCCACCGCCAAGGACCCGAAACTGCCGAAGACGATGACGATGATGGGCGGCCCGATCGATCCCCGCTGCTCGCCGACCGCGGTCAACGACCTGGCGATCGAAAAGAGCTTCTCGTGGTTCGAGAACACGGTGATCTACTCGGTGCCGGGCAACTACCCCGCCGTGGGCCGCCGCGTGTACCCGGGCTTCCTGCAGCATGCCGGCTTCATCGCGATGAATCCGGGCCGCCACGCGCAGAGCCACCGCGAGTTCTACAACCACCTGGTGGCGGGCGACGACGAGCCGGCCGAAAGCCACCGCCAGTTCTACAACGAGTACAACGCGGTGCTCGACATGCCGGCCGAGTACTACCTCGACACGGTCAAGACCGTGTTCCAGGAATTCGCCCTGCCGCGCGGCACCTGGGAAGTCGGCGGCCAGCTGGTGCGTCCGCAGGACATCACCACGGTGGCGCTGTTCACGATCGAAGGTGAGCTCGATGATATCTCCGGCGCCGGCCAGACCCAGGCCGCGCACGACCTGTGCTCGGGCATCCCGGCCGGCATGAAACAGGACTTCGTGGCCGAGAAGGCCGGCCACTACGGCATCTTCTCCGGCCGCCGCTGGCGCGACGTGATCTGCCCGAAGATCGGCGAGTTCATCCGCAAGCACGGCTGACCGCATCCACCTCAATCGAAAAAAATGCCGCTGAGCGGCATTTTTCATTTCAGGGCTGCGCCGATGGCGGCGTGCCAGCGCGGCACCGGCGAGGCCGGTCCCCATCAGGCCCAGGGTAAAACGGCTCCGGGACGGTGCCGTTGGTCACAACGGCCAGTGTCTGCGGGCCGCTTGCGCAATCAGTTCTTGCGGCGGCTCGCGAAGCCCAGACCTGCCAGGCCGATGCCCATCAGGCCCAGCGTGAAAGGCTCCGGCACCCGGCCGCCATCGACTGGCGTTATCACTGCCGGCTCGTACGCAAGCGACGAGCGCAGGAAGGTATAGTCACCGCCCGGGTTGGTGCCCATCGTGACGTCGATGAGTCCGTCAAGCATCAGGTCAGCAAGCGACGTGCCGTTCAGCGGAATGTCGACGCGCGTTTCGGAACCATTGCCGTTGCTGACATCGTTGTTTCCACCAGGCGTGAACAACTGGTTACCAATACCGATCGTCACGTTCACGATTTCGCTTCCCCTGTTTGGATCGTTAAGCCAGACCGACAGGATCGCGCCGGCGATATTGCCGCCGGCAAAGTAACCGTGATCGAGGATGTCATGCCTGTAACCATATGGCGCAGCGAACGTTACTGCAGTGGCAACCCCTGCGGTATCGAGGATAGGCGCTGCGGATGCGCTGCTGGCTGCGGCGCACATGGCCAGAGCGACTGCGACTGTTCTGAAGGCTTTCATAGGACCCCTTGTTATATGGACACGGACTGCGTTAGATTAAATGCAACATTCGTGCCAGCAACAATCAAACTCAACAATTCAATGCCTTAGGTATGCAGGGCTTGATATTTCTCCAAAAGATGTAAAGTTTTCCGACAGAATTTTTGCGCTTTTTAATATCAAAATGACAATCGTGCATATTCCCGGCGCGGCCTGCTGCCGAACCACGACGTCTACATCACCGACTGGACCGACGCGCGCATGGTGCGCCCGCGCACTCGCCCTGTTGCTCCTTGGCCTTGCTGGCCTCGGTACCACCCAACGCAAGTCCCGCAAGGCATAGCCGGCATCCCTGGGAAGTTGACGGCGGCCTGCGGGCCGCCGTTGTTGAACGCCCGGCGCCACGACATATCCAGCTTCACGCAGGCGAACGCGGTTTCGAAGCCGGGAGTAGCCAACACCGAAAGCCTTGTGCGAAAAGGCCACTGTTGGCGGATAATATCGCTTTACCTCCCATTATCCCGCCGTGACCAAGTCCCTCGCCGACCAGGTCGAAGACCTTCTGCCGCAAACCCAGTGCACCAAGTGCGGCTATGACGGCTGCCGTCCCTACGCCGAGGCGATCGCCGCCGGCGCGGCAGGGATCAACCAGTGCCCGCCGGGCGGCATCGAAGGCGTGGCGCGGCTGGCGCGTTTGCTGGACCGTCCCGTCATCCCGATCAACCCGGCCAACGGCATCGAGCGCCCACGCCCGGTCGCCTTCATCGACGAGGCCCTCTGCATCGGCTGCACGCTGTGCATCCAGGCCTGTCCGGTGGACGCCATTCTCGGCGCCACCAAGCAGATGCACACCATCCTGCCCAGCCTGTGCACCGGCTGCGACCTGTGCGTGGCGCCCTGCCCGGTCGACTGCATCGTCCTGATGCCGGTAACGGGCGAACGTACCGGCTGGGCCGCGTGGTCGCAGCAGCAGGCCGACGCGGCACGCTCGCGCCACGATTTCCGCGCGCTGCGGCTGGCGCGAGAGAAGGCCGAGAACGATGCGCGGCTGGCCGCCAAGGCCGCCGAGAAGCTGAAGGCGGTGACGCTTGAGGCCACCAACACCCCGGAAGAACTGGCCGAGAAGGAGCGCAAGCGCGCCATCATCGCGGCCGCAATGGAACGCGCGCGCCTGAAGGCGGCAGAACAAACGAAACCCGACCAATGAATGCAGCAAAACGCCACGAAATCTTCAGCCGCCTGCGCGCCGCCAACCCGAGTCCCAAGACCGAGCTCGAATACAGCACCCCGTTCGAGCTGCTGATCGCGGTGCTGCTGTCGGCGCAGTCGACCGACGTCGGTGTCAACAAGGCCACCCGCAAGCTGTACCCGGTGGCCAATACGCCGCAGGCGATCCTCGACATGGGCGAGGACGAGCTGAAGACCTATATCGCCACCATCGGCCTGTATCACACCAAGGCGAAGAACGTGATCGCCACCTGCCGCATGCTGGTGGAGCAGCACGGCGGCGAGGTGCCGCGCACGCGCGAGGAACTGGTGGCGCTGCCGGGCGTCGGCCGCAAGACCGCCAACGTGGTGCTCAACACCGCCTTCGGTGAAGCGGCCATGGCGGTCGATACCCACATCTTCCGCGTGTCCAACCGCACCGGCATCGCGCCCGGCAAGAACGTCGACGAAGTCGAGCGAAAACTGATGAAGTTCGTGCCGAAGGAATTCCTGCTCGACGGCCACCACTGGCTGATCCTGCCGGCCGCTAACCTGCCTGGCACGCAAGCGCTGTGCTGGAACTGCATGATGCCGACTGTGCGAATATAAGGCCCAAAGACGCCCGCGCCGGCGGGGCTTGCAGCCTGGCCGATCAGCGCTGGAGGCTGGCTGACATGATAATGCGTTACCGCAGGAGAAAGTTCATGCGGACGACGCATGGGCTGTGGCGGTACTGGGAATCCTGTCCCCGGCAAGCGAGATCGTCCGGACCCGTGACCCGGCCAATTATCGAGGCAGGCGACTTCGCCATCGATGTGGGCGGCATCTGGGATCCGGCAAGCGGCCGTTTCGACCATCACCAGAAGGGTTTCGATGGCGCGCGCCAGTCCGGCGTGCCCTATGCGAGCGCGGGACTGGTATGGAAGGAGCATGGCGGCCGCTGTGTCGAAGCGCTGGCCGAAGCGCATGCCGGCCAGCGCCTGTCCGCAGACGCGGCCCAGCAGATCGCCTATGCCATCGACGCCGATATCGTCCAGTACCTGGACTTGTCCGA
Organism: Massilia cavernae; assembly: GCF_003590855.1. Taxonomy (GTDB): domain Bacteria; phylum Pseudomonadota; class Gammaproteobacteria; order Burkholderiales; family Burkholderiaceae_D; genus Telluria_A; species Telluria_A cavernae. The sequence continues at coordinate 22,683 of NZ_QYUP01000016.1, forward strand.
CGTCGGCGCCGCGAAGAATGCGCCGGGCGGATACGGCCTGTCCGCGGTCATCTCCGGATTCAATCCAAACTGGATGGACGAACAGCGGCTGGGATATGGGGAAGCCGCGGAGGCCTACAGGCTGGGCCAGTTCAAGCGGGCAATGGAAGTCCTGGCCGACATCATGGCCAATGCGGTCAAGTACCGCGTCGGGGCGCTGCTTGCGCTCGAACAGGTAAGGCAGGCGGAACTGCTGGAGGATGGCAAGGTGCTGTTCCTGAAGAACGCCGCGCTGCCATGGTCTGCCGTGGTGCGCAAGGAGATGCCGAAGGTGCTGTTCGTGATCAGCCACAGCATCAGCGAACAACGCTACATGCTGCACACGGTTCCGGCCGATCCGGATACCTTCGACGCCCGTGCCGATCTTCCCGAGGCGTGGGCCGGGCTGCGCGACGCGGAACTGGCCGCCGTGACGGGCGTGGCCGATGCGACGTTCTGCCACAACGGCAGGTTCATCGCGGCCGCCAGGTCGTTCGACGGCGTGCGCGCGATGGCGAAGCTGGCATTGCAGGCGGTGGAGCCTGCGGGCGCTAGCAGCGCGCCCGCGCCCTGAAGCTTACTCAGGTCGGCGTATCGATCGCATCCCAGCCCGCGTGCTGGAAGCGTACCAGCCAGTTCAGCGCATGGTGGCGCTCCATCACCACGTCCGCATCCACTCCCGCAGGCTCGCCTTGCTTCTTGAGCCGCGCCTGACGGATGGCCCAGTGCAGGCGGTAAGTCAGATCGAGCGCGTCGAGGATATCGCTGCTGCCGCGCACCTCAGGGCCGCGCATCTCGATCAGCTTCGCCGCGGTGCCTGCCGCGTCGCACTGCGAGCCCGGGAACGGCAGTTCGCCGGCGAGTCCCAGTACCCATTCGAGCACATTCAGGCTTTCGTAGCGCCAGATGAATTGCGCGCATTCCTGCTGCGATGGCGCTTCTTTGGCGAGGAACGCCTTCTCGTTGGGCGACAGGCTGTCGTCCGCCAGCGGCATCTTTGACAGCAGCATCTCGACGCCCATCGGCTGGCCGGACGCGACCGATTCGGCGCGCAATGCGACCAGCAGCAGCGCCCTGGCACGCCCGATGATCTCGTCCCGGCTGCGCAGCACCAGCTCATCCTCGCAGACCAGCGGCGGCAGGGTCGCGGGAACGTCGATGCCGCGTGCCGCCAGCAGCGCTTCGGTCGCCGCCTTGCGCGCCCAGGCGCGCTCAGGATGCGGAACGCGCGCCTGCGCATCCGGCTTTCCGTCGGCAGCGCCGACCAGCACATGTCCGTCGGGGTCGAGCACGGCGCCATCCTGCGTGAACAGCAGCGCGTTGGCTTGCCTGGCCCACGCATGCAGCGCCGCGACATCCGCCGCCCCGACGCCGATGCTCACATGGTGCTGCACGCGCTGCAGGTGCAGGATCACGTGGTACTTCGATTGCGACATCTGCCCGTCGCCGCGCTCGAACACATAGCCACAGAGGCTATTGACCTGGTCCAGCAGCCCGGGGTCCGACAGATCGCGGCGCGCGTGCAGGATGTGCGCGAACGACGGCTGCGGTATCTCGGCGCGGCTGCAGTACGCGTTGAACAGGATGGTGTCGCCGCTGGGGGCTTCGGGAAGCGTAGGCTGTTTGTCGGCTGCGAAGAGGCTTTTGAGTTTTTCGAACATCGTCAGAGGAGAACCAGGTTGTCGCGGTGGATGAGCTCGGGGCCTTCCATATACCCCAGCACTTTTTCGATATCGCCCGACGGCCTGCGAACGATGCGGCGCGCTTCCGCGCTGGTGTAGTTGGTCAGCCCGCGCGCAATGGCCGTGCCATCTTCGCCGATGCAGGTCACCACGGCGCCGCGCCCGAATTCGCCGCGCACCTCCAGCACGCCGATCGGCAGCAGCGACTTGCCTTCGCGCGTCAGCTTGGCCACCGCGCCGGCATCGATCACCACCGTTCCGCCAGTCTGCAGGTGATCCACCATCCACTGCTTGCGCGCGGTGGTGCGCCCGGTCTGCGCTAGCAGCTGGGTGCCGATCGCCTCGCCGTTTGCCAGCCGGGTCAGGACATCGTCCTCGCGTCCCCATGCGATCACGGTGTCGGCGCCCGAGCGGGCGGCGCGCTTCGCTGCCAGGATCTTGGTCAGCATGCCGCCGCGGCCGAGGCTGCTGCCGGCGCCGCCAGCCATCGCTTCCAGCGCAAGGTCGCCGGCCTTGCCTTCGGCGATCAGCACGGCCGCCGGGTCCTTGCGCGGGTCGGCGCTGTACAAGCCCTTCTGGTCGGTCAGGATCACCAGCGCATCGGCTTCGATCAGGTTGGCCACCAGCGCGCCCAGCGTGTCGTTGTCGCCGAACTTGATCTCGTCGGTGACCACGGTGTCGTTCTCGTTGATGATCGGGACCACGCCGAAGCGCAGCAAGGTGGTGAGGGTGGAACGCGCGTTGAGGTAGCGTTCGCGGTCGGCCAGGTCGGCGTGCGTCAGCAGCACCTGGGCGGTGCCGAGGCCGTGCGCGCGGAAGCTGGTCTCGTAGATCTGCGCGAGGCCCATCTGGCCGACGGCGGCACAGGCCTGCAGTTCGTGGACGTCGGTGGGGCGCTTGTCGAAGCCCAGGCGCAGCATGCCTTCGGCGATGGCGCCGGAGCTGACCAGCACGACTTGCTTGCCGAGCGCGCGCAGCGCGGAGATCTGGGACGCCCAGCGGGCGATGGCGGTGTGATCGAGGCCGCGGCCATCGTTGGTGACCAGCGAGGACCCGACCTTGATGATGATGCGGTCAGCTTTTTGTATGACGGAGTTCATCGGCGCGCTTTTCGACTGTGGGCGGGCGCAGCGCCAGCAGCCCGAGGCCACCCAGCAGCTCCAACCCGCAAACGACTAACAAAAATCCCTGGGGCAGTCCGATCGCGAGCGCCGCAACGAAGCGGCCCGCCGGCTGCGCCAGGAGGAGCAATGCTGTGATATCGCCGAGGAGTGGCTGGTCGCCGTGCCTTGCGGCCAACAGTGCCAGGCCTGCGGTAGCGAGCCTGACGCCGACATAGATGGCGTAGAACTGGCTGTAGCCGTTCACGCCAACGAGCAGCATACCCATGCTGGACGCCACACGGTCCGGGTCGAGCATGGCCGCAAGCGCGGCCAGCGAACTGGCGATGGCGATGAGCTTGAGCAGCGCGATGCGCTGCCGCGCCCAGAACATGGATACTGCCAATTTTAATCCAGGATCTTGAAGCGTGGATCGTCCGGATCGATGGAGGCGATGCCGCGTGCTTCTTCGGTCATCTGCGTTTCTTCGGCACGGTGCTCGGTGTTGCGCTTTTCCTCGAGGTGCAGGTAGATGGCGTTGACCAGGTCCTGGCAGCCGTCGCGGTTCAGCGCGGAGATCTCGAACACGGGGCCTTTCCAGGCCATGCGCTTGACGAAGTCCTTGACCCGCTTCTTGCGCTCTTCCTCGGGAATCACGTCCAGCTTGTTGAGCACCAGCCAGCGCGGCTTGTCGACCAGCGAGACATCGTACTTTTCCAGTTCCTTGACCAGCGCCTTGGCTTCCTTGACCGGGTCGACATTGGTCTCGAACGGGGCCAGGTCGACGATGTGCAGCAGCAGGCCGGTGCGCTGCAGGTGGCGCAGGAACTGGTGGCCGAGGCCCGCGCCTTCCGACGCGCCTTCGATCAGGCCCGGTATGTCGGCGATGACGAAGCTCTTCTCGTGCGACACGCGCACGACGCCGAGGTTCGGGTGCAGGGTGGTGAACGGGTAGTCGGCGATCTTCGGCTTGGCGTTGGACACGGCCGTGATGAAGGTCGACTTGCCGGCGTTCGGCATTCCCAGCAGGCCGACGTCGGCCAGCACCTTCAGCTCCAGGCGCAGCTCGCGCCGTTCGCCTTCCTTGCCTTCGGACTTCTGGCGCGGCGCGCGGTTGGTCGAGGACTTGAAGTGGATGTTGCCCCAGCCGCCCTCGCCGCCCTTGGCCAGCAATTCCATCTGGCCGTGTTCGGTCAGGTCGGCGATGATCTCGCCGTTGTTGTTATCGACGATGAGCGTGCCGACCGGCATGCGCAGGTGGATGTCGTCCGCGCCCTTGCCGTAGCAGTCCGAGCCGCGGCCGGGTTCGCCGTCCTTCGCCTTGTGCATTTTGGAGTAGCGGAAATCCACCAGGGTATTGATGTTGCGGTCCGCAACCGCCCAGATGGAGCCGCCTTTGCCGCCGTCGCCGCCGTCAGGGCCGCCGAACGGACGGAACTTCTCGCGACAGAACGAGGCGCAGCCATTCCCGCCGTCGCCGGCGATGACTTCGATTTTTGCTTCGTCGATAAACTTCATGATTTTGCCGCCATAAAACTAAAAAGGCTCTACCGTGGGCAGAGCCTTTCGATTGAAGGCTTGCGCCTTACAAGTGTGCGCCGCGAACGGCGCGAGCGCGTAATTACGCTGCTGCGGCTTCCGCTGCAACCACGGTCACGAACTGCTTCGAGCCGATGCCCTTCTTGACGAACTTCACCGTGCCGTCGACCAGCGCGAACAGGGTGTGGTCCTTGCCGGTACCGACGTTCGTGCCTGCACGAACCGGGGTGCCGCGCTGGCGAATGATGATGCCGCCTGCGTTGATAGCCTGGCCGCCGTAAACCTTAACGCCAAGGCGCTTTGATTCGGAATCGCGGCCGTTGCGGGTAGTACCGCCGCCTTTTTTGTGTGCCATTTAGTGCTCCTTGATAGCTGGATTAACCGGGCGGCGAACCGCCTGGCAAACGGCGATTAGCCGTTGATCGATACGATTTGGATTTCGGTGAAATTCTGGCGATGGCCCTGATGCTTCTGGTAGTGCTTACGACGACGCATCTTGAAAATCTTCACTTTATCGTGACGACCGTGTGCCACAACAGTTACCAGTACCTTAGCACCTTCGACCAATGGCGCACCAAACTTGATGGTGTCGCCCGCGCCTACTGCGAGAACTTGATCGATGGTGATTTCGGAACCAATGTCTGCCGGTATCTGTTCTACTTTAAGTTTTTCGCCAGCGACAACTTTGTATTGTTTGCCACCGGTTTTTATGACCGCGTACATGATTTGAAACCTCATCAAATGTTAGAAAGTTTCCCTGGCCGTAAGCCGGGGAACCGCAAATTATACACGCGATACGATTTCACGTCAAAAGGCGTGCACAAGCGCTGCAGTTCGTGGTATGTCAACAACTTTCCGCTCTTACCCGGGCGCGGACCCGGCAGTGGGCGTTGGGACGGCCCGGCGTGCTTGTCGTATAATCCCCACACCTAACGTCCAATGCAGGTCCGCCTTGTCCGCCGCTACCCCAAACGCACAACAAAACAACATCGCTCAATCAATCGCCCCAGACATGGAGGCGGTCAACAAGGTGATCCGCGAACGCCTGCATTCCGAGGTCACCCTGGTGAACCAGATTGCGGAGTACATCATCAGCGCCGGCGGCAAGCGCATCCGGCCGGTGCTGGTGCTCCTGATTGCCAACGCCTACGGCTACCGCGGGACCGCGCACCATGAGCTGGCGGCCGTCGTCGAGTTCATCCATACCGCCACCCTGCTGCATGACGACGTGGTCGACGAATCGTCGATGCGCCGCGGCCGCCAGACCGCCAACGCGCTGTTCGGCAACGCCGCTTCGGTGCTGGTGGGCGACTTCCTGTACTCGCGCTCGTTCCAGATGATGGTCGGCCTGGACAATATGCGCGTGATGCAGATCCTGTCGGACGCTACCAACGTGATCGCCGAAGGCGAAGTGCTGCAGCTGCTGAACATGCACGACCCGGACGTGACCCAGGAAAGTTACCTCAAGGTCATCCGCTCGAAGACGGCCAAGCTGTTCGAAGCGGCGGCCCAGCTGGGCGCGCTGGTGTCGGGCGCCACTGACGAGCAGATCGATGCGGCCGGCGAATACGGCCGCTCGCTCGGCACCGCCTTCCAGCTGATCGACGACGTGCTCGACTATGCAGGCGACGCCACCGAAATCGGCAAGAACGTGGGCGACGACCTGCGCGAAGGCAAGCCTACCCTGCCGCTCATCTATTTAATGGAGAACGGCACCGAGGAACAGCGCCAGCTGGTACGCAGCTGCATCGAGCAGGGCGACGAACAGCATTTCGACGCGATCCTGGCCGCCGTGACCAGCAGCGGCGCGCTCGACTACACCCGCCGCGAAGCGGAAACGGCCGCGCGCCGCGCCGCCGAAGCGGTCGCCGGCCTGCCCGACAGCGTCTTCAAGCAAAGCCTGCTCCAGCTCTGCACGTTCGCGGTTGACAGGACCCACTAGCGTTAATAAAATTGACACGTTTCAGATCAGAATAATCTACTACCCGTCGGGGTGTGGCTCAGCCTGGTAGAGCGCTGCGTTCGGGACGCAGAGGCCGGAGGTTCGAATCCTCTCACCCCGACCAAAAACCCTTTACCTAAAGGGTTTCTCCAAATATTGCGGACCTTTTAGTACTACAGTTTCCTCTGTAGTACAAACGTTAGGTCAGCGCTTGCGGCTCCCTTAGATTTAGGTCCCAAGCTGGCCTAACATCTTCAACCGCAATTATGAAAATAACAACAAAATGAATTCAAACGCGGCAGCGCCGCATCTTGCGACCAAAAGGGCGCCGAAGCAGCCCATCTAAGTGGCAAACCTCTGTGGGCAATAAAGCTAGGGGGCAACCAGCTCGGCGAGCTTAGCCGCGACATTTGCCATCGTATCTTCTGCAGTGTTCAGGCCGCTTCTCGAGCCGAGCAGGGGACTGACTTCGCGGAGAGCTTCATACGTCGTGTCGTGCACGATGGGAACGAGCAGGTCACGCGCCAGGAGCGCCGAAAGCTCTTTGTCGGCGATGCCCTCTCCTCGGACTCGGCTCAGTAGCGCGGGGGTAACCAGCACGATCCCGACTCGCGACTTCGCCAGCCCCTTGTCGATTTCGCGGAGCAACGGCGTGCCGAGAGCGACGTCCTTCTCGCTGAACCAAACCGAGACACCGAGCGACTCAAGTAGATCATGCAGCTCCCTGGCGGCCCCTTTCCGGTCGTCCCACGCGTGGCAAAGAAAGACATCCCGAAGATCGGGCACGGACGCTCGCTTCTCGACGTTTTCGCGGACCGGCGTGAGCGTTCGCACCTCGGCAGGCGTGTACACCACGGACGAATCTGCTCGCGACCAGCGCGGCCTTCCGCTGCTGCCGGACCCGCCGACGTTGCTCCGGCCGCCCCCGTTGCTCCCCGGCGAGGGGTAGGATGAGGGATAGGACGAGGGCGAATATGAGTATGACCCGTAGCCTCTAGAGCGGCTACTACATGCGGGACAGGCCGCTGCCGCGCTCGCTGTGCGATGTCCGTTTACTGGTGCTGTGCACCTGGCCATGTCGTAATCCTTCCATTTGTTATCGCTCGTTCAAGTAGCGAAGCACTCTAACCTCGGTACAGGAGGCCGAAAATGGCCGAACTCGGCCGATGCCGCTAAGGATAGCATGTTGCCAATCTGGAAAATACGCAAAATCCCACACGGCTTGTAAGCACGGGGGGCAGCTAGACATCTGCGTCAAAGCGAAGATGTTCGCTCTCACCTATGTCCCAAACATCACCACCCCAATGTCGTTTGAACCGACAGTCATGTACCGACAATCCTTAAATTGACGAAAGGAGTAGGTATCGTGAGATATTCAGAATTGGCAGAGGCGACAAATGCTGCCGAGAAGCAACGCATCGATGCTTAGAAGAAGCAAGCAGACTTGCAAATGCAGGCTGCCAACAAGGCCAAACAGATAGAGCTATCATTAAAGCAATAACAGACTGCCGATACGCTCAAAAAACTGAGCGCCAGCAAGCCTTAGAAATTATTGCTTTCCATACTAGTAATAGACTGTAGTACCGACTGTAGTACTAAATGTCAAATACCCTTTGAAATAACGGAAGCTTTCCGAATACGCATTCTTCGGGACGCAGAGGCCGGAGATTCGAATCCTCTCACCCCGACCAGTAATTCCCTTTCCGCTTTGTCTCCCCACTTTTCCCAGGCGTAACTGTTCAGCCTGAATGACCAAAGCAATCCGCGTCATTCGCATCGGTGAAAGCGATGTCGCCTGGTTCGGCCTCCGCAATGCATTCCCACAGCCCGTCTTGATGCAGCGCGATCGAGTCTGCATTTCGCAAGTAGAACTCATCGGAATGCAGGCCGTCGATCAGGACCGGACGACGCACGCGCTTTTGTTTTCCGTTGATGAAGATAGTCATGAACTGCGCCTTCTCCCTCTTCTGGGCGGCGGTCAGTTTGCGCTTCGGTTTGGCCATGGGATTGATTGCGATTGCTGACTGTTCGGCCGCTACGCAGCTGGCATGATCGGATCGCCAGCAAATGCGCGGCGCAGCACTTCCAACATGCTGTATCCCTGTTTGCGTAGCGTGTCGAGGCAGGAGCGAATGATGCAGAAATTGTCGGCGCCAGCAATGGTGCGGAAGCAGCCCGATATTTTTTGCTTGACCTTGGGCATGCGGACGGCCCGTTCGGCAATATTGTTGGAGAACGGAACGGTCGGATCGGCGATGAAGCGCAAGATGGCGTCGGCGTGCAGCCGGAAGCGGCGCAGCAGGTTGTGGGCGTCGGACTGTTTGCAGCGACCGGATTTTCCGTCGGGCTTGAGTTGGGGAGGGTTCAGTTGTTCGCCTTGGCGCACGATGTCGTTGTAGACGGTGGTGAAGGCGGCGATGGCATCGGCATCAAATGGCCGGCCCTGCTGTCGCGCCGCCGCGCTCAGTCGTTGGGCGTTGAGCAGCAGTTCCGTCATGGCGGTCGGCCATTGCTGGCCAGTCACTTCCTGCGCATACACCAGTTCTCGAAGGAGATGGGCATTGCACAAGGCATGCAGGCCATCGTCGAGTTTCCAGTATGGGGCCCAGCAATCATGCACCAGAACGCCGATGCGTTTGGGGAGAATGCCATGCGCGACGATGGCGTCCAAGCCGCGCTTTGCGTGCATGCCATACCAGGTCAGTTCCGCCGTGGCCGCCACATGCATCCAGTGCAGTTTGCCGTCGACGCGCAAGCCCGATTCGTCGGCGCACAGCACTGGCGCGTGGTGCAATTGCCGCGCTATCAGGTCGGCTGTGCCCTGCAGGGCCAGGCTCGCTTCGCCAACCCAGGCAAGCAGGGTTGCCGGCGACACAGACAAGCCCGTCATCTCGCCAATCAACTCGGCGGCGCGGGCATATGGCAGCATCTGGCCCTGGGTCAGATGCACCCCCAGTGCGCGCACGTTCGGGCCGTATTGCGCGAGGTCGCCGACCGCAGCGGGGAAGACGCTGTCGTGCCGCTGACCGCAGGCGCAGACCACCGTGTAGACACGGTGTTCCACCACCTCGAAACACATCGTCGGCACATCGAATACCTGACGGCGCTCCAGCACGTGCGCCTGTTCGAGCGCCAGCGCACTGTGGCAGCGGTTGCAATGCGACGGCGGAGGATGATCCTTCGTGCTGGTGGGCTCGGCCACCCGCTTGAGGGTACTGCCTTTATGGCCCGGCTGGCCGCCAACCGCCTTGCCCGACTTGCCGCGCAAGGAACTGGTCTTCTGCTTCTTGGCCAGTCCATCCGAGGATGGTGGCTTGCTCGAATTCTGGCTGTTCATGCCCAGCTTTGCTTCGACCGCATCCAAGCGCGAAAACAGCGCGTCGATGAGTCTGTCCTTGTCCTGATGGGACAACTGCGTGAGGTCGGGACGGGGCGGTTTCGGTGGCATGACAACATGATGCGGCAACTGTACAAAGTTTACAACCGCTGATTGCTTCGGTCATTCAGGCTGAACAGTTACTCCCAGGCCACTCAGCGTGCGCTGTTGCGCCGGCGCGCGCAATTTTCGCCAGGGCGCGTCCGGCCGTTGCGGCCGCCTGCGTACAGGTCTATCGTATAAATACTTCAACCCGACCGACCGGGAGTCCGCGATGGCTAAATCACACTTTGGCGCTGTCGGGCGGCGGCTAGCCTGCGCTGTACTGTCCGTGGCACTGGTGCTGGCTGGCGTACAGCCGAAGCGGCCAAAGGCAGCAGCAGAGCGGCCATATTACCTACTATCCATCGGCAAATCCCTGGCATCACACCCGCCGTCAGCCCGGGCCGAGCGTATCCAAGCTATGTGCTTGATGGCGGCGGCCCCGATGTTTGACGAGGCATTCCCGCTGGATGATCAGTGCAGGCCGCGTTCGCGCCGGGCATCCGGCGGCGCCTGGTGGTGACCGCGCACGGCGATGGTCCGCCTACAATCCGTTATATCTTATTACAGCAGCGCAGCATTCCTCACAGCCCCGCAGAACATGCTGATGCTGGTCGGCGCGCCGCCCTGGCCTCAGCTCGTGTGCGAAACGCTGCGTAGTGCAAGCATCGCGGCAAGCGAACGATTCCGTTCGTCAACGCCTCGTCAGCAGGCCAATGCGTGTGGATCGCCGGCGGATTTACAGGCGACTACATCAACTCTCGATAGGGGCAGGCGCTGGCGGGCGACCCTCGATACGCTGATTGGCAACAAGGTTCCGGTCGGAGGAACCAGCGCGGGGCTGGCGGTACTGGGGCAATTCGACTTCGCAGCCCTGAACGGCTCGGTGACGTCAGCGCAGGCGCTGGGCAATCCGTACAACAGGTACATGACCCTCGATCCGGCGCCGCTGAGTAGCCCGGGCGGCTTCGTCACGCCGCCCGCGTTCGCCAATACAATCATGGATTCCCATCTCGACGCGCGCGACCGCATGGGTCGGCTGATCACTTTCGTGTCGCGGCTGGTCGTTCCGCATACAGGACCGGGTTCACAGCCATTAGGATGCGCCGGCGGCGTGCTCGGGAACAATGCGGCTCGCGGTATCGGACTGAATGTGGAGACCGCCCTGCTGGTCGAGTGGGATCCGGCCACGATGCGCTATATCGGACGCCGCGTCACCAACAATCCGGCGCCGGCCACCGAAAGTGCCGTCTACTTCGTCAGTGTCAGCCAGGGTCCGACCAGTTGCGTTGCTGGCAAGCCATTGGCGATCGGCGCTTCGGCGGTGCAAATCCGCAAGCTCGCCGATTCCAATACGGTGATCAACCTGTCCGACTGGTCATCCTTTCCGATCCACCGCTCGGTCGGCGTAATGTCGGGCGTGGTTTCGCCGAATCCGTATTGAGCGCAAATGGCGCGGCATGGCGCCCCGATATGTCAATAAAGTACTATCCATGCGGCAATCAAATACCGCATATTACTTTCCTTGATGACTGCATTTGCATTTTTCGCCAAGTTATACGCTATATGTATGGCGCACATCAGAAATCAAAATTTTATTTATGGCTCGGACTTCCTTATACTGCACTGCAACAACACAATGCACTCGAGGAGTTCCAGATGACTACCGCAACCTTCCACTCTGCCATCAACCTGCGTGACTACTTCACTGACGTCAGCCGTGCCGCGCGCGCCTTCGCCGCTGCCCTGTTCGCTGCCCAGGAACGTCAATATGTAGCGCAGGAAGTTGTCGACACTGAAACCGTGTCTGCCCGCAAGCTGCACCAGAGCCGCAAGCAACTGTTCGCCATGGCCCGCAGCTGCGAATACCATTCGCCATCGCTCGCGGCAGAACTGCGCAATCTGGCGTCGCGGGGTTAATCATGGAAATGCTCGGATTCCTTCCCGGCGCGATCGCCGCCGTCGCAATGGCCGCACGTATCGTGATGTTCTTCCGTCACGAGTACAAGGCCAGCAGCAAAGCGCCTGCATAAGGCTGCGTTCGCTGCAACGGCGAATGTGCACCGGCCGCCACGGCCGGTGCTGCACCACCTTTCCGGGACCTCGACCGGAATATCGCTCCCGATGCCTCGGGAACGCGCAGCATCCTTCCCCTCCCCGCTGTCATCCTGTCTTCGACGACCTATACGTATTAATGAGAATTCAATATTA
>NZ_QYUP01000151.1 GCF_003590855.1 Massilia cavernae
CAGGGAGAAAAGGGGATGAGTCTCGTCATCCCCCACTTCGTCAGCCAATTCGTTAGCCAGCGCATGCACGCGCTGGAAGTCGGCGTCATTCCGGATCGGTCGCAACAGAGCCTGGCTCTGAAGCGTTGTCCAGGCATCGGAAAGCCCGGGCATATCGCGCGATCGATCTGATTGGGTCATTTTTATCGGTTTCTCTTCGTCCAGCTATTGTACTCAGCGTGGGCTCCGACGAATCGGACGAATGCTCGCTGAGTATTGTAGTGGATATGTAAAACTACTCGATATTCATTGCCGCCGACATTAAATACCGTGTACTTCGGGGGACATAATCGGCAGTGGCAAACGTTTTCTTTAGTTCGTTCAAATCGGTGGCTGCACAAGATTTGAAGACTTTATACCAGGCTTGCAGCACACGCTGGGATTCGGGATGTTTAGACCAGAACTGGGTCAGGGCAGTTTCCGCTGTGAGTCGCATATCTTCTTTCACGGGTTAACGCATGTTTATACATAGGCTCTCCGAAGAAACAATATCAATAAAGATATTAAATAAGATGTTGCGCTAAGGGCAACGATGTACAAGGACTCTACGACGCAAGTCCATTATATACGCGTTTCGCGAAGTTCGCAAGATGCGAATACTTGAGACAGGGCGACCGCCAGACAGCGGCCGTTTACGAAAAAAAGCCGCCAGGGCTTTCACCCTGGCGGCTTTTTCACGGGCCGAAGCCTATGCGATTACTGTGCGGCTGGCGCTTCAACACCTTCGGCAGCTTTCATCGACAGCTTCAGACGGCCGCGGTCGTCGGTCTCGAGGACCTTGACGCGAACCTGCTGGCCTTCTTTCAGGTAGTCGGCAACCGCGTTCACACGCTCGTTGGCGATCTGCGAGATGTGCAGCAGGCCGTCCTTGCCTGGCATGACCTGGACGATCGCGCCGAAGTCCAGCAGCTTCAGTACCACGCCGTCGTAGGTCTTGCCTACTTCGACCGATGCGGTCAGTTCTTCGATGCGGCGCTTGGCTTCCTGGCCGGCAGCTGCATCCACCGAAGCGATGGTCACAACGCCTTCGTCGCTGATGTCGATCTGGGTGCCGGTCTCTTCGGTCAGCGCGCGGATGACTGCGCCGCCCTTGCCGATCACGTCACGGATCTTCTCTGGATTGATCTTGATGGTGATCAGGCGTGGTGCGAAGTCCGACAGTTCGGTCTTCACGTGCGGCATTGCCTTCTGCATTTCACCCAGGATGTGCTGGCGGCCTTCCTTGGCTTGCGCCAGTGCCACTTGCATGATTTCCTTGGTGATGCCCATGATCTTGATGTCCATCTGCAGCGCGGTAATGCCGTTGGCAGTACCAGCAACCTTGAAGTCCATGTCGCCCAGGTGGTCTTCGTCGCCCAGGATGTCCGACAGAACTGCGAACTTGCCGCCTTCCTTGATCAGGCCCATCGCGATGCCGGCGACGTGCGCCTTCATCGGAACGCCGGCGTCCATCAGTGCCAGGCAGCCGCCGCAGACCGAAGCCATCGACGACGAACCGTTCGATTCGGTGATTTCCGAAACGAGGCGCACCGAGTAGCTGAACTCTTCAGGCGATGGCAGCGCTGCAACCAGTGCACGCTTGGCCAGGCGGCCGTGGCCGATTTCGCGGCGCTTCGGGGTGCCTACACGGCCGGTTTCGCCGGTGGCGAACGGAGGCATGTTGTAGTGCATCATGAAGTCGTCGGTGTACTCGCCCATCAGCGCGTCGATCTTCTGGCTGTCGCGTGCGGTGCCGAGGGTGGCAACCACCAGCGCCTGGGTTTCGCCGCGGGTGAACAGCGCCGAACCGTGGGTGCGTGGCAGCACGCTGGTGCGGATCGCGATCGGACGCACGGTGCGGGTGTCGCGGCCGTCGATGCGTGGCTCGCCGTTCAGGATTTGCGAACGCACGACCTTGGCTTCGATGTCGAACAGGACGTTGCCTACGTCGACGTTGTCGGCTGCAGGTACACCGCTCGCTTCAGCGTCAGCCTTCAGTGCCGCGTAAACGTCGGCGAAAGTGGACTTCAACATCGCGGTACGGGCGACTTTGTCCTTGATCTGGTAGGTCTCGTTGATCTTGGCGTCAGCCAGATCTTTCACGCGGGCGATCAGCGCTTCGTTCTTCGCTGGCGGCGCCCATTCGACTTCCGGCTTGCCGCCGTCGCGTACCAGGTCGTGGATCGCGTCGATGACAGCTTTCATCTGGTCGTGGCCGTAGACAACCGCGCCCAGCATGATTTCTTCGGACAGCTGCTTGGCTTCGGATTCGACCATCAGCACTGCGGTTTCGGTACCGGCGACAACCAGGTCCATTTCCGAGGTCTTCAGCTGGGTGGTGGTCGGGTTCAGGATGTACTGGCCGTTGGCGTAGCCGACGCGCGCTGCGCCGACCGGGCCGTTGAACGGCACGCCGGAAACGGACAGGGCTGCGGAGGCGCCGATCATGGCGGCGATGTCAGGGTCGATCTCGGGATTGACGGACAGGACATGGATGATGACCTGGACTTCGTTCAGGTAGCCTTCCGGGAACAGCGGGCGGATCGGACGATCGATCAGGCGCGAGGTCAGGGTTTCTTTTTCGGATGGACGGCCTTCGCGTTTGAAGAAGCCGCCTGGGATTTTACCGGCTGCGTAAGTTTTCTCGACGTAGTCGACGGTCAGCGGGAAGAAGTCCTGGCCTGGCTTGGCATCCTTGCGCGCGACAACGGTTGCCAGCACGACCGTGTCTTCGATCGACACCAGTACGGCTCCGGACGCTTGACGGGCGATTTCGCCGGTTTCCAGGGTGACGGTGTGTTGGCCGTACTGGAAGGTTTTGGTAACTTTATTGAACTGTAACATGGGTATTTCCCTTTCTATTTGCCGACAGATTTTCAGGAGCTGTCGTTCACCTCACCACAGACGGCCTGGACGGCCGCCTTTACTGCTGATTACTGCGGAAAACTGTTTTTTACTACCCTGCAAATGAAAAATGCCTGCGGCAGCGAACTGACGCAGGCATTTCCCTTAAATCGTATGCCGCAAAAATTATTTGCGCAGACCGAGCTTGGCGATCAGGTCGCGGTAGCGGCCCAGATCCTTCGACTTCAGGTAGGACAGCAGGCTCTTACGACGGTTGACCATCATGATCAGGCCGCGGCGGGAGTGGTGGTCCTTCTGGTGAGCCTTGAAGTGGCCGTTCAGTTCGTTGATGCGTGCGGTCAGCAGTGCAACCTGAACTTCCGGGGAGCCGGTGTCGTTTTGGCCACGTGCGTTATCCGCGATGATCGCGGCTTTGTTGATGTTTTCTACGGACATGATGTTACCTTTCACATGCGGTGCAAGAGTCGGAACCCAGCGCACCGTGAACTACGATTGATAAAGCTGACCAAACGGCCAGACCCGCGAGTATATGTCAAAACGGTTCGTGCGGCCAGTGTTCAATGCGATTGAGTGGCGCATCATGGGCATATTCCCGGCCAGAGGAGTGGCTTTTATGCTAAAAATTATCAGATTACTCATGATTTTCGGCGCCATCGCGCTGGCCGGCTGCGCCGCGATGATGCGTACACCGCCAGCGATTGGCGACACGGTGGACGTGGTCCAGGCCAAATTCGGGCAGCCGACGGCAGTCTACCCGACTGCGGATGGCCGGGTGCTGGAGTACGCAATCGGTCCGATGGGCCAGTACACCTGGATGGCAACGATCGGCCCGGATGGGCGCATGACGACGTTCGAACAGGTGCTGACTGGCGAAAAATTCGCCACACTCAAGATCGGCAAGGCCACACACGGCGACGTGCTGTGCGCTATCGGCCGGCCGGCGGAGATGTCCTACCTGTCACTGCCCGACCTGGAGGTATGGTCCTACCGCTACAAGGAAGCCGGCGTGTGGAACTCGATGATGCACGTGCACTTCGACCGCAATGGCGTGCTGAAGATGATGCAGAGCGGACCCGACCCGATGTACGAGGAACGCAGGTTCTTCATGGACTAGGAAGGGACAGCATGCAGCACGGGATCAAGCCGAAGCTGACCACGTGCCCGGCCGGCGAACAGCCTGCCACCGCGCAGGACTGGGACGCGAAGCTGCCTTGAGCGCCGCGCGCGCGGCCTCGTAGCCTGCCAGGATTGCGCCTTCCTGTTCATCTTTGGCCGATATCCCCGGCCCACGAACAGCTGGCGCAATCAAAACGTCGGCTTCCGCCATTTCATGCTTCGCCACCAGGCAGCTCTGTGCATGCATGACGCGGTGAATGACCGAAGGCGCGGCAAGCCCCTCGGAACGGGGGCCATGGCAGAAAATGTCCACTGCTATGACGTAGTCGGCTCCCATCGCCCGCGCGAACCGCACAGGCACCAGGCTCGTTATACCGCCGTCGACAAGGTGCCCCTTCTTGTATGGCACCGGCACAGTGACGCCCGGAACCGCCGCCGATGCCTGGATCGCACTTCCCGCCGAACCCGTATCGAGCAGGACGGCCTGCGCTGTTTCCAGGTCGGTCGCCACGGCGCCAAAGCGCAGCGGGAATTTCTCGATCGGGACGCTGGAGGTTACCGTATCCACCCAGTTGGCCAGGCTTTTGCCGCGCATGATACCGCCCGCACTGACCGTCAAGTCCACCAGCGACGACAACTTGACGTCGCGCGCGGCGGATTCGATCCGCGCCGGCGCCATGCCGCTGGCGTACGCGGCGCCGACGACAGCGCCGGCCGATGTGCCGACGACGATGTCGGGCTTGATGCCCGCCTCCTCCAATGCGCGCAGCACGCCGATATGCGCAAAGCCGCGCAGGCCTCCCCCACCCAGCACCAGCGCAACAGTCTGGCGCGCTGGCCCATGGGACGCGACCGGAGCCGCGTGCCGCACTTCGGAGATAAGGCGTGGCGACAGTCCGTATGGTTCGGTCGCCCGGGTGCTGGCGCATCCCGCGATCACCGCTGCGGCGAGGCCCGCGCCGACCGTCAGGACGTACCGGGTGTTAAATGGTTTCATGATGCCCTTCCAATTTCATTACCGGGATTCGGCCAGCGCCACCGCATCGGCGCCCGCCGCAAATCGAAGCCGACCCGTCGTATCGTTAGCGGCACGCCACACACCCCCTGCCACGTCGGACTCGGTCGTAACGGCGGTCGGCTGAGCGAACGACGCGAACACGCGCTGCGCGTACGAGGCGTACGCCTCAGGGATCAACCCATCCATGCGCGAGCCCGTATTGTTCGTGAAGCTCGTGCTCGGGCCGTAGCCAGGTTCGACCAGTTTGACGCTGACGCCAAAGGGCTCAAGTTCGAGTGCTAGCGATTCCGTGAACCCTTCGATGGCCGTCTTGCTGGCGGTGTAGGCGGCAACCATCGGCATGGGGGCCAGCGTGGCGCTCGAGGTCACGTTCACCACCACGCCGGACCTGCGCGTCCGGAATAGCGGCAGGACTGCCTGCGTCATCGCCATCGCGCCGAAGGTGTTGGTCTCGAATATCTCGCGCACCGTGGCCATCGGCGTGGCTTCGAACGCGCCGAACAGGCCGATGCCAGCGTTGTTGACGAGTACGTCGATTGGTCCGCTCTGCGCGAGGGCAGCCGCGATGCTGTCCGGCTTCGTGACGTCGAGCGCGAGCACACGCAGGCGTTCCGAGCGCGGCAACAGGTCTTCGCGCGGCGTGCGCATGGTGGCAATGACATTCCATCCTTGCGAGTGGAAGTGGCGCGCGGTTTCAAGGCCATAGCCGGAAGAGCAGCCTGTGATCAGTACGGTTTTCATGGTGATTTCCCTGGTGGTGGTTGACGATGGATGTAACAATAGCGGTCGCCAGTCGAACTCACTACAATGGAAAGTCCGAATTTCATTTGCAATCGTCCAGCCATGAGCGATCCACTCTCGCAGGTTATTGCACTGCTCCAGCCACGCACGGTGTTCGCGAAGTCGATCAGCGGCGCCGGCCGCTGGGGTGTGCGCTACTCAGAATATGGCCAGCCGAGTTTCTGCGCGGTGCTCGAGGGCAGCTGCCGCCTCGCCGTCGACGGCGAAGAAGCCCTCACGCTCGAAGCAGGCGACTTCGTGCTCCTGCCGGCGACGCCGGGATTTACCATGTCCGGCTTCGAGCCGGTGGCGCCGGAGCACATTCATCCGAAGCTGGCTCCCGCCCCAACCGGCGAAGTCCGCCACGGCACGCGCGGCGGGCCGCCCGACGTACGCCTGCTGGGCGGTTACTTCGTCTTCGACTCGCCGGATGCGGCCTTGCTTGTATCGCTGCTGCCGGCGCTGGTGCATGTGCGCGGCACGGAAAGGCTTTCGGTGCTGGTGCGTCTCGTCGCCGAGGAATCGGCCGAGCAGCGGGCTGGCCGCGAGCTGGTGCTCACGCGCCTTGTGGAAGTGCTGTTGATTGAAGCGTTGCGGGCAACGGCGGATAAGGACGCGCCGCCCGGGTTGCTGCGTGGACTGGGCGATGAACGGCTGGCGGTGGCGATGCGGCAGATGCATACCGACCCGGCGCACCCTTGGACGATGGCGCAGCTTGCGAAGAAGGCCGCGCTTTCGCGCTCGGCGTTCTTCGATCGGTTCACGCGCGCGGTCGGCATGCCGCCGATGGAATACCTGCTTGCCTGGCGCATGGCGCTGGCGAAGGACCTGCTCCGCCGCCATGACGTCGGGCTGGCCGAGGTGGCCGAACGGGTGGGCTACGGTTCGGCGAGCACGTTCAGCACCGCCTTCAGCCGGCACGTGGGCCAGCCGCCGAGCCGCTATGCCCGTCAACCCGGGCGGGGTGGCGGGCAAGAGCTACTGGCCGGTGCTACAGCTGCGGATTGACCTTCTCGATCTTCGAGTACAGCTTGTTCAGGCCCGAAAGATAGGCTTTCGCGGACGCCACCACGATATCAGGGTCAGACCCCACGCCGTTGACGATTCGTCCGGAACGCGACAGGCGCATCGTCACTTCGCCCTGCGACTGGGTGCCGCCGCTGATCGCGTTAATCGTGAACAGCACCAGCTCGGCGCCGCTCGCGGCTTTCTTTTCAATCGCGTTGACCATCGCATCGACCGGGCCATCGCCCTCGCCTTCGCAGCTGTACTGTTTGCCGCCCATGGTGAACACGACCTTCGCACTCGGCGTCGATCCGGTTTCCGAACGCTGGGCCAGCGACACGAAACGGTAATGCTCGTTCTCGTGCGAATGCTCTTCATCCGATACCAGCGCCATGATGTCCTCGTCGAAGATCTCGGACTTACGGTCGGCCAGCTCCTTGAAGCGCGCGAATGCGGCGTTGACGTCGTCCTCGGAGGCGAGGTCGATGCCCAGTTCCTGCAGGCGCTGCTTGAAGGCGTTGCGGCCCGAAAGCTTGCCGAGGACGATCTTGGTGGCTGCCCAGCCCACGTCTTCGGCGCGCATGATCTCGTAGGTCTCGCGCGCCTTGAGCATGCCGTCCTGGTGGATGCCGGAGGCGTGCGCGAACGCGTTGGCGCCGACCACCGCCTTGTTCGGCTGCACCGCGAAGCCGGTGATCTGCGACACCATCTTCGACGCCGCCACGATCTGCGTGGTGTCGATGCCCAGTTCCAGCTTGAAGAAGTCGGAGCGGGTACGCACCGCCATCACCACTTCTTCCAGCGCGGTATTACCGGCGCGTTCGCCTAGGCCGTTGATGGTGCATTCGATCTGGCGCGCACCGCCGATGGTCACGCCGGCCAGCGAGTTGGCGACCGCGAGGCCAAGGTCGTTGTGGCAGTGGACCGACCAGATGGCCTTGTCCGAATTGGGGATGCGCTCGCGCAGGCGGCGGATGGTTTCGCCGAAGACTTCCGGCACCGCGTAGCCGACGGTGTCGGGGAAGTTGATGGTGGTCGCGCCTTCGGCGATGACGCCTTCCAGCACGCGGCACAGGAAGTCCTCTTCCGAGCGGCTGCCGTCTTCCGGGCTGAACTCGATGTCGTCGGTGTGCTGGCGCGCATAGCGGATCGCGGCCCTGGCCTGTTCGTACACCTGCTCAGGCTCCATGCGCAGCTTCATTTGCATGTGCAGCGGCGAGGTGGCGATGAAGGTATGGATGCGCTTGCGCGGCGCCGGCAGCAGCGCTTCGGCGGCGCGGGCGATGTCGCGCTCGTTGGCGCGCGACAGCGAGCAGACGGTGGAGTCCTTGATGACGCTGGCGATGGCGCGGATCGCTTCGAAGTCGCCGGGAGACGCGGCGGCGAAGCCGGCTTCGATCACGTCGACGCGCAGGCGTTCGAGCTGGCGCGCGATGCGGACTTTCTCGTCCCGGGTCATCGATGCGCCCGGCGATTGCTCGCCGTCGCGCAGGGTGGTGTCAAAAATGATGAGGCGGTTCGAGTTCGTCATGGGGGGCTCCAGATAATGAATGAAACGAGCAGGCGCCCCACCACCGACAAACGTCGAAGGTCAGCGGCGCTCGCTCTGATCGACCGGTTCGTCGGCGGTCTGCACAATGCTCACAGGCTTGCCCTTCGCGAGGCGCCAGAAATACACCGCATAACCCGACAAACCATACAAAACAAAAATAGGCCACAGCACCTTCGGCGGGTCGATCGAGACCAGCGCCAGCGCGAGGGCAATCAGGAACACGACGATGAACGGCACCGATTTACGGAAGTTCACGTCCTTGAAGCTGTAGTACGGCACGTTGGTCACCATCGTCAGGCCGGCGAACAGCGTGATGGCGAACGACAGCCACGGCATCTGGAATCCGCTGATCTCGAGGTCCGTCATCATCAGCACGAAACCGGCGACGATGGCGGCGGCGGCGGGGCTTGGCATGCCTTGGAAGAAGCGCTTGTCGACCACTTCGATGTTGGTGTTGAAGCGCGCCAGGCGCAGCGCGGCGCCGGCGCAGTAGACGAAGGCGGCGATCCAGCCAAGTTTGCCGAGGCCGCGCAGCGACCATTCGTAGACCACCAGCGCAGGCGCGGCGCCGAACGAGACCATGTCGGACAGGCTGTCGTACTGGGCGCCGAATTCGGATTGGGTGTTGGTCAGGCGCGCGATGCGGCCATCGAGGCTGTCGAGCACCATGGCGATGAAGATGGCCCACGCGGCGTAATCGAAACGCTGGTTCATCGCCATGACGATCGCGTAGAAACCGCAGAACAGCGCCGCCGTGGTGAAGGCGTTGGGCAGCAGGTAGATCCCGCGCGAGCGCACCGGCTGGCCGCTGGCGTCAAATTTCTGGCGGCGGCGGAAACGTGGCAGTTTCGCGGCCTTGACGCTCGGGGTTCCGGGTTTTCTGCGGCGTGGGAAGGTGGGCATGGTTTTCCGTTTCAAGTGATTTTTGTCGCTCGTGCGGCCGCGCCCGTGTGGGACGCGGCTGTGCCCGGGTTGGCCGGGCCACACTTATTATAGTGGCCGGGCCCGCATCTTAGCGAACAGAGACTCTTACTTGAACTTCACCTTTCCTACGAGACGCATTTGCAGCGTGGTTTCGCCCGGCTCGAAGCTGGGCTCGGGTACCTGGGCGGTATCGGCAGCCATCCGCGACTTCATCATGGGCGCGGCGGCCATTTCGGCGCGCTGGCCATCGGCATAGTTGCCGGAACCTTCGAAGTCGACCGTGTCGAGCACCGCGTCGGACGGGCTGCGGCCCATCGCGCCGGCGATCGAGACGATGCGTTCGTTCAGGTTTTTATAGGTGACGGCGATGCGCTGGTCGTCCAGCTTTTTGGTCGTGGCCGGCGACAGGCCGAAATTCAGGCCGTTCAGGCCCAGCAGCTTCTGGGCGGCGGCCGTGGTTTTCGGCAGGCCGGCCAGGTTGCTTGTCTTTACTTCGAGGTACTGCCCTACGCGCCAGCCGATCGGCTTGGGCTGCTGGCGTGGCATGGTGCCGTCCGGCAATGGACGCACATCAGGATAGATCGGGTAGGTGTAGTAACCGAAGGTTTTCAGTTTGGCCTGCGGGTCTTCCTTGCGGATGATCGCGGTGCCGTCTTTCATTTTCTGGTTGACGCGCGATGCCGCGGCGGTCTTGTCCTTGTCCTGCTCTTCGATCATGAAGTGGGCAGTGGCCTCGTCGTTCGGGTGGGTGACTTCGCCGAAGGCGGGGACGATGACCATGGTTCCTGCGGTCGACTGGGCGTTGGCCTGGGCGGCGACTGCGAGGGTGGCAAGGACGGCGATGGTTTTGAGCGACATTGTTTTTCTCCAAGGGTTGATTGGGCGGCAGGAGCCGCGTTGTGTCAACGATACAATCAAATCAAATTTTGCTGGGGGATGGTAATGAAAAGTTGCAAATTGGTTTGATTGGGGCCTTGAAGGAAACACGTATTGGCGGAAACCCGTAGGGCGGATAAGCGCATGGCGCGCATCCGCGTGCATGCGTCAACGGGACGCGAACACGGCGGATGCGCTTCGCTTTAGGAGTATCCGCTTGCAAGCGGATACCGTTTCGCACGCGAATCGCATGCGATTCGAAACCCGTGCTCCACCGCTTCGCGCTTATCCGCCCTACGGTGATGCCGCTTAGTTCTTCGACTGATCCACCAGCTTGTTCTTGGCGATCCACGGCATCATCGCGCGCAGCTTGCCGCCGACCTGTTCGATCGGGTGTTCGGCAGTCAGGCGGCGGCGCGAGATCAGGGTCGGTGCACCGGCCTTGTTCTCGAGGATGAAGCTCTTCGCGTATTCACCGGTCTGGATGTCCTTCAGGCACTGGCGCATCGCTTCCTTGGTCTGCTCGGTGACGATGCGCGGACCGGTGACGTACTCGCCGTATTCCGCGTTGTTCGAGATCGAGTAGTTCATGTTGGCGATGCCGCCTTCGTAGATCAGGTCGACGATCAGCTTCAGCTCGTGCAGGCATTCGAAGTACGCCATTTCCGGCGCATAGCCAGCTTCGGTCAGCGTTTCGAAACCAGCCTTGATCAGTTCGACCGCACCGCCGCACAGGACTGCCTGCTCGCCGAACAGGTCGGTTTCGGTCTCTTCGCGGAAGTTGGTTTCGATGATGCCGGCGCGGCCGCCGCCGTTCGCCATCGCATACGACAGGGCGATGTCGCGCGCCGAGCCGGACTTGTCCTGGTAGACGGCGATCAGGTGCGGTACGCCGCCGCCATTGGCGTAGGTGCCGCGCACGGTGTGGCCTGGCGCCTTCGGTGCGACCATGATGACGTCGAGGTCGGCGCGCGGCACGACCTGGCCGTAGTGGACGTTAAAGCCGTGTGCGAAGGCCAGTACCGCGCCCTGCTTCGCGTTCGGCGCGACGTTTTCGTTGTAGACCTGGGCGATGCTTTCGTCCGGCAGCAGGATCATGATGATGTCGGCAGCCTTGATCGCGTCGTTCACTTCAGCGACCTTCAGGCCGGCCTGCTCGACCTTGTTCCAGGAGGCGCCGCCCTTGCGCAGGCCAACGGTGACGTTGACGCCGGAGTCGTTCAGGTTTTGCGCGTGCGCGTGACCTTGCGAGCCGTAGCCGATGATGGCAACGTTCTTGCCTTTGACGAGGGAGAGGTCACAGTCTTTGTCGTAGAAAACGTTCATTTTGATGTCCTATATTCTTTAGTGTGGGGTGTCTGGATTACTTAAACTTTGAGGATGCGTTCGCCGCGGCCGATGCCCGACCCGCCGGTACGCACGGTCTCGAGGATCGACAGGCGGTCGATCGAGTCGATGAAGGCGTCGAGCTTGCCCTTGTTGCCGGTCAGTTCGATCGTGTAGGTTTTTTCGGTCACGTCGATGATGCGGCCGCGGAAGATGTCCGCCGTCCGCTTCATTTCTTCGCGTTCCTTGCCTACCGCGCGCACCTTGATCAGCATGAGCTCGCGCTCGATGTGCTGGCCTTCGGTCAGGTCGACCACCTTCACCACTTCGATCAGGCGGTTCAGGTGCTTGGTGATCTGCTCGATGATGTCGTCCGAGCCGCTGGTGACGATGGTCATGCGCGACAGGGTGGCGTCTTCAGTTGGCGCGACGGTCAGCGTTTCGATGTTGTAGCCGCGCGCGGAGAACAGGCCGACCACGCGCGACAGCGCACCCGCTTCGTTCTCAAGCAGTACAGAGATAATGTGGCGCATTTACAGGTCCTCCGATCCGAGCAGCATTTCGGACAGGCCCTTGCCCGCCTTGACCATCGGCCAGACGTTCTCGGCCTGGTCGGTGATGAAGTTCATGAAGACGAGGCGGTCCTTCATGCCGAACGCCTCGCGCAGGGCGCCGTCGACGTCGCCCGGTTTCTCGATCTTCATGCCGACGTGGCCGAACGATTCGGCCAGCTTGGAGAAGTCCGGCAGCGAATCCATGTACGACTCGGAATAGCGCGAGCCGTAGTCGATCTGCTGCCACTGGCGCACCATGCCGAGGAAGCGGTTGTTGAGCAGGATGATCTTCGGCGTCAGGTGGTACTGCTTGCAGGTGGCAAGCTCCTGGATGCACATCTGGATCGAACCTTCGCCGGTGATGCAGGCCACCGTGGAGCCGGGATTGGCCATCTGCACGCCCATGGCGTACGGCAGGCCCACGCCCATCGTGCCCAGGCCACCGGAATTGATCCAGCGGCGCGGCTTGTCGAACGGGTAGTACTGCGCGGCCCACATCTGGTGCTGGCCGACGTCGGAGGTGATGAAGGCGTCGCCCTTGGTCACTTCCCACACTTTTTCGACCACCGACTGCGGTTTGATCAGGATGTCGGAGTCCTGGTATTTCAGGCATTCGCGGCCGCGCCATTCGCCGATCTGCTTCCACCAGTCCTTGATGGCCGGATTCGGCCTGGCGTCGGTGGCGTCGAGCTGCGACAGCAGTTCGACCAGCACTTCCTTGACGTTGCCGACGATCGGGATGTCGACCTTGACGCGCTTCGAGATCGACGAAGGGTCGATGTCGATGTGGATGATCTTGCGCGGGTTGGAGGCGAAGTGCTTCGGATTGCCGATCACGCGGTCGTCGAAGCGCGCGCCGATCGCGATCAGCACGTCGCAGTGCTGCATCGCCATGTTGGCTTCGTAGGTGCCGTGCATGCCGGGCATGCCGACGTAGTTCTCGCTCGAGGCGCGGTAGCCGCCCAGACCCATCAGCGTGTTAGTGCACGGGAAGCCGAGGCGGTCGACCATGCGGTTCAGCTCGGACGCTGCGTTCGCCAGGATCACGCCGCCGCCGGTGTAGATCATCGGGCGTTCGGCCTGCAGCAGCATCTGGACGGCCTTGCGGATCTGGCCCGCGTGACCCTTGTCGATTGGCTTGTACGAGCGCATTTCGATCTCTTTCGGATACTCGAAATGGCACTTGTGCATGCTGATGTCTTTGGGGATGTCGACCAGCACCGGGCCGGGACGGCCGGTACGGGCAATGAAGAAGGCTTTCTTCATCGTGGCCGCGAGGTCCTTGACATCCTTGACCAGGAAGTTGTGCTTGACCACCGGGCGCGTGATGCCGACCGTGTCGCACTCCTGGAAGGCGTCCTGGCCGATCGCATGGCTCGGCACCTGGCCGGAGATGACGACCATCGGGATCGAGTCCATATAGGCGGTCGACAGGCCGGTGACGGCATTGGTGACGCCCGGGCCGGAGGTGACGATGGCGACGCCGACAGTATTGGAACTGCGCGAATAGGCGTCGGCAGCGTGGACGGCCGCTTGTTCATGGCGGACCAGTACGTGCTGGAATTTGTCTTGCTGGAAGATGGCGTCGTAGATGTAGAGGACGGCTCCGCCGGGATAACCGAAAACGTGCTTGACGCCTTCTTCGGCCAGGCAGCGCACTACAATCTCAGCGCCCGTGATGGGAGCTGCTGCTTCGTTACTCATGGTACATTCCTTTCAAAACCCATTGGGAGGTGATCGGATGCTCGTTCCTAACGAAGTACGCTTCGCGCGGCAGTGCTCAGGCTTCCCTTCTTTCTGCGGTCGCTCTGATCCTTCACGTACCCATAGATACGTTACGAACCAGCGCTAAACGCAACTCGTTTGGCGTGAGTTTCTGCAGCGGTTGTGCGCACCTCTCACGCTTGTGGCGCGGGTTGGAGCAAACTGCCTACATATGAAAGCGCGTCAAGCCGCCGATGGCTTTTTGTGCCGGTCGCGGGTGACTTTGGGCTTCGGGATTGCAAAGCGCCGTATAACCTTACTGCGTTGCACCATTTTGGTCAAGATAAATAACAGCGTTTTTCGGGCCTTTGGGGCCGTACACTCGTAAATATCGGGCAAGAAGGCCCAATATTTGCTAGCATGCGTCAGTTTTTCGATCAGGCATTACCGGACGACGGCCGTCCGCCCTTCCCCCCTCTTGCATGGCAACCGATAAAGAACTTTCCGATTTTCTGGCGCATGTAGAGCGGCGCGCGTTCAAGCAGGCCGTGTATGCGGTCCGCAAGGATGAGTCCGCTTTCGACATCGTGCAGGACGCGATGATCAAGCTTGCCGAAAAATACGGGGACAAGCCGGTGGCCGAACTGCCGATGCTGTTCCAGCGCATTTTGCAGAACACCATCCTCGACTACTTCCGCCGCGAGAAGGTCCGCAACACCTGGATCAGCCTGTTTTCCGGCCTCGGCAAGCGCGATGGCGAGGATGACGACTTTGATATACTCGACGCCTACGAATCGGAAGAGGGATCGCAAGCCGCGGAGTCGAGCGCGGACCAGGTCGAACGCATGCAGACCTTGCGCCTGATCGAGGCCGAAGTACAAAAACTCCCCGCGCGTCAACGCGAAGCCTTCCTCATGCGTTACTGGCAAGACATGGACGTGGCTGAAACGGCCGAGGCGATGGGGTGTTCAGAGGGTAGCGTCAAGACCCACTGTTCGCGGGCCACGCACACGCTGGCGGCGTCGCTGAAAGCCAAGGGACTTAAATTATGAATACCGACGACCTGAATTTCGCGTACAAGGTGCGCCACGCCTTGAACGAGCATCTCGACCACCTGCCCGACGCCACCGTCGACCGCCTGGCGCAAGCGCGCAAGGCCGCGATGGCGCGCAAGAAGCCGCACGCCGCGCCTCTGCGCGTGGCCCAGCGCGCGGTGGCAGGCAACGCCGCGTCCCTGTTCTCCTTCGAATGGCTGGGCCGCATGGGCGTCGCCGTGCCGCTGATGGTCATGATCGCCGGCCTGGCCGGCATCTACCAGTATCAGGAAGAACAGCGCATCGCCGAACTGGCTGAACTCGACGCCGGCGTGCTGTCGGACGAACTGCCGCTGACCGCCTACCTCGACCAGGGCTTCAACGCCTACGTCGACCAGCGCACCGAATGAGCATGAGCGGCAAGTTCGCGGCGTGCCTGCGGCGCGCGGGTATCGCGTTTGGCGTACTGGCTGTCGCTGCGGCGCAGCACGCGCTGGCGCAGCCGGCCGCCGCCCCGAATGGCGCGGCCAAGGGTCCCGCTGCCGGCACGCACTCCCCCGCCGTCACCACCAAGCCGCGCTGGTCCAACCTCACCGACGCCCAGCGCACCGCGCTGCAGCCGCTGGCGGCCGAATGGGACACGATGGATGCGGCACGCAAGCAGAAATGGCTGGAAATCGCCAGCCGCTTCTCGGCCATGCAGCCGCCCGAGCAGCAGCGCATGCACGAGCGCATGCGCGCATGGCTCAAGCTGACGCCGGAACAGCGCCGCCAGGCCCGCGAGAACTACGCGAAGGTCAAGAAAATCGACAAAGGCCAGCGCAGCGCCAAGTGGGAGCAGTACCAGCAACTACCTGAAGAACAGAAAAAGCAGCTGGCAGACGAAGCGGCGCGCAAGCGCAGGGCTGCAGGCGCCGCCAATACCAGTCCTACTGCCGATCCGCGCAAGCCGGCCGGCACCGCCCCTGCCGCGCCGCTGCCTGCGGCAACCTCGCCGGTTCCTCCGGCCATCCCTGCGACAGTGCCAGCCGCGCCGGCACCGGGTACAATGCCGCCACCTTTCACCGCCCCGGCCACGCCTGTCCCGCCAGTTACAAATGCAAAATAGCAAGCCAATCGTCGAAACCCCCACCCTGAAACACCGCTTTATCTGCCTGATCTATGACGTGCTGCTGCTGACGGCCGTGGTCATGCTGGCCTTGTTCGTGTTCTTGTTCGCGACCCAGAAGCTGCAGGGCGGGCACGTGCAGGAATATGGCCGCCAGGCGATGCTGTTCCTCGCCACCGGCGCCTATTTCATTCATTCGTGGACCGGCAGCGGGCACACGCTGGCGATGAAAACCTGGCGCATCAAGCTGGTCAAACTTGGCCACGCGACCGTGCCGTTCAAGACCGCGCTGCTGCGCTACGTGCTGGCCTGGGGCTGGGTATTCCCGGCGCTGGTGGTGTGCTACGTCTTCGGGCTGACGAGCAAAGGCCAGGTCAGCGCCGCCATCGCGGTCAATGTCGTGTTGTGGGGGATGACCGCACTGCTCGACCGCAACCGCCAGTTCCTGCATGACCGGCTTGCGGGTACGCGGCTGGTGCAGCTGCCGAAACCGGTCAAGGCGCCCAAGGCAAAAGTTCCTGCCTGAGGAAGCGCCCGCCGGCGCCTTCCTGCCGCCCCTCTCCCGCATCCGCGGGCATCCATCCGCTACGCACGCTAGCTTGACAAGCGGCTTTTCGCCACATAATATGACGATCATCATATTTTTATTGGAACGGCGATGCAAGCGTCAGGCAAATCGACCAAAGGCGAACTTTCCCGCGAGCGCATCCTCAGTGCCGCATCGCGCGCCGTGCGCCGTGCCGGGCACAGCGGCGCCAGCGTGGCCGAGGTCATGAAGGAGGCGGGGCTGACCCACGGCGGTTTCTACGCCCACTTCACTTCCCGCGACGAGATGGTGGCCGGCGCAATCGCTTTCGCTGGCGCGCAGAGCAATGACAGCCTCTTGCAGAGCATGGCGGCGCTGCAAAAGAAGGGGGCGTCACCGTTCCGTTCGCTCATCGATGCCTACTTGTCGCCAGCGCACATGGCGGCGGTTGAGACCGGATGCGTCGTGGCCGCGCTCGGCTCCGAAATGCCACGCCAGCCGGACCTTATCCGACAGGCGGCGCGTGAACGGGTGGTGGCGCTGATCCGCATGGTCGAGTCGGTGCTGCCGGCCGGCGCCGACAAATCCGCCGCTCCCCACATTGCCAGCGCCATGGCTGGCGCCTTGCAAATGGCGCGCATCCTCGGTGGAGACGAGGGCAGCAAGCTGCTCGACCTGAACCGCGCTGCACTGGCCGCAAGTTATCCCTAGCACGTTCGTGAACCGCCCGCGAATGCCGTCGTCCGGACGGCTTTTCCAGGCCTATAAATATGATTAACATCATATTTTAACCATCGGAGGAACCATCGCATGAAACTTCAAGACGCAACCATCCTGGTAACCGGCGCAAACCGCGGCCTTGGCCTTGCCTTCGCCCGCGCTGCACTCGAACGCGGCGCGCGCAAGGTCTATGCCGCCGCGCGCAATCCCGAACAAGTCACGCTGGCCGGTGTCGAGCCTCTGCGGCTTGACGTGCTGGACGAAGAAAGCGTCGCCGAGGCGGCGCGGCGCTGCGGCGACGTCACCCTGGTGATCAACAATGCCGGCATCGCCCACGTGGACAGCTTGCTCGGCGACGGCGGCGAGGCGTCCTTGCGCAAGCATATGGAAACCAACTTCTTCGGCATGCTGCGCGTGAGCCGGCACTTTGCGCCCGTCCTCGGCAAAAACGGCGGCGGCGCGCTGCTTAACGTGCTATCGATCGCAAGCTTCATCAACGCGCCGATCCTCAGCACCTACTCCATCTCCAAGACGGCCGCATGGGGCCTCACCAACGCGCTGCGCAATGAGCTCAATCCGCAAGGCACCCAGGTACTCGGACTGCACGTGGGCTTCATCGATACCGACCTCACGGAAGGCTTCGACATGCCCAAGATGCCGCCGGCGCTGGTCGCAGCGCGCGCCTTCGACGCACTTGAAGCCGGCGCCAGCGAAGTGATGGCCGATGAAGCATCGCAGATGGTGAAGGCGAACCTGTCGGCGGCCGCAGCACCCTACCTCGGCCAAGGCGGCCACTGAACTCGGAGAACATCATGAGCACCCAGAGCACCCTTACAATCGCGGCAGGCACCGAGGCGCCTGCTTCGCCCTGGCCTACCTTCTGGATCGCCAGCATCGCCGTCCTGCTGGTATCGATCGATACCACGGTGCTGTATGCCGGCTTCGGCGCGCTGCGACAGGCATTTGCCGGCAGCACGGCTGCCGATTTGTCGTGGGTGCTCAACGCCTACACCGTCACCTATGCCGCGATGCTGATCCCTGCGGGCGGCCTGGCTGACGTGCATGGGCGCAAGCGCATCTTCCTGGCGGGCGCCGTCATTTTCCTTGCCGGCTCCGCGGCCTGCGGAGCCGCCGGCTCGGTCGGGTTCCTGATCGCGGCGCGCGTGGTGCAGGCGGTCGGGGCAGCCTTGCTGACGCCTGCTTCGCTGTCGCTGATCCTGGACGCTTTTCCGGTGCATAAGCGCGCCGTCGCGGTCAGCCTGTGGGGTGCGGTGGGCGGCGTGGCGGCGGCCATCGGACCCAGCCTCGGTTCGTTGATCATCGACACGATGGGCTGGCAGTGGGCGTTCTACATCAACCTTCCGATCGGCGCCGTGTCGCTGGTCCTCGGCGCGCTCATGCTGAAAGAATCGCGCATCCCCGGCAAGAAGCAGCATGTCGACCTGGCCGGTATCGTGCTGCTGGTCGCCAGCGTCGGCGGTGCCGCGCTCGCCGTGACGCAGTTCGAAGCGGCAGCCTGGACGCGTTCAACGGTTGGCGCGGTCGCTGCCTTCTCCGTGCTCGCGCTGCTCGCGTTCATCGCGTGGGCGTCCAAGGCGAAGCATCCCCTGGTGGACCTGAACCTGTTCCGAAACGTCACCTACAGCGCCGTCAATCTCGCCACACTGACGTTCGCGATGGCCTTTGCGATGATGTTCTTCGCCTTCTTTTCGTACATGACGGATGTCTGGCACTACAGCCTGCCGCTGGCCGGCATCGCGATCACGCCCGGGCCCTTGCTGGTGGTGCCGACAGCCATCGTGAGCGGGCGCATCGCGGCGCGCATCGGACACCGCCCGGGGCTTGTGCTCGGGTCGCTGATCTACGCAGCCAGCGGACTCTGGCTCGCGCTTGTTCCCGGCGCCACGCCCGCCTACTGGACGCAGTGGTTCCCCGCCCTCGTGCTAACCGGCATAGGCGTCGGCATGGTACTGCCCTCCCTCGCGGGCGCGGCGACGGCACGGCTGCCGCAACAGCAGTACGGCGTAGGGAGCGCAGTTAATCAGGCCGTCAGGCAGATTGGTTCCGTACTTGGCGTCGCCATTGCGGTGGCGCTGATCGGGCATGAAGGCGTCGCCAGGATAGATTTCACGACGCTATACGGGTGGCAGGCGGCACTGGCGCTGGCAACCGGAGTCTTGTGCCTGCTGGTGAACACCAGGCCGAAATTTCCATAACGCATCATTTTTGACCATATAATCAATGTTCATATGCGGCGCATCCTGCGCCTGCGCCTTTTGGAAAGAAAGACGTTGAAAAAGCTTACTACCATGCTCGCCATCCCTGCCGTTGCGATCGTCGCGGCCATGTCCGGATGCACCATCGTCGATACCGGCGAAGTCGGCCTGCGCGTCAACTTCGACAAGACCATCGAACCGGAAGAGCGCGTGGCCGGCAGCTTCAACCAGACCTTCGTCGGCAAGATACTGACCTTCCCGGTCAAGGACGTCAGCGTCGACGTGCAGAACCTCACTCCCCTCGCCGCCGACAATTCGACGATGAAGGAATTCGACATCGCCGTCATCTACAACATCGCGCCCGCTTCGGTGTCGGACCTGTACATCAACAAGAGCCGCTCGTTCCACATGGTCGACGACACGGGCGACATCTACCTGATGCACTCGTATATCTACCAGACCGCGCGCAACGCGGTGTACAAGACCGCGCGCAAGTACGAGGCGCTGAACATGAACGACAACCGCGCCCAGATCGAGCAGGAAATCCAGAACACGATGGTCGCCACGCTGAACGAGGAAAAGCTGAGCGGCATCCTCATCTCGCAGGTCCGCGTGGGCAGCATGGTGCCGAGCGACGCGGTCAAGTCCAGCGCGGACAACCTGGTGCGCGCCAAGAACGAAGAAAAGACCAAGGAAGTCGAAGTGCAGATCGCGCGCAAGGAAGCCGAGCGCATCGCGGCCCTGAACGCGAACGCAGGCGCGATCAGCTACATGCAGGCGCAGGCGCAAATGAAGATCGCCGAAGGCATCGCGGCGGGCAAAGTGCAAACGGTCGTGATTCCTTACGACTTCAAAGGCATGGTCAACGTCAGCGCGAAATAAGCCGATAGCCGCGGGGCGGATCCGAACAACTGTCCGCTCCCCGGAATCTTGAAGTATCATTAACTTCTCTCCATTCCGAGCGAGCTGCCGACCATGTCCACGCCACTGCCGATTGCCAAGAGCACCGCTTCCTCCCCGCCACTCGTCCTCGGCCTCCTGCCCAACCTGGTCAACCGCCACGGCTGCATCACCGGCGCCACCGGCACCGGCAAGACCGTGACCCTGCAGCTCATTGCGCAATCGCTGTCCGACATCGGTGTGCCGGTCTTCATGGCCGACGTCAAAGGCGACCTGTCAGGCATGGCCAAGGCGGGATCGCTGTCGGAAAAAATGGGCAAGCGGATCGAGGCGCTGGCCATCGACGAACCGAAATGGGCAGGCTGCCCGGTCACGTTCTGGGACGTGTTCGGCGAACAGGGCCATCCTGTGCGCGCCACCATCTCGGACCTCGGCCCCCTGCTCCTGGCGCGCATGCTCAACCTGAACGACACCCAGGAAGGCGTGCTGCAGCTGGTCTTCAAGATCGCCGACGACAACGGCATGCTGCTGCTCGACACGCGCGACCTGCGCACGATGCTGCAGCACGTGGGCGACAACGCGGCCCAGTTCCGCACCGAATACGGCAACATTTCGGCGGCCAGCGTCGGCACGATCCAGCGCGGCCTGATCGCCATCGAGGAGCAAGGCGGCGACAAGTTCTTCGGTGAGCCGATGCTCAACATCGATGACCTGGTCCAGACCGACTCGCGCGGCAAGGGCATCATCAACATCCTCACCGCGGACAAGCTGATGAACGCGCCGCGGCTGTACTCGGTGTTCCTGCTGTGGATGCTGTCGGAGCTGTTCGAGAACCTGCCCGAGGTGGGAGACGTGGACAAGCCGAAGCTGGTGTTCTTCTTCGACGAGGCGCACCTGCTGTTCGACGAAGCGCCCAAGGCGCTGCAGCAGAAGATTGAACAGGTGGTACGCCTGATCCGATCGAAAGGCGTGGGCGTGTTCTTCGTCACCCAGAACCCGCTCGACATCCCGGAGACGGTGCTGGGCCAGATGGGCAACCGCGTGCAGCACGCGCTGCGCGCCTACACGCCGCGCGACCAGAAGGCCGTCAAGGCCGCCGCCGAGACCTTCCGCCCCAACCCAGCCATCGATACGGCGCAGGTCATCACCGAGCTTGGCGTGGGCGAAGCGCTGGTCTCCTTCCTCGACGAGAAGGGCCGGCCCAACGTGGTGGAACGCGCCTTCATCCTGCCGCCCGCATCGCAGATCGGGCCGATCGACGCGGCCGAGCGCAAGGAGGTCATGTCGAAATCGGTGGTGGCGGGCGTGTACGACAAGCCGGTAGACAGGGAATCGGCGCACGAGATCATCACGGCGCGCGTCGCGGCAGCGGCCAGCGAAACCGCGGCAGCGGCGGAAGCTGCGGAAGCCGCCAAGCCAAAGCCGGCGCAGGAAGATTCGTCGGTTGGGGGAATGCTGGGCGGCCTGTTTGGCAGCTCCAGCAAGCGCGAGTCGCCGGTTCAGGCGCTGATGAAGTCGGCGGCGCGAAGCATCGGCTCGCAGGTCGGGCGCGAGATCATTCGCGGGGTGCTGGGGTCGATCCTGAAGAAGCGGTGATCTGCCGAGGCACCGCGGCACCTTCCAGAATCAGGACGCTTCCCGGTCGAAGTCCGCGAAGACGTCAGTGGCGTCTCGGAAGCGTCCCTCTTCAATCTCGCGTGTACCCAGCGCGAGAAGCGCCAAAAGTGCCAACGCTTGTTGCCATCGCTCGTCGGTCATATCATCCATTGCAGTGTCTTTCCAGGATCACACGCGGCAAACAACCCGTACCGGCGTTTCCTTGTAGTCCCTGAACCCCATCTTTAAGTAGAGTCCATGCGCACCCTCGTTGTTTCGCATGACATGCAGGAACGGCGTTTCGCCGCGCATCAGCTGGCGGTACACCAGCTTCGCCATCAGCTTGCGCGCATAGCCCCGCCCCTGGAAATCAGGATGCGTGCACACGCCGCTGATCTCGCGCAGCCCTTCCGCCGCCATCCGCTCGCCGGCCATCGCCACCAGGCGGCCATCCTCGAAGTAGCCGAAGTATTCGCCCAGCTCGGGCGTGCGCAGGCCGAAGGGCCCCGGCTTGGTCAGCATCGCCAGGTCGAACGCCTGCTGCGCGTGTTCGGGACCGAGCGGAATGGCGTCCAGCGCCTCTTCCGCCAGCAGCGCCGGTGCGTCCCATACCATGCGGTACATGGTCGCTTCCGCTTCGATGCGCCAGCCTTCCGGTGCGGGGCCGGTCCAGCCGTCACAGTAAAAATGTTCGCCCGGTTCGCAGAACGGCGTCAGCGCGGCGAAGTTGGGGTGTTCGACATCGGGGAAGCCGACGATCGGCGAGAAGCCGATCGCATAGCGGCGCGCGTCGCCGGTTCCACTCGAATACTTCGCATGTGGGCCGGTCAGCGAGGCCCAGAAAATGTTATCCAGCAGCTTGTTCATTTACTCGTTGGTCTCGCAAAAGCGGAATCGGTTGCCGAATGGGTCGGTGACTTCCATCGTCCGCCCCCACGGCACTTCGTGGATCGACGGCCTGGCGTAACTATAGCGTTTGGCCGTGAGTTCGGCGTGAAGTTCCGAAATGCCTTCGAGCGGCACGTAGCTGGTGGAGCCGGGCGTAGCGTCGCCGTGATGTTCGGAGAGGTGCAGCACCAGCTCGCCCCGCCTGATTTGCGCATAGAGCGGAAGTGTGTCCTCGAAGCGGTGCTCCCACTCCAGCGTGAAGCCGAGGAAGTCGAGATAGAACTCCTTGGCCTTCTGCTCCGAGAAAATGCGGATGATGGGAATCGGTGGCGATAAGTTCACTGCATCTCCTCGAAAATATTAACAATCACACAGCATACAACAGGCTCGGTGAGATGCGATCGATGCGTACCAGGTTTCAGCATCGCGCCAAAACCAGCCGTTCAACAAGTTGGTATTTCGTCTCCATTTTGTTGCGCGCCAGCATCGTTTCCTTGACATTCTCACAGCACGAATTCGCTTTTCCGAAGTAAGGAATGTCCTTTTCCCGCAGCCCGGCGTAACTTAAGGCTATGCACAGTGCATTTTTCCCGGTGCTGGGCGCGTCAATAGAAAGATTGCAAGATGAGACTCTCCGATTTGAAAATAGGAATCCGCCTCGGTGGAGCCTTTGCGGCCGTCGTGCTCCTGATGGGCGCCATGGTCGCCGTCGGCCTGTGGGAACTGTCGCGGATCGCCGACGCCAAGGCCGAAATGAAAGGCGCCGCGTACAAGCAGCAGCTTGCCGACGCGTGGCTCAAGGGTGTCGCGACCAACGCGGTCCGCACCTTCGCCAAAGTGAAAACCGGCAGCGCCGAGGACCAGCAATTCTTCGACACGGAGATGAAAAAGGTCAGCGCGCGCATCACCGACATCCAGAAGGAGCTCGAACCGCTGATCCAGAGCGAGCAAGGGAAGCGCCTGTTCGCGGACGTCTCCACCAGGCGCAAGACCTATTCCTCCATCCGCGACACCAGCTTCGCGCTGAAAGCCAATCCCGCCGCCACTCAGGCCGACCTCGACAGCATGGTGAACGGCAAAATGGTTCCGGCCATGAACGCCTACATCGACTCCGTCGAACAGGTGGCACGCTACCAGAAGTCCTTGTTCGACAAAGCCGATGCCACCATCGACGCAGTGTACGCACGCGCGGTCCAGCGCCTGATCGCGCTCGGCGCGGCAGCGATCGTCCTGGGCAGCGTACTGGCGTGGCTGCTTTCGCGCAGCATCACCCGACCGCTGGCGAAGGCCGTCACCCTGGCGCAGACTGTTGCGAACGGCGACCTGCGCACCCAGATCGAGCCGGGCTCGCGCGATGAAGTTGGCCAGCTGCTTGCGGCCCTGCGCCGCATGAACGACAGCCTGCTGAAGACGGTGATGGAAGTCCAAACCGGCACCGGCATGATCACCACCGCATCGCAGGAAATCGCCGCCGGCAACCTTGACCTGTCCGCGCGGACCGAGCAACAGGCAGGTTCGCTGGAAGAGACGGCGTCGTCGATGGAAGAACTCACCAGCACCGTCAAGCAGAACGCAGACAACGCGCGCCAGGCGAATGCGCTGGCGGTGTCGGCATCGGAAGTGGCGGTCAAGGGCGGCGTGGTGGTGTCCGAGGTCGTGAACACGATGTCATCGATTAACCAGTCGTCGCGCAAGATCGTCGACATTATCGGCGTCATTGACGGCATCGCCTTCCAGACCAACATCCTGGCGCTGAACGCTGCGGTTGAAGCAGCCCGCGCGGGCGAACAGGGCCGCGGCTTCGCGGTAGTGGCGGCGGAGGTGCGCAACCTGGCGCAACGTTCGGCGGCTGCGGCCAAGGAGATCAAGACACTGATTAACGATTCGGTCGAAAAGGTCGACGCCGGCGGCAAGCTGGTGGACCAGGCCGGCGCCACAATGGCGGAGATCGTCGCGTCGATCACGCGCGTCACCGACATCATGTCGGAAATCGCGTCGGCGAGCATCGAGCAAACCTCGGGCATCGAGCAGATCAACCAGGCCATCAGCCAGATGGACGAGGTGACGCAGCAGAACGCGGCGCTGGTGGAGGAAGCGGCAGCTGCGGCGGGATCGCTGCAGGAACAGGCGGCGGCACTGGCGGAAGTGGTCAGCGTTTTCAAGGTGGGCGATGCCGCGCACCTTGCCGCGGCGCCCGCGCGCAAGCCGGCCGCGAAACTGGCGGCTGTCAAACCTGCCGCACGCGCGCCAGCCGATGGGGGAAAGCCCCGCAAGCTGGCAGCGGCGAACGGCGCGGCATCCGACTGGGAAGAATTCTAGAACGCGGCCCGGGAGGAGTTCCACGCGAGTCTCATCGCGCCGCCTGCGGGCGGCGTTTTCGTTTTCAGAAGCGCTCGTAATCCTGCAGGTAGCGCCACTGCCCCGACGGCAGCCCGGCCATCGGCAGGCGGCCGATGCGGATGCGCTTCATGCCGACCACCTTCAGGTTCACCA
Source organism: Massilia cavernae (assembly GCF_003590855.1). Taxonomy (GTDB): domain Bacteria; phylum Pseudomonadota; class Gammaproteobacteria; order Burkholderiales; family Burkholderiaceae_D; genus Telluria_A; species Telluria_A cavernae. The sequence continues at coordinate 25,220 of NZ_QYUP01000151.1, forward strand.
TGCGGCACATGTGCTCCAGCTGGCCCGGCTTGACCGCCTTGGCGGCGAAGCGCAGGCGCGTTTCGTTCTGCCAGCTGACCTTCATCGGCGGGATCGGCTTGCCGTTGTACGGCAGGCCGTGGTTGAGCAGCGCCAGCCCGCCTTCGCTGATCGTGCCCGACACTTCGACGATGTACTCGTTCTCGACGCGCATGCCCTCTTCCACCAGCTTGCGCGCCACGCGGAAGTCCTGCGTGTAGACGACAAGCCCGCTGGCCATCGTTTCGAGAGGCGATGCGATGGTCAGGTTATTGGTATGGCGCTTCAGGAAGCGCATCGGCCTTCCATGATCGGCAGGCACCAGTGTCTCCGCCGTCACCAAGCTCATTGCCGGCTTGCCGTCGGTGCCGATGCCCGCGTTGTAGCCGGCCGGCTTGTGCAGCAGGATGGTGACCGGCGGGATTTCCTCCGCGGTGGCGTCGGGATGCAGTATGACGTCCTGCTCGTCCAGCACGCGCATGCCGGGATCTTCCGCCACCACGCCATCGACGCTTACCCAGCCGCCCGCGATGTAGCGCTCGGCCTCTGCGCGCGAGCAGGGAATCATTTCAGCCACGCGCTTGGCCAGGCGGATCGAGGAATCGGTCATGGGCTTATTGCCAGTCTTTGAAAAATGCGGTGAATACGGAAATGGTGCGTTCGACGTCGGCCGCGCTGACGTCGAGGTGGGTGACCAGGCGCATGCGCGGGCCGACCGTGGCGCGGATCTGCTCGCGTTCGAGCGCGGCGCGCAGCGGTTCACAGGCGGCAGCCGGAATGTCGAGCCAGAAGATGTTGGTCTGCGGGGCTGCGATGATCCTGATCGCCTCGATCGACGCGAGGCCCTTCGCCAGCGCGGCCGCGTTCACATGGTCTTCCGCAAGGCGTTCGATGTTGTGCTCCAGGGCGTACAGGCCCGCAGCCGCGAGGATGCCGGCCTGGCGCATGCCGCCGCCCAGCATCTTGCGCCAGCGCTTGCCCTGCTCGATGAACTTCTTCGGTCCGCACAGCACCGAGCCGACCGGCGCGCCCAGGCCTTTCGACAGGCAGACCGACACGGTGTCGAAACCGGCGGTCGCTTCGCGCAGGCTGATGCCCTGCTTTACCGCCGCATTGCAGATGCGTGCGCCGTCCAGGTGTGTCACCAGGCCGCGCTCGTGCGCCAGGCGGGTGGCCGCTGCGATGTAATCGGTGCCGAGCACGCGGCCGCCGATGGTGTTTTCCAGCGCCAGCACGCGGGTGCGGGCGAAGTGGATGTCGTCCGGCTTGATGTAGGCCTCGATGTTGGCCAGCGCGATGCTGCCGTCCGGCTGGTTGGCGATCGGCTGCGGCTGGATGCTGCCGAGGACCGCGGCGCCGCCGCCTTCGTACTTGAAGGTGTGCGCTTCCTGGCCGACCAGGTATTCGTCGCCGCGGCCGCAATGGACCATCAGCGCGATCAGGTTGGTCTGGGTGCCCGAGGGTGCAAACAGGGCGGCCTCGTAGCCGAACATTTCAGCCGCAGTGTCCTGCAGGCGGTTGACGGTGGGGTCGTCGCCGTACACGTCGTCGCCAACCTCGGCACCCTGCATGGCGGCGCGCATCGCGCTTGACGGTTGGGTGACGGTGTCGCTACGCAGGTCGATCCAGTGTTCGCTCATCTTGTTCGTCTCTTGGTGTTATTCGGCCGCCGACATGGTTTCGGCTTCGGCCAGTTTCTCGCTGTAGAAGCGCTCGCCCATTTCTTCCAGGCCGAGCGTCGCAAGCACTTCCTGCAGGCGTTCGGTCGGACGCTTGCGCGGCAGATTCTTGTAGCTTGCGATTATCAGTTCGTTCTTCATCGAGTGCTCCCAGCCTACCAGCTCGGTCACGTTGACCTGGTAGCCGTGCGCTTCGAGTTGCAGGCAGCGCAGCACGTTGGTGACCTGGCTGCCGAATTCGCGCGTGTGCAGCGGGTGGCGCCAGATTTCGGTGAGCGCACTCTTGCCAAGGTCCTTGCCCTTGTTCTTGCGAAGGACGCTGGCCACTTCGGCCTGGCAGCACGGAACCAGCACCATGAACTTGGCGTGCTTCTTGAGCGCGAAGTCGATGGCGTCGTCGGTGGCGGTGTTGCAGGCATGGAGCGCGGTGACGATGTCGATCCGCTCCGGCAGCTGGTTCGACCTGGTCGATTCGGCCACCGACAGGTTCAGGAAGGACATGCCGGGGAAGCCCAGCTTGCGCGCCAGCTCGGTCGACTTCTGCACCAGCTCTTCGCGCGTCTCGATGCCGTAGATGTGCGAGCCGTCGTCCAGCCCCTTGAAGAACAGGTCGTACAGGATGAAGCCGAGGTAGGACTTGCCGGCGCCATGGTCGACCAGCGACACGCCAGGGTGATCCTGCTGGACTTCCTTGAGCAGCGGCTCGATGAACTGGTACAGGTGGTAGACCTGCTTGAGCTTGCGGCGGCTGTCCTGGTTAAGCTTGCCGTCGCGGGTGAGGATGTGCAGTTCTTGCAGCAGTTCGACGGACTGGCCGGGACGAACCTCCGGCGGCAGGACGATGGCCTGCGGTTTGGTGTCAGCGCGCTTCATCGATCCACGCCTGCTGAATCGCTTCCAGTACTTTCTCGCCGCCGCGCGTGCGGTCGTCGTCGAAGCCTTCCAGTTCCACTACCCAGTTGTGCAGGTCGACGAAGCGGACGGCCGCCGGATCGATGTCCGGGAGCTTGTCGTACAGCGCTTCGGCGATCGCCGCGATATCGGTCCACTTCATGGCCAGCTCCGGTCAGTGGCTTTTTTCAGCCGCGTGATTGATGGTGTACTTCGGCAGTTCGACCACCAGGTCCACGGTGCCGACGATGGCCTGGCACGACAGGCGCGATACGGGCTCCAGGCCCCAGGCGCGGTCGAGCAGGTCTTCCTCGCGCTCTTCCGGCTCGTTGAGCGAGTCGAACCCTTCGCGGATCAGTACGTGGCAGGTGGTGCAGGCGCACACGCGGTCGCAGGCGTGCTCGATCTCGATGTCGTTGTCGAGCAGGACGTCGCAGACCGACTGGCCGCTCGGCGCTTCGACGACGGCGCCTTCAGGGCAGAATTCCGGGTGTGGCAGGATGACGATTTGTGGCACTGTGTTACCTCTTCAATTTGACTATGTTCAGACTTCGTCCAGCTTCTTGCCGGCCAGCGCGCTACGCACGCTCTGGTCCATGCGGCGCGACGCGAAGTCTTCGGTACCGTGCGCGAGATCGGCGACGGCTGAATGCAGTGCCGACTGCTTGGCCGGGACGTTGGCGTGATCGACCGGCATCGCGATCGCGTCGCGCACCTTGTTCATCAGGGCGAAGATCGCAATGCGTTCGTCTTCCGACAGCAGCGCGCTATCGGATTCGAGCGCGGAGCTAGTCGCCAGCAGGATGCGCTCGGCCTCGACTTCCTCTTCGCGCAGCGCGCGCAGCACCATGTCATCCTTGGCGGACTTGTACGAGTCCTGCAGCATGCGCGCCACGTCGTCATCGGCAAGGCCGTACGACGGCTTGACGATAATCGACGCTTCCACGCCGGAGCGCGTTTCGCGCGCGGAGACCGACAGCAGGCCGTCGGCATCGACCTGGTAGGTGATGCGGATACGGGCCGCACCGGCAGCCATCGGCGGAATGCCGCGCAGCTCGAAGCGCGCCAGCGAACGGCAGTCGCTCACCAGCTCGCGCTCGCCCTGCAGCACGTGCACCGCCAGCGCGGTCTGGCCGTCCTTGAACGTTGTGAATTCCTGAGCGCGGGCACACGGGATAGTGGAATTACGCGGGATGATTTTTTCAACCAGGCCACCCATCGTCTCGATGCCCAGCGAAAGCGGGGTCACGTCCAGCAAGAGCCAGTCGTCGCCGGGGGCGCGGTTACCGGCCAGCAGGTTGGCCTGGATGGCGGCGCCGAGTGCCACCACCTTGTCCGGGTCGATGTTCGCGTGCGGGATGGTCTTGAAGAATTCGCTTACCGCGCGGCGCACGTGCGGCATGCGGGTCGCGCCGCCGACCATCACCACGCCGTCCACGTCCTCGACCGAAACGCTGGCGTCGCGCATGGCCTTTTTGATCGCGCCCATGGTCTTGGTAACCAGGTGTTTCGTGACGTCGGCGAAGACCTCGGCGGTTACGGTCACATGGACGATTTCGCCGGAGTTCAGGATGGCGTCGACGGTGGTTTCGTAGTTCGTCGACAGCAGCTCCTTGGCCTGGCGCGCCTTGACCATCAGGGTCGCGGTGTCTTCGTCCGACAATGGCGCCAGCTTGGCCTGTTCGACGATCCAGCAGAACAGGCGGTGGTCGAAGTCGTCGCCGCCCAGCGCGGAGTCGCCGCCGGTGGACAGCACTTCGAACACGCCCTTGGACAGCTTGAGGATGGAGATGTCGAAGGTGCCGCCGCCGAGGTCATACACGGCGTACACGCCTTCGGAACCGTGATCGAGGCCGTAGGCGATGGCCGCGGCGGTCGGCTCGCTCAGGAGGCGCAGCACGTTCAGGCCCGCCAGCTGGGCCGCGTCCTTGGTGGCCTGGCGCTGGGCGTCGTCGAAGTAGGCGGGAACGGTGATCACCGCGCCCACCAGTTCGTCGCCGAGCGAGTCTTCCGCGATCTGGCGCAGGGTGGCGAGGATCTGGGCGGAGATCTCGACCGGGCTCTTGACGCCGGCAACGGTCTTCAGCTGCACCATGCCGGGCGTGTCCTGGAAATCGTAGGGCAGGTTTTCGGCGTAGGCGATGTCTTTCAGCCCGCGGCCCATGAAGCGCTTGACCGAGACCACGGTGTTGCGCGGGTCGGTGGTCTGGTGCGGCCTGGCCTTGTGGCCGATGTGGGCGTTCCCGTTCGGAAGGTAGCGTACGATGGACGGCAGCAGCTGGCGGCCTTCCTCATCGCTCAATACCTCGGGAATGCCGCTGCGTACCGAGGCGACGAGCGAATTGGTGGTGCCCAGGTCGATGCCAACCGCCAGCCTGTGCTGGTGCGGTGCGGTGGACATGCCGGGTTCGGAGATTTGCAGAAGTGCCATGTGATTACCGATTTCTTTTTTTGTGTATTCCACCTGCGGCCTTAGCTACGTCGTTCCCGCGAATCCTCGGCGGCCCCGCGTGAACCCATGCGTCGCGTGAGTAGAGCCTCAGTATGGGTTACCGCAGGGCCGCCGAGGATTCGCGGGAACGACGGCGGCGCGGACGATGCGGCGCTGTTGGCTATTCGGGCCTTAACCCTCAATCGCCTCAAAGGCGTAGTGAACTTCTTCACTGAATTTTTCAAGGAACATCAGCGCCCTCACGCCCTGCGCCGCGTGTTCGTAGTCGCGCGCGTCCAGTTGCTTGCCGATCTGCTCCATGCGCGCCTTGCGTTCCTGCTTAACCTGCTCGTCCAGCGCATCCAAAGCGTCGGCGTCCTTGTCCGCCCTCGCCTCGCCCAGCGCTTCGCGCCATTCCATCTGCTGCATCAGGAAGTCCATCGGCATCGCCGTATTCGATTCCGTCTTCAGGTCGACACCATTCAGCTCGCACAGGTATTGCGCGCGCTTCTGCGGATTGCGCAGGGTCTGGTATGCCTCGTTGGCGCGGGTGGCCCACTGCATCGCGACGCGCTTTTCGGCGTCGGTCGCGTTGATGAAACGGTCGGGGTGGACGCGGCCCTGCACGTCGCGGTAGGCGGCGTCGAGCGCCCCCATGTCGAGCGCGAACACCGCCGGGAGCTGGAACAGGTCGAAGTGGTTCTGCATTAGGTCAGATGCGGAAGCTCTCGCCGCAACCGCAATTGTCCTTGACGTTCGGGTTGTTGAAGCGGAAGCCTTCGTTCAGGCCTTCGCGGGCAAAATCGAGCTCGGTGCCGTCGATGTACGGCAGGCTTTTCGGGTCGACGAATACCTTGACGCCGTTCGACTCGAATACCGCGTCGTCGGCGGTGCCTTCGTCCACGTATTCAAGCTTGTAGGCCAGGCCCGAACAGCCGGTCGTGCGCACGCCAAAACGCAAACCGACACCCTTGCCGCGGCGTTCGATGTAGCGGTTGATATGCTTCGCGGCTTTTTCGGTCACTGTGATTGCCATGGTGTTTCCCTCGAATTAAGCAGCAGCCGGATGCTTGGTCTTGTAGTCCGCGACGGCAGCCTTGATTGCGTCTTCAGCCAGGATCGAGCAGTGGATCTTCACTGGCGGCAGCGCCAGTTCTTCCGCGATCTGGGTGTTCTTGATCGACAGCGCCTGGTCGAGCGTCTTGCCCTTGACCCATTCGGTCACCAGCGACGACGAAGCGATCGCCGAACCGCAGCCGTAGGTCTTGAACTTCGCGTCTTCGATCACGCCGTCCGCGCCGACCTTGATCTGCAACTTCATCACGTCGCCGCAGGCTGGTGCGCCGACCATGCCGGTGCCGACGTCGCCGTCGTCCTTGCCGAACGCGCCGACGTTACGTGGATTTTCGTAGTGATCCAACACTTTGTCCGAGTATGCCATTTTGATGCTCCTAGTAAGTCAGTGCGTTTAGTGGGCGGCCCACTGGATCGTCGAAATGTCGATCCCTTCTTTGTACATGTCCCACAGCGGCGACAGTTCGCGCAGCTTGTCGACCTTAGCCTTGAGCAGCTTGACCGCGAAGTCGATGTCTTCTTCGGTCGAGAAGCGGCCGATGGTGAAGCGGATCGAGCTGTGCGCCAGTTCGTCGCTGCGGCCCAGCGCGCGCAGCACGTACGATGGTTCCAGGCTGGCCGAGGTGCAGGCCGAACCGGACGACACCGCGATGTCCTTGATTGCCATGATCAGCGATTCGCCTTCGACGTAGTTGAAGCTGACGTTCAGGTTGTGCGGAACGCGGTGCTCCATGTCGCCGTTGATGTAAACCTCGTCGATCTCCATCAGGCCCTTGGCCAGGCGGTCGCGCAGCGCAGTGACGTGGGCGATCTCGCTGTCCATCTCTTCTTTGGCGATGCGGAAGGCTTCGCCCATGCCGACGATCTGGTGGGTCGGCAGGGTGCCCGAACGCAGGCCGCGCTCATGGCCGCCGCCGTGCATCTGCGCTTCAAGGCGCACGCGCGGCTTGCGGCGCACGTACAGCGCGCCGATGCCTTTCGGGCCGTAGGTCTTGTGCGCGGTGAAGGTCATCAGGTCGACCTTGGACTTGGCCAGGTCGATGTGGACCTTGCCGGTGGCCTGGGCCGCGTCGCAATGGAAGATGATGCCCTTGCTGCGGCACAGTTCGCCAATTTCGTCGATCGGCTGGATCACGCCGATCTCGTTGTTGACCAGCATCACCGAGACCAGGATGGTGTCCGGGCGGATCGCCGCTTCCAGCTGGGCGATGGTGATCAGGCCGTTGTCCTGCGGCTCGAGGTAGGTGGCGTCGAAGCCGACGCGCTCCAGCTCGCGCACGGTGTCGAGCACCGACTTGTGCTCGGTTTTCAGCGTGATGATGTGCTTGCCCTTGGACTTGTAGAACTGGGCCGCGCCCTTCAGCGCCAGGTTGTTGCTCTCGGTGGCGCCGGAAGTCCAGATGATTTCGCGCGGATCGGCATTGACCAGCGCCGCGACGTGGCCGCGCGCTTCTTCGACCGCCGCTTCCGCGGTCCAGCCGTACATGTGGCTGCGCGATGCCGGATTGCCGAACTGCTCGCGCAGGTAGGGAATCATCTTGTCGGCCACGCGCGGATCGATCGGCGTGGTGGCCGAGTAATCCATGTAGATCGGGAAATGCGGTGCGGTCACGAATTTCTGCTCGAGGGTTTTGTCCAAAGGCGCGTTCATCAAATCACTCCAATATGCTTCAATTTTGCCCGACGGCCACGTTGTTGCGGTGCATCACCACAACGCTTTGTTCGGCACTCTTTTGCTTCTGCTGGTCGACCAGGTCCTGCAGCGAAACCGAGTCCAGGTAATCGACCATCTTTTCGTTGAGCGTGGACCACAGCTCGTGGGTCATGCAGCGCGCACCGGTGGTGGCGTCGGCGCCGTGACAGGTTTCCTTGCCGCCGCATTGGGTGGCGTCGATCGGTTCGTCGACCGCGATGATGATATCGGCCACTGTGACCTCATCCGCCCCGCGCGCCAGACTGTAGCCGCCGCCCGGTCCGCGGATGGACTCGACGATGGCGTGGCGGCGCAGCTTGCCGAACAGCTGCTCGAGGTAGGACAGGGAAATTGCCTGGCGCTGGCTGATGCCTGACAGCGTGACCGGGCCCTTGCCTTGACGCATGGCTAAGTCGATCATCGCAGTTACAGCAAAACGGCCTTTTGTGGTCAGACGCATCGCAATCCCGTCACATGTTAAAATCTTGCCTCGTTTCAGCAGATAACTTCCCCACAAGATTCCCGCGGGCAGGTATTAGTTGAACGATTTAGTCAAGTATAACAAATTCCGGCCACCTTGTCTTGGCCGCCCCTCCCAGCCCCTCCCCCTCGCGCCGTTTGTTGCAGCGCGGAAGATTTTCGTTTTTTTAGTTGTGGAAGAACACTTGCGCGCGCGGGCAACCGTAGATAACGCGACGCTAGGCGGACCGGTGCGGCGATTGCAGCAGGCGCATCGGCCCGAACAGTTCCTGCATCCCGACGTGCTCGATGAAGGACAGGTTGTAGGGATGCTCGGAACACACTTGCGGAAACCTGGCCGTCTCGGGCAGGCGCTTCAGCTGTTCAGCAATTTTTCCCCACAACACAAGGGTAGGCGCAGGCGACAAATTATCGGCCAGCGCCGCCAGCACCGTCTGCAGGAACGGCAGCCAGGCGCGTGCGTCGATCGCCGGCGCCACATGCGGGCGGAACACCAGCGACGCGTTCAGCAGCAAGAAGCCGTGGCGGGTCAGGTTGCCTTGCAGCTCGGCCAACGTCTGGACCGAGCCGTTCGACGTGGCGCTGCAAGCGACCGGACGCATCGCCTCGCCGCCGGTATTGCCGGCCTGCAGCTGGCCGTCGGCCACCAGCAGCATCTTCATGAAGTTACGCAGCGAGGTTGCGCGGTTGACCGGCTTGGCCAGCCCCGATTCGCACCACAGGCTGCCCACGGCGCCATCCATGAAGCACACCCCGGTGGCGCTCTCGGTGCGCGGATACGGCCCCTCCCCACCAGCACGTAGCGCACATCCTGCAGGGGCAGCGCGAACGCGGCGAAGATGCGCTGGCCGGTCGGCAAGTAGTCATCCCGAGCCAGCGTTTCCAGGTAGGCGGGATCGGCGCGCGCGACCGCCTCCAGTCCCCTGGCGAGGTGTGGCCGCCACGACGGGTGGGCCAGCGCCATGGCATCGAGAATGGCTTGGGGAATGGCGGTGGACGGCATTGGGCGGGCACGGTTCTGAAAGGCAGGATTGTAGCGCAGGGGTGCGGATTCAACCACGCGTCAGGGTTTCCGGATTCGAGGCATTATTGGCAACACAAACGGGGGAGCCGGGCATGCCCGCTCAGTAATTTTTCTTTCGCCATGGAGCTTCAGATGCAAACAATTCAGGAAGTAATGACCATCGACGTACGCAGTATTTCACCCGAAGAAAGCGTGCGCCGCGCCGCCCAGCTGATGGATGAGCTGAATGTCGGCGCCCTGCCGGTTTGCGACGGCCCCAAGCTGGTCGGCATGATTACCGACCGCGACATCACCGTGCGTTCCACCGCCGCTGGACAGGCGCCGGAAAGCACCCGCGTCGGCGACGTGATGAGCACCGACGTACGCACCTGCTACTCGACCCAGGCGGTCGACGAAGTGTTGGGCCAGATGGGCGACGTGCAAATCCGCCGCGTTCCGGTGGTCGACCAGGCCTCGCATACGCTGGTGGGCATCGTGTCGCTGGGCGATTTCGCCACCCGCCACGCCGGCCCGACCGACGAAGCGCTGGAAGAAATTTCCCTGCCTTCGGAAGCGGACCGCAGCAGGGCGCACTGACGCGCCGAACCATTGCGCCGCCCAAGGCGGCGCAATGTGTCCGTCACGGTCCGTCAACGCCTTCACCGCCTAGCGGAACACCAGCACCGGCACTTGGCTGTGCGTCAGCACCTTCTGGGTTTCGCTTCCCAGCAGTAAGGCGCGCACGCCGCTTCTGCCGTGCGACGCCATCGCGATCAGGTCGCAGTTGCGTTCCGTCGCCGTGTGCAGGATGGACTGCCAGATGTCGTCGGAACGGATGACCACGCTTTCGCACACGACACCATCTACCCTCGCCTGCTGCTCGACGGTGCTCAGGATCTTGCGCGCCACTGCCTCGCTGTCGATTTCATACTGTTCCTCCGTGTCCTCGATCATGTCGGGCCGGTAAGTGAAGGTATGGAACGGCGGTACCACATGCACTGCGGTGACCTTGGCGTTCATCTCGCGCGCCATCCGCACTGCGGCCTGTGTTGCCTTGTCGGAACTGTCAGAGCCATCGGTCGGCAACAGAATATGCTTGAACATAATTCCCTCCTCAACGTCGGATCACACAGCCAGTGTGATCCTTCAGGAGGGCGTGCGCAATCGGCACGCGTATCCAGTCTTGAAGGGGCTACTCCGCGTCGGGCTGGCGCGATGGATGAGCGTCGGCGAACGCGGGCAGTTCAACGCAGGCGGCGTTGATGCGCGCGATGGTCGGAAATTGCGCCATGTCGATATTGAAGCGCTGCGCGTTGAACACCTGCGGCACCAGCAAGCAGTCTGCCATCGTCGGCGAATCGCCGTGGCAGAAGCGGCCGGTTTGCGGCGATGCCGCCAGCCGCGCCTCGATGGCGGCCAGTCCCTCGCTGACCCAGTGGACGTACCATTGGTTCTTGTCATCGTCCGATGCGCCCAGCTGGCGCACCAGGTACTTCAGCACGCGCAGGTTGCCGAGCGGGTGGATGTCGCAAGCGACGTCCAGCGCCAGCGAACGCACGCGGGCGCGGCCCAGCGGATCGGACGGCATCAGCGGCATGTCCGGATACGCCTCGTCGAGATACTCGATGATGGCAACGGACTGGGTCAGCACGGTGCCGCCGTCGTCCAGCGCAGGGACCAGCGCCGACGGGTTGACCGCGCGGTATTCGGGCTTGAGCTGCTGGCCGCCCTCCTTCAACAGGTGCACCGGGACGGCGTCGTACGCGAGCCCTTTCAGGTTCAGCGCAATGCGGACCCGGTAGGCCGCGGAACTGCGGAAGTAGGTATACAGTTTCATTGCTTGCGGCCCTCGTATGTGATGTCTTCGGTCGTATGCTCAAACAAGAATTTTCGCACAATCTTGTCAGTACATTCACGTAGCCATCATATCAAGGCTGCGGGGCGCATGATTCGTGGGAAGGTACTGCCGGCGCGGCTTGGGCGCCATCGCTATAATGGCCGCTGGCTCAATTGACATCCACCCCTTCCTGAAGGACTGAGGATTACCCACAAATTCCTTGACTATGAAATCATTCATTCTTCCGAAAGATAAGGTACATCTGCGAAATTTCATGCAGAGCCAGGAATCCTCGCCAAAGCACTGTCATGCCGGGAGGACGGTCTCGCTTGCGCCCGAGGTAGCCGCCCAGCTTGGCGATCCACAGTATTGCTTCTCCCAAGGTGGGCGGCTGTTGCGGAACGCTGCTAACGGCGTGCGTCCGACAATACAAGGCTTGCCACTCGAAACGCTGCAACAACACTTCACAGGAAACATCCGCATCCAGTCGCCCCAACAGTGTGGCGTAAAGAATTCGCCAAGCGATGACGGCAAACAGGGCGGTAGCGCGGATGAAGCGCTTCACATCGCCAAACTGCCGCGCCTCAATCTGGCAACCACTCTTGAGTACTCGGTGCCATGTTTCAATCGTCCAGCGGCGCGCATACCAAGACAGACGTTCCAGTGCCTGCTCCATGGTGTGGGTCGCTACCGAAGTGAGCAACATCCATTCGATCGGGTCCTGTCCTTGCGGCGGGTCAATTTCGATGGCCCAAATCGCATATGCATCTACCTCGGCCAGCCCTTTGACCTTGCAGCTCTTCGGTTTGCGAATGCGTACCGGGGCGCAGCGTATTGCCATCTGCGCAGTGCGTTCGGCTCTCTTCCCGCGCTCAGGTATACGCAACGACGTTGTTCCCATCGGCGCAACAGACTGCATCGCTTCCCACAAGTAAGCTTCGGGGTGGTTCACTCGGCGATTCCAGGCCGCGCGCACCAACCACTCCACATCGGGACTGCGCTCTGCAACAAACACGTCGTACAGATCGCCCTCGCGATCGCACACTCCCACGATTTGCGTCCCACGACATTGGGATTTGAGCGCCGTCATGTGGTTCAAACCCTCGATCCACTTGACGCTCTCCTTCTCATCTATCGGCAACTTCTTGCGCAATGCTTTCTTACCCAACTGCGCCAGAGGCCGCACCCACGTCTTCAGTCCCAGAACACCCAAGGGCAAGCCTTCCGGCGTGAGCGCGAGCATGCTATGCATGAAGAATCCCCTCACGTGTTTGTGGGTGCAGTAGCCCAATCCCTCGGTGGCTGGCAGATGCGTCAGGTTGTATTCGGTCGTGTCTTGGATTGCCAGAATCACTGGCACTTCGCGCATGCGTGCCAGCGTCTGTCCAATGTGCGAAGTCAGGATGCCATCCGTGTCGACCTCCTCGTTGTCGAAAAAACGATAAGCGGCCTTGAGCTGGGCCTGCGACAGCGACTGCGGAAACGAACAATGCGGGCTCTTGGCCAACTGGCGTGCCAGCGCGACCAGTCGAGCGGTCCGGCGTGCGTCGCCCAAGTCGGCTGCGCCGAACTCGTCGATTGCCCAATCGTTTTCGATTTCCTGAGACAAGGGTATGCATCGCAATTATTGATGGCTAGAAAGTTAACATCGTTTTTTGTTGTTTACAACGCTTTTCTGCATACCATCGAGAACGCTATGCAAAATTTGTGGGTAATCCTCAGTCCTGAAGGAAGGGGATTCTTACGGCGCTACGCGGCGATTTGCACAGTCGCTTCAGTGGGGTGAGCGCATGCGCTCACGCTTCGCCGAGCGGCCTGGCTGCACCGGCTCTCCACAGGCTAGAACGCGATGTCCTCGCGCTAAAACATTGATCGCACCGACCACATCGGCGTGATTTTCGTAACCGCAATCGACGCATAAGAATTTCGCTTGTGTTTGCCGATTGTCTTTCGATGCGTGGCCGCAGCACGGGCACGTCCGGCTGGTGTGGTGCGGCGGAACGGCCAACAGTATGCCGCCGTTCCACGCCACTTTGTAATCCAGTTGTCGCCTGAATTCACCCCATCCCTGATCGAGAATGGCGCGGTTCAGGCTGGACTTCTGTTTCACCATCTTGCCGTGCCGTTCGCTGCTGCCTTTGGAAGACCTGGACATGTTCCGTATCTTCAATGCATACGAACGCGTGGTTTGCGCGGGCGGCGAGCCTGATCGTTGTTGTGGCTTTGTGCAGGAAATCTTTGCGGGCGTTAGCGATGCGGGTGTGAACCTTCTGGACGCGGGCCTTTGCCTTCTTCCAGTTGTTGCTGAACTTGACCTTGCGGCTCATGCGGCGCTGGTAGCGGGCAAGGCGCTGTTGGTGCTTCTTGAAGCTGTTGAGCGGGGCGATATAGCTCTCGTCGCTCATGGTGGCGAACCGAGCGATGCCGACGTCGATCCCGATGGCGGTTGTCGCCGTGGGCAGGGGCTGCTCGACCTCGCGCCGCGTCTGAATCGACACGAACCACTTGCCTCCCGACTGGCTCACGGTGACGTTACGCAGTTCGCCGAGCACGTCCCTGCTGTTGCGGTAGCGCAGCCAACCCAATTTGGGAAGAAAGAGGCGATTGTTGGCCTGATCGAGCTTGATCTGTTTCGGATCGGGGTAGCGGAAAGCATCGCCGCTGCCCTTGCGCTTGAAACGCGGGAAATCGGCGCGTTTGGCAAAGAAGTTTTGGTAAGCCTTCTCCAAGTCCTTCAAGGCATGTTGTAATGGATGACAAGGCGCGTCCTTGAGCCACGGCGTGTCAATGCCATTGCGCCATCCCGTAAGGTGTTTCGCCATCGCGACATAGCCGATGAACTTGTTACCCGCTTCGTAATTTTCTTTTTGCAGTGCCAGCGCCTTGTTATAGACGAACCGGCACGATCCGGCGAAGCGGCGCATAGCGCGCTCCTGCTCGCCATTTGGCATCAGTTCGTATTTGTAGGCTTGTAGACGCTACATGCTTCGATTATCGTTTGGTCTATGAGTAATGGCAGCGATATTCGCCACGGAAGACACTGTATTTTTCTAATGCATGTGCATTTGATCTTTGTCACAAGATACCGCCGTGAAGTCTTCACAAAAGAGATTCTTGACGACCTGCGCCCGATGTTTGCCAGCGTCTGTACGGACTTTGAAGCGGAACTGGTGGAGTTCGACGGCGAGGATGACCACGTTCACCTTCTGGTAAACTACCCGCCCAAGGTTGCCGTTTCCACTCTGGTCAACAGCCTGAAAGGTGTTTCCAGCCGCATGATTCGGAAGAAGAACTATCCAAGTATTCGAAGAAAACTGTGGGGCGGCGCGCTTTGGTCGCCCAGCTACTTTGCGGGTAGTTGCGGCGGCGCACCCATCGCAGTTATTCGACAGTACATCGAACAGCAGCAGACTCCGCACTAAAGTCCAAGGCAAGGACGGCTCTGCCGTCCGCGCTCTTGACCCCGCCGTGAAAAGGGCGAGGTTTGCCGCGCAACAGATCAAGGCAGGCACCATGTCCCACAACACCATCGCCATCAACCAGCGCATGGACAAATTCGACGGCCATCATCGCGTATGGTTGTTCGGTTACGGCTCGCTGATCTTCAAGGCCGACTTCCCCTTCATCGAGCGGCGCCCTGCCACATCGACAACTGGACGCGCCGGTTCTGGCAAGGCTCGCATGACCACCGCGGTACCGAAGCCGCGCCGGGGCGCGTGGCGACGCTGGTCGCGCAGCATGGCGCGCATTGCGCTGGCATGGCATACCTGATTACGCCGGAGGTGTTTGCCCACCTCGACCACCGCGAGAAGAACGGCTACCTGCGGCTGGCGATCGACATTCATTTCGAGGAAGGCGGCAGCGAGGAAGGCTTGGTCTACATCGCCACCGAGGACAATGCGGCGTTCCTGGGCGAGGCGCCGGAATTCGATATCGCGCGCCAGATCGCCACGTCGCACGGGCCGAGCGGACCGAATCGCGAGTACCTGCTCGACCTGGCGCATGCACTACGGGAGATGGGGTTGGACGATCCGCATGTCTTCGAGATTGAGCGGCACCTGGCGGAGTTGACTTAGACCTGCAAGTGTCTCCCCACGAGACAAGACCACTCGCTCAAAGCGGCCCCTTAAACAGGGAAAATTCGACGAAGCCGAATCCGTGGCTCAATCCCGCCTTGTCGATCTGGATCTGCGTCTGTAAGAAATCGATTCCATCGCCGTCGACCGGCAGCGATTCGCCGAAGTCCGGGTGGCTCCTCCTGCGGGATGCATCAATGAGCGTTTTCGCGGCAAGAACAAGGTCGTATGGTGATTGGGCTTTCAGCTTGTGCATGCGCTGCAATACGCCAGCGGCCAAAGGGTAGGCATTCGCGCCGCTTACGTCCTGCCGCCGGAGTTTCCTCGACGTGAACCGAATCGTCATCACCAAATATTCGCAGCCGCCGTGACGAATCTCGAGCGACTCGCCCGGACCAAGTGAACCTAACTCGCGCGCTCCCTCCCCGGCCGGCGAACGAAATTGGTAGGAGCGCAGTCCGGACTTCGTTGGAGCAAATACCGGTACCGGTTCACCGCGCACGCAATCATCCCGGACAGGCTCGGCCAACCCGACGGATGGAATCGCCAGCACTGCCGTGAACAAAATAGAGCTGACAGGCTTTATCCGGGCCATGATCATCGGTCCACCATTTATGACAAGACTCCGATCATACCCGCGCATACGTATAACAAATCCGCACATTGTCACGGCGCCGCCCAGGAAATCAGGTTCAACTGCCCGTAGCGTTACTCATCTGCTTGCCAATCCGGTATGGGCACCTTCGCTGGCGCCATGTCCGTTCCGCGCTTGCCAGACCGGCGCTAAGCCCGAGAAGCGATGATCCGGCGCACGATGGCGTCGGTAAACTGCTCGGTGGTCGCGCTCCCTTTCAAGTCGCCGGTACGCACTTGATCGATATTCAGGGTCGCGCTGATGGCGTCCCGTAACCGCTGCGCCAAGTCCGGGAGATCGACATGGTCAAGCATCATGCACGCGGCGAGCATCAGCGACACCGGATTGGCAACGCCCTTGCCGGCGATGTCAGGCGCCGAACCGTGCACCGCCTCGAAGATCGCGCACTCGCTACCGATGTTGGCGCCCGGTGCCATCCCCAAGCCGCCGACGAGGCCCGCAATCTGGTCTGACAGAATGTCGCCGAACAGGTTGGTGCACAAGAGCATGTCGAACTTTTGCGGGTTCAGCACCAGCTGCATGGCACAGGCGTCCACGATCATGTCGTTCATCGTCACCCTCCCCTCGTATTCGGCAGCGACTTCCCTGGCCGCCTCAAGGAAGATACCGGTCAATGCCTTGAGGATGTTCGCCTTGTGCACCACCGTGATGTTCTTGCGGCCATTCCTGACCGCATAGTCGAAGGCGAAGCGCGCAATGCGCTTGCTGCCTTCGCGCGTATTGGTACCGGTCGACACCGCCACGGCGCGCGGATCGTCGCCGATCGGAATATAGTATTCGTGCGCCACATAGAATCCACCGAGGTTCTCGCGCACCAGCACGATGTCGATGTCCTCGAAGCGGCCCGGCAGGATCGTCAGCGCGGGACGTACATTGGCATACAGCTGGAACTCTTCCCTGAGCCGGACATTGGATGAACGAAAGCCACCGCCTACGGGCGTGGTCAACGGACCTTTTAGCGCCAGCCCGTGCTTGCGGATGCTGGCGAGTGTTTCAGGCGGCAGCGGATCGCCGCTCTGGGCAACGCCGGCCATGCCCGCTTGCTGTATATCCCACGCAAATGGCGCACCGAGTGCACCGAGGACCTTGACAGTTGCCTCCACGACTTCGGGGCCGATACCATCCCCGGGAATTAATGTCGCTGGAATGTGGGGCTGGACCTTGTCGCGCAAATTACACCTCCTTATAGAACTGACTTACGAAAACCATTCCGCCCTCCGCCGGGCGTAAATAGACGCTAGCCGGCGCGACATCAAAGGACATCAAGTTTTCCCTCGATACACGCGATATCCTCAGGAACCGGCGATTCCCGCATCTTAGTCTCCGAAGTTGACCCTAACCTGAATACAAGCTGAATAGCATGTAAGGCTGAGGCCTCAAACGAACCGCACCGTACACCTCGAATTCTGGTGCGATATCAGCCTGCCGCAGGGCGAGGACGGACAGGGATTGCGGGGATCTGTTATTTTCCCGCCGGTGCGACCTTGAAGCCGAGCAATGCGCCGCCAAAGTTCCCTGGTCCAGGCGCGACGGCGACATAGTATCGCTTCAGTTCCGGCACCAGCATCGCGGTCTTTGCACCGTGCGCTGTCGGGACCTGCGCGAGCTCAACGTAGTCGTCCTTGCTCTTTTGCTGGACCACCTTGACGAATCCGTCACCCGCCGCGTAGATGCGGCGGTTGGCCTTGTCGTACTGTACGTCATTGGCGCGTTCAGGCGCGGCAAAACTCGCGACCGTCGCGCCCGTCTGCGTGTTCAGTACGACCAGCTTGAATGGCGCCCGGGTAATCACGAACAGCCGCTTCCCAGTCTCGTCCAGCGCGAGAGGAGACGGCTGCGCAGCCACCGTGATCGGGAAGGTCCTGACAATCTTGAAGGTCTTCTTGTCGATCACCGCGACATGATCCTTGCCGGTCACGCTGGTGTACAGGTAAGGGCCATTCTTCTCGACCGCGACGGCCTTGAGCAGGTCGGTATCGAACTTCAATTCTCCCAGTTGCTTCCTGGTCTTCAAGTCGATCGCAGTGAAGAAGGATTCCTTCAGTCCCCCTTTGGCGCCGCCGGTCTGGATGAACAGGCGCCCACTGGCGGCGTCGTAGCCCATCGTGTTCGTGCCAGGTCGTAGCGTGATCGTGTCGATCAGCTCGTAGGTCGTGGCGTCGAGTATCTTGGCGCCTACGCGGCTATCGGCCACGATCAGGCGGTTCTGCTCCGGAATGACGATGAAGCCCTGCGGTTTGCCGAAGCCTCCCACCGACCGTTGATGGGCTCCTGTCGTCAGGTCGAACACTTCGACGGTCGATGTGTATTCGCCGGCGACGAACAGCCGGTTGCTCTTGACGTCGTAACTGAAGCGATCGAAATCACCGGTGTACTTCGGCAACTCCGCCTTGCTGAATGATTGCAGAACAAGCGCGGCCGGTGGCGCACCCGCGGCAAACGATGCCGCTGGCTGGAATGCGAAGGCGATAGCGAGGATGCAGGACAAGCTGGACAGCGGCTTATTGAAAGGCATATTGAATTCTCCGGATAATGAGTTGGGCACCCTGTGCGATATCGCACAGCCGCGAACACACTGTAAGCGCCCAACCTGAAATCAATCTGAAGAAGCCGGACTCAATCGCCGTCAGATTTCGCTTGCCGCGGCGGCGGGCAAGTCGATGGCCACGGCCAGGCCGCGCCCGTCCGGGCCGGCGCAAAACTGCAGTGATCCACCATGGAGTTCGACAATCCGCTTGACAATCGACAGCCCCAATCCACTACCGCCCTGCCCGCTTCCGAGCACCCGGAAGAAGCGCTCGGTCAGCCGCTCACGGTCGTCGGCACTGACACCCGGCCCATCGTCGGACACCGAAAGGCGCGCCGTGTCCTCCAGCCAGCGGGCGCGGATTGTGATCTTGCAGCCAGGGCCACCGTAGCGCAAGGCGTTGTCGACCAGGTTGCGCAGCACAACCCGCAGCATGTCGGGATTGACGAACAGCGCATCGATGCCGCAGTCGACGCCAATCGTGGCGCCGCGCTGCGCTGCCGCCTCCTGGTGCGCCCGCACAGTGTCCTCGAGCAGCGGGGCGAGGGGTACGCTGGAACGCACCAGGTCGTGGCTCGCGATGGGATCGAGCCGTGCCAGCGCCAGCAGGCTGTCGACCAGGCTGGTACTGCGCTCCACATCCTGGCGCAACTTCTGCAAGGAGCCGGCCAGGCCGGGATGCTGCCGCTGCAGCAGCTGGACGTGCATCTGGACGCCTGCCATCGGCGTCCGCAATTCGTGCGCCGCATCGGCTGTAAAGCGGCGCTCGGCCTGCATCGCCGCGTCGAGCCGGCCCAGCATGCCGTTGACGGCATCGATGATCGGCAACAACTCTGCCGGCTGCCCGGCGTCGTCCAGCAGCGTCAAGTCGTCGCGCGACTTTTGCGCGATGCGGGTGGCAGTATCGCTGATCGGACGCGTGGCGCGCCGGATAAAGAACCAGCTTGCCAACCCGAGCAACAGCAGCAGCGCTGCGGCGGGAAATGCCAGGTGTTCGGCGAGTTCAAGCAGGATGTCATAGCGCTTTTCATAGTCCTGCCCCACCTGGACCATTGAACGCTGGTCGGCGCTACGCGTGACAAACACCCTCAGCTTGCGTCCATCCACCACGACATTGGCGAATCCCTTCTTCTTGCGGAACGAGGCTATATACGGGATCGCAGGCGCGCCGGCTGTGCGCTGGACCACCTTGCCGTCAACCACGATCTGGTAGTGGATCTCCAGTTTTCGTTCAGCGCCGGCGTTCGCGCTGCGGTCGGCATGCAGGCCGCGTTCGTTCCAGTCGGTGGTCGCGGCCATGATCAGGTAGCCGGACTCCTTCAGTGCATCGTCGAAGACCGCATTGGTCTCGCGCCAACCGATCTGCGCGACGATGCTCAGCCCCGCCATCCACAAGGCGATACTGGTTCCCAGGATCACCAGCAACAGGCGCCGGCGCAAGGAATAGTGGTCGCCAGGCCGGTCAGGCATCGAAGGGATTCAGACGGTATCCAAGGCCACGGATCGTCACGATCGTGGCGGCGCCAAGTTTTCGGCGCAGGCTGTGGATGTAGACTTCAACGGCATTGCTTTCGATCTCATCGCCCCAGCCGTACAACGATTCCTCGATCTGGGCACGGGTCGTGATCTGGTCCTTGCGCTGCATGAGGGCGTACAGCACGTTGTACTCGCGCGGCGTAAGGTCGACGGCGGCCTGGTCCAGCCTGACCCGCCGTGCGATCGCGTCGAGCGTGATGCTGCCGTGCTGGAGCATGCTGCTGACATTGGTGCATTTGCGCCGTACGGCGGCCCGGATCCGGGCGGACAGTTCGTCCAGGTCGAACGGCTTGATCAGGTAGCCGTCGGCGCCGATGTCCAATCCCTCGACCCGCTCGGCCAGGGTATTGAACGCGGTGATCATGAGGACAGGCACGGCACTGCCGCGCGCGCGCAGCCGTTCCAGCGTCCTGTCCCCGGACATGCCGGGCAGGCCCCGGTCCAGCAGCACGCAATCGTAGGCGTGCGTCATCAACGCCGTTTCGGCGGAATCGCCGCGCCGAACCCAATCCACCGCGTACTGGTCAAGCCGCAGCCAGGCCAGTATCGTTTCCCCGAGCGAGACGTCGTCTTCAACCAGCAGGATGCGCATGGCGGCACGCTCAGAAGCTGTGGCGCACGCCGAGGTTGAAGGCGGCATCGCCCGTACCTGCTTCGGCATTGTTGCCCACGGTGTAGCCGGCGCCATTCTTGTTGCGGATCTTGGCGTAGGCCGTGTACAGGTTGGTGCGTTTCGAGACGGGATACGAATAGGCGACGCCCAGCTGGGTCGCATCCTGGTTGAGCGCCGTACGGTCGTCCTTGCTGATGTACGACGCCATGATGGTGCCGCCCAGTGCAGGAACCGAGGCGCCGGCGAGGTATTGCGCGCCGTCGGTGGTCGCGGTCGGCTTGACGCCGCCGTACGGGTTGTTCGCGTTCGGCAGCGGCGCGCTGTTCGGCCCCTTGTCGCGACCGAAGGCGCCGTACACCTTGGCCACGCCCAGGTCGTAGTTGGCCGCGATCACCGCGTTGCGCGCCGAGTCGCGGCTGGCGGCGGCGACCGGCGGCGTCATGGCCGCGCCGGTGGCAGCAGTGATGTCGTTGTTGCGGTTGTTGTAGCCAAGGCGGACATTGAGCGGTCCGCCGGCGTAGGCCAGCGCGACGCCGGCCTGGCGCCCGGCGATGCTGCTGCCGGCCTGCTCGCCGAAGGCATAGGCCAGTTCCGCCGACACGCCATGCACGGCTGGAGAGGCATACACCACCGTGTTGCTGGTGCGGCTATTGCTGCCGGCGGTCGGGAACAAGTTCTTGATATTGCCCGCGTATGCGGTGCCGAACGGATCGGCGACATTGCTCAACGTAAGGTAGTACGGTGTGTCCTGGCGGCCGAGGGTCAGCGCGCCCAGCGCTGCGCTCTTCAGGCCGACATAGGCCTGGCGGTTGAATATCGTTCCGGCCGCATCGATTTCGCCGGTGTCGATCTTGGCACCCAGTTCCAGCACGAAGATGGCGACCAGGCCGTTGCCCAGGTCTTCGCTGCCGCGGAAGCCCAGGCGCGACGCCGACCCCACACCACTGCTGATCTTGGTGACGGCACCTGCGACACCGCCGCTTTCGCGCACCAGGCCCGCATCGGCAATGCCATACACGGTGACGGAAGTCTGGGCCGAAGCAAATCCGGCGAATGCCAGGGCAAGGGTGCAGGCGAGCGAAAGTTTTTTCATGAAGGTTCCTTGTGAGAGAAGCGATTCCGGTGATGGCGCGATGTGGACAGTGTCGCCGCCGTACATGAACCCAATCTTAAAATTGTGCAAATGGTGAAAATAAGCCCGCACGGATCGATCAAGCTTCAGTTCAGGATCCATTCAGATTGATCCCGCAAGCTATTGCATTTCACGCGGAGGCCTCATGAACACAGCAGTTTTGGTCCGGCTGCGAACCGGTGCGGCGCTGGCACTGGCGTTGACGGGATGCGCGCAACTGGAACCCGGCGCCCCCCCGCCGCCCTATTCGCCCGAAATTGCCGTCGCGGGCTCACTGCGCGCTGCCGGCGCAGATACCATGGCCGCATTGTTGGACGACTGGTCGAACGGGTTCGGCCGCCATCACCCCCGCGCCTCGGTGCATACCGACCGCCGGTCCACGCTGTCGGCACAGGGTATGGCGGCGCTGCTGGACGGGCAGGCCGACATCGTGACCTTCGTGCGCGAACCCTTCGACAGCGAACGCGCCGCCTTCCAGGCACGCTTCGGCTACCCTTTGTCGACGGTGCGGGTGGCCGGCGGCAGCTACGCCACCAAGGGCGGCACCCACGCGATCGCGGTGTACGTCCATGCCAGCAATCCCCTGTCCAGCCTGACCCTGGCCGAGCTTGACGGCGTGTTTTCGCGCACGCTGCGCCGCGGCGCGCCGGCGACGGCACGCACCTGGGGCGACCTTGGCCTGGGCGGCGCCTGGCGCGACCGCCCGGTCAACGTGTACGGCATGCTCACCCGGCGCGCCAGCGGCAATCCACCGGGCATCGTCAATTTCATGAACGGGCGCGTGCTGCTCGGCGGCGAGTGGCGCGCCGACCTGCGCGAGCAGGTCGACCGCGAAGGAGAACAGTCGCTGGCCGCGATCGTCGCCCGCGTCGCCGGAGATCCGAACGGAATCGGCTACAGCGGCTTCGGCTATGCGCGCGCCGGCGTCAAGACGCTGGCCCTGGCCGAAGCCGCGGGCACGCCGTACTACGCTGGCACCCGCGGCGAGGTCGCGCGCCTCGACTATCCATTAAGCCGCAGTATCTACCTCGGCTTCAATGCGCCGCCAGGCATGCCGCTGCCCCCGTTGATGCGCGAGTTCCTGCGCTTCGTGCTGAGCGCGGAAGGGCAAGCGGCGATCGCGCGCGATCGCATGGCATTCATCCCGCAGGACGGTGCGCAGGCGGCGCGGGCGCGCGCGGCCATTCCCTGACGCGCCGCAAGCGGTCAGTCCCGGCACGCTTCCTCCCCGCCAAAAAAAACCGCCAGGACAATAGCCTGGCGGGAAAGCACCTCCGGACCAACCTGGCTAGAATCGCTTGCGGACGGAGAACGCCAGGTTGCGCGGCGCGCCTGGGAGAATCTGCAGTTCGTTCATGAAGCCGGCGCTTTCATAGTAGGTCTTGTCGAACAGGTTGCCGACCTTGGCCGTGAAGTCGTAGTCGCCCTTGCTGTAATACAGCCCCAGGTCCGCAATCACGTAGGACGGCAGCTTGAGCACGCGGCGGTCCGCCGTGCTCGGGATATTGCCGGTGCGTTCATCGCTGTACACCACGCCGAAGCCGATGCCCAGTCCTTCGAGCGCCCCAGAGTCGATGTCGTAGCGCGACCACAGGTTGGCGCTGTTGAGCGGCGCGTTGGTCAGGCGCGCACCGACTTGCGCCGCGTCGGCCGACTTGACGATGACGGCGCGGGTGTGGGCCCAGCCAGTGGCGATCTGCAGGTTGGGCAGCGGCTTGGCGTTCACCTCCAGTTCGAAGCCCTGTGCCCTCTCCGAGCCGATCTGCTGGGCGCAGGTGCCGCGCGGGCATGCGAAGCTGCTGAGCACGTTTTCCTTTTCGATGCGGAACAGCGCGAACGTGGTGCGCAGCTTGTTGTTCATGAAGTTCGCCTTGGCCCCCACTTCGAACTGCCTGGCCGATTCCGGGGTGAAGGGATTGTTCCCATTGATGTCCTGGCTGTTCGCCGGCGCCGGCACGTAGGAGGTGCTGTAGCTGGCGTAGTAGGTGGTCTCCTTGTCCGGCTGGTACAGCAGGCCGGCCAGCGGCAGGACCTTGGAGGTCGACTTTTCGCCCGGCGCCACGTTCGGCACCTTCAGTTCCTTGAAGCGCTGTTTTTCGGCCGTGTAGCGCAAGCCCAGGTTCAGTTTCCAGTGCGCCGCCAGGGTCATCAGGTCGGATGCGTACACCCCCGAACTGGTGGTGACGGTGTAGCGCCGGTTCAGGTTCCCGGGCGTGGCCGGATTCACCGCCGGCAGCGAGTCGAGCGGCGCGGCGCGGCCGAATACCGGGTTGTAGATATTGATGTCGAGCGACTGTGGTCCCGTCGCCGGCCCGTTGAAGAACTGGATGCGGTTGGTGTCGAGGGTATCGCGGCCCGCGTTGACCCCGACGATCATTTTGTGGCCCACGTCCGCCGTGGTGAACGGCAGCGTGACATTGCTGTCGATGTAGTTGAACTCGCGCGCGTTTTCCTGCTTGCGCGCGCGCCGCTGCAGCGTCACGCCGTCGGGCCGGATCGCCGTGTTGTCGTAGCCGCGCGCATCGTCGCTATTTTCGACGAAGCGCCCGGCCAGGCTCCACTTGACGTCGCCGCCGAAGGCATGGCTCAGCGACACTGTGGTGGCGTGGCCATCCTCTTTCAGCACATCGCCCGGCTCGTTGTAATGGGTAGTGATGGGCGCGATCTTCGTGATGTCCTTGTTCGGCGCGACCAGGTACTGGTCATACGCTGACTCCGAACGGCGGTACTCGAAGCCGATGGTCGCGCTGGTGGCGGGCGACACCTTCCAGGTAAAGCTCGGCGCTGCGTACCCGCCCTTGTTGTAGGCGCGGTCGCGGAAGGTATCGGTGTCGTTGGCCTGCGCCACGAAGCGGTACAGGAAGCTGCCTTCCGCATCGATCGGGCCGGTGACATCCATCGAGACGTCGTAGCCATTCGCGTCGCCCAGGCTGAGCTTGTCGCCGTGGTAGCCCGTGACCTTGGCGCCGAATTCCCCGCCGAAGCTTGCCTGCGGCTTCTTGCTGACGAGATTGACGAAACCACCCGGCTGCGCCTGGCCATACAGCACCGACGCCGGCCCCTTGACGACCTCGACGTGGTCGGTGCCGATGACCGGCGGCGACGAGAACCGTCCGGACAGGCCGGGCAAGCCGTCGACCATGATGGCGTTCTTGTCGTTGGCCCCGGTCTTGAAGCCGCGGATCGACATTTCCATGCCCGTGTTACCGGAGCGCTTGATACCCGTCATGTAGTTGTACAGGTCGGCCACGTTGACCACCTCGATGGCCTTCATGAAGGTATCCGTGTACGAGGCTACCGTGAACGGCGTATCGCGTACCGGCACGGCCAGCTTCATCGCGCTGGCCGATCCGCTGCTGATGAAGTTGCCCTTGACTGTGACCTGTTGCATTGGTGGGGCCGCGGCGGCTTCCGGCGCGGGAGCTCCGTTCTGGGTGGCGGTCTGGGCGTGCGCCATTTGTGCGACGGCGAGTGCGATTGCCGATGCGAGCACGGTTCGATTCAACATGACTCCTCCATTCGATATGAGCCGTATCCGGGCCCATCGTTATAGTTTTAGTGGTGCGACAAGGGAAAGCAGGGAGCGGGAGAAACAGGGAAGCCAAGCGGCTTCCGCGGGAAGCAGGAGGGGCAAAAGGCCCCTTCCCGATACGGTTGGACGGGCTCGCCGCGTCAGTCGAGGCTGTCAAGTTTGGCGAGTTCGGCGCGCACTATCTCGTTGTTCAGCGGGATGTAGACGCGCTCATCGGCCACGATCTGCTGGCCCTGCTTGCTGAGGACCATCTTGAGGAATTCCTTGGTCTTCGGCTCGATCGGCTGGCCCGGCTTCTTGTTGATGTAGATGTAGACGAAGCGGCTCAGCGGATACTTGTGCGAGTAGACGTTTTCAAGGGTAGGCATGTAATACGGATCGCCAGCCCTGGCCGCCAGCGGCACGACGCGCACGTTCGGGGTCTTGTTCGCCAGCAGCGCGTAGGTCAGGCCGCCGGGCCGCTTGGCCATGTCTTCGGCCGCCACATTGAAAGCGTGGACGAAGCCCTTGCCCTTCACCATTTCAATGCTGTCCTTGTATTCGCCCCCTTCCATCGCCTTGTACTTGATGAACTGCTCGATACCGTTGACGGCCTTGAGGCCGTACAGGCGCACCGGACGGTTGGCCCATTCGCCGGCCAGCCCGAGGTCGCCCCAGGTGTTGATCTCCTTGTAGCCGCGCAAGCGCGTCTTGGAGTAGACCGCATCGAGCTGTTCCAGCGTCAGCCCTTTCAGCGGATTGTCCTTGTCGACGAAGATGACGCTGGTCGCAGTCTTGCCGAGCGAACCGACACTACCGGTGGCGACACGGATCGCGGTTGGCTTGTAGCCGAATTTTTCAACGAACGCCTTCTCTTCGGCCGGCAGCATCTCGCGGCCAACCGGCGCCGCATGGGCGCCATCGATCAGGCCGCCGGCGCCGGCGCCGGATGCGCGCGCCTCGACCGTCACGCTCATTTTCGGCGCGTACGCCTTGCGGAACATCTTGGCCCAGCCAAACGTGATCTCATCCATGACGTCCGCCCCCACCAGGTGGAACTCCTCTTCCGGCGGGTTGATGGTGATCGGCCCCGGCTTCCAGACCGGAAGCTTGGGATCGACTTGAAGCTTGTGCTCCGGGGCGGCGTACTTGAGCGCGAACGCAGCAGGCGTAACCAGCAAGGTCGAAACGGCGGCAAGACCGATCAGGCAAGAGGTACGAATTGAATGTTTCATAGATCACCTAGTTAGATTGAAGGGAGCCACTTGGCCGGGAAGTTCATGTCAGCAGCCGGGCCAGAATAGCCAATCAACATGAATGCAGCCTGAATCGAAGATTAATGCGGACTGGTCGTGCGCCTCACGCTTTCGAGGCGCCGAACAAGGCAGCCACCAGTGGGTCGCGCAGCACTTTCGCGTCGTCGACGACAAGCGGATATGCGACGTCATCGGCCAGGATATGGAAGTGCCTGCCGCCTTTGTCCGCAGCATGCCCGACATTGTCCGCGTACGCGCTGTCCCCGGCGGCCGCGAGGAAGGCGCCGACCACCGCACGGTCCGGGGCGATGCGGTAGAACGTGCGCTCGCCGGCCGCGCGATTGCGGCCGCACGGCGGCTGCTCGGCCACGCCTGCGCACAGCAGCTCGCCAATGTAGATCCGCGCCGACGTCCGCGAACAATCGAGCAGGGCCATCACGTCGGCATGATCCATGTCGCGGCGCGACAGCTCCGCCACCAGCTCCTTCATCTTGCCGATGCGGCGCCGCGACGTGGACCTGAACTTGTCCGGCGCGTCGCCGCGAACCGCCGCAACGAGGCAGGAGCGGCCGGCCGGCCAGGCCGGAGGAAAGGAGTGAAGAGTAGGCATGCGCTGGCGAATCCGAAGGGTGGATGGGAACTGTCCGCCTCGATCTTGACCGGCGATTGTGAAAGCAAGCTGAACAACTCCTGAATCCGCCGCAAGGACAGCGCGCACAGTTCAGCCGCCGTTCAGGCTGCGTACAGGGAGCGGACTTACGATCCATCCAGTGCCTGCATCGGCAGGCATCCCTTCACAGCGGGGACTATCATGAGTGGCAAGCACCTCCGGGCAATCGCCCTGGCCGGCATCTTGGCCGCCCTCCTCTGCACCGGCGGCAGGCTGGCGTTCGAGCATTTCGTACCGTGGCCCGACGTCGAATCCGTCCGCCACCAGTCCGCTTCGGACGCCTGAACCCATCGTACTGCCGGCGCGGTGCCGGCATGCGTTGTTCCCCAACCGCGAAATGCAAACCGCCCGGCGCAGCGAGTGGCTGGGCCGGGCGGCGATGCAAGGCGCGGCTTGCGCGCCGCCCCCTTCAGGCTAGAACACCCACAGCTTTTCGGCCGGCATGTGCAGCCAGTAATCGCCGGCGTCGAGCCGGTGCTTCGAATAGGCGCGCACGCTGGTCTGCTCGTCCGAGAACAGGCACTCCCAGCGGTCACCCAGGTACATGCAGGTAAGCAGCGGCAGCGGAATCGCGTTGTCGACCTTCGAACTGCTGATGCGCACCTCCTCGACGCGGATCATCGGCATGCCGTCCGCGCCGGTATCCTGGCCGCGGGCGCTGCCGGTCAGCGGGATACCGCCGACCTGCAGGTTGACGTGGCCGTTCGAGCGGCTGATGACCTTGCCGGGCAGGCGGTTGTTACTGCCCATGAACTCGGCGGTAAACATCGTGTCGGGCGACTCGTACATGCTTTGCGGCGAGCCTTGCTGTTCGATCTTGCCGTTGTTTAGCAACAGGATCCGGTCCGAAATGGCCATCGCTTCGGCCTGGTCGTGGGTCACCATCAGCGCCGACAGGCCAAGCCGCACGATCAGTTCGCGCAGGAAGGCGCGCGCTTCCTCGCGCAGCTTGGCGTCGAGGTTCGACAGCGGTTCGTCAAGCAGGATCACCGGCGGGTTGTACACCAGCGCGCGCGCGATCGCCACGCGCTGCTGCTGGCCACCCGACAACTGGTGCGGGAAGCGCGCGCCGAGCGCGCCCAGTCCCAGCTGTGCCAGCACGTCGTTGACCTTGGCTTCGATTTCCTTCGCGCCCAGCTTGCGCAACTTGAGGCCGTAGGCCACGTTCTCGAACACGGTCTTGTGCGGCCACAAGGCGTAGGACTGGAACACCAGCCCCAGGTTGCGCTCCTCGGCCGGCAGCTCGACGCCGGCCGCGCCATCGAAGACGCGGCGGTCGCCGATGTCGATGGTGCCGGTCTTCGGGCTTTCCAGGCCCGCGACGGCGCGCAGCAGGGTGGTCTTGCCGCTGCCCGATGGCCCCAGCAGGGCCACTACTTCGCCGCGCCGCAAGTGCATCGACACCCCTTTCAATATCGGGTTGGCGCTCGCGCCGCTGCCATAGTCCAGGTGCAGGTTGTTGACGGTCAGTTCGTTCATGATGAAGTCTCGCGTAGTTTTAGTTAGTGATGCAGCTTGACACCGAAGCGCAGCGCGATGCCGAGTCCGATGGCGACCAGGGTGATGTTAATAAAGGACAGCGCTGCCACCAGGTCAGTGGAGCCGCCGGCCCACAGCGACACCAGCATCGCGCCAATGACTTCGGTGCCCGCGTGAGCAGGTAGACGCCGGTCGAATATTCGCGTTCGAAGATCAGGAACACCATCAGCCATGCGCCCATCAGGCCGTACTTGACCAGCGGCAGGGTCACGTCGCGCGTGACCTGGCCGCGGCGTGCGCCCACCGCGCGCGCCGCTTCTTCCAGTTCCGGCCCGATCTGCAGCAAGGCGGTCGAAATCAGTCGCATGCCGTAGGCCAGCCAGACCACCGAGTAGGCCAGCCACAGCGCGAAGATGGTCGAGCGCAGTTCGCGCAGCGCGCCGATGAAGTGGGTGCTGAGCCAGGTGGCCAGGCCATTGTCCATCGACTTGAGGATGCCATCGAGCCAGGACGGCACGAACAGGAATACCCACAGGAACGACAGGCCGGCCAGCAGGCCCGGCACGGCGCGCGGCACCAGCACGCTGTAGTCGAGCAAGCGGGTAATGCCGTCCTGCTTGCGGTGCATGGCGAGCGCGATCGCGCTGTAGCAGGCCACTGCCAGGCCGCCGCCGATCACGCCGATCAGGATGGTGTTGACGATGCCGCGCACCAGCGATGGTTGCTCCCAGATGTCGCGGAAATGCTGCAAGGTCAGCACGTCGGCCAGATTGACGCCTTCGCCCCAGTACTGGACGAACGAACGCAGCACGATGCCCGACAGCGGCAGCACGATGGTAATCAACAGCCAGCCACCCAACAGGCCCAGCGCGACCCACTTCCAGCGGCCCAGCGGCATCAGCTTCTGGCGCGCACCCTTGCCCTTGATCGACACATACTTGTTGGCCGACTTGAGCAGCCAGCGTTGCAGCATCACCAGCGGCAACGTCACCATCACCAGGCACACCGCCACAGCCGCCATCAGATGGTAGGAAGGCGTGCCCAGCTTGTTGGTGAGCTTGTACAGGTAGGTCGGCAACACCAGGTGGCCTTCTGGGTCGCCCAGCACCAGCACCAGGCCGAACACTTCGAAGCCGAGGAAGAACACCAGCACGCCGGCATACGACAGCGCTGGCATGATCATCGGCAGCGACACGTTCAGCATCACCTGCATCGGCGAGGCGCCGGCCACGCGGGCCGCCTCTTCCACGTCCGAGCCCAGGCTCTTCAGCGCCGAGGATGCGTACAGGTAGACGTGCGGGACGTGGGTCAGCCCGGCGATGACGACGATGCTGGTGAACGAATAGATGTTCCATGGGATGAAGCCGAGCAGCTCCTTGGCCCACACCGAGTAGAAGCCCACCGGCCCCATCGACACCACGTAGCCGAATCCCATCACCATCGGCGACACGAAGATCGGCACCAGCAGCATCGGGGCGATGATGCCGCGCCCCGGCAGGTCGGTACGTACCATCAGGAAGGCCAGCACGCCGCCCAGCGGCACGGCGATGGCGGTCAGGCCGGTTGCCAGCATCAGGCCGTTCTTGAACGCCTGCGCGAAATCCGGGTCGTCGATGATGAAGCGGTAGGCGTCCAGCCCAAGCACCTTGTCGGGCATGAAGAATGGTGCCGACAGGAAGCTCTGGTAGAAGATCAGGAACAGCGGCACGAAGACCGCGGTCATGGTCAGGATGGTGACGATCCCGCGCGGCCAGTTGATGCGCCGCAGCGACGAGGCCGAGAAAATGGGATGATCCAGGCGTTGAATGGTGGTTGTTTGCATGGCTGATGTCCGTGTGTGTATACCGCCGCGCGAACTGGTCCGCGCGGCAAGCGGCCGCAAGGCCGTCGCATCATGAGGTAATGGGGTCTGGTCGGCGGCGCGCCCGGCTTATTTCTTGCCGGCGGTGCTCTTCCACTGATTAAGGAAGGCCATCCGCTTGGCTGCCGCGAGATACTGCAAGACGTTCGGATGAACCGGGATCGGCTTGACGTTGGCCGCGCCGATCGCGGCGATCAGGTCGGTCGCCGTGGTTTCGCCCTTGACGTCGAGGCGGATCGCGAACAGCTTGGAGTCGTTGGCGATGATGGTCTGGCCACGCTGCGACAGGATGTAGTCGGTCCACAGCTTGGCGGCGTTCACGTTCTTGGCGGACTTGTTAATGAACAGCACGCGCGACATGATCAGGGTGTAGTCCTTTGGCAGCACTACGCCGATCGACGGATCGGTCTTGGCGCGCACCAGCGCGTACGATCCGAGCACGTTGTAGCCGATCAGGTTCTCGCCGGAAGAGATCCGCTCCATCATGGTGCCGGTGGACGACTGCACCCGCACCTTGGCCGTGCCGAACGCGCTGGTCAGGCCGGCGAACTGCTTGTATTCGTGCGCATCCTGGGTCATGAACATGAAGCCCACCCCGGATTTCTCGATGTCGTAGGTGGTGACCTTGTCCTTGAACTTCGGCTTCAAGATCAGCTTGGCGAAGTCGGCATGGGTGGCCGGCACTTCGTTTGCCTCCACCAGGCGCTTGTTGTACACGATGGCGGCAGGCTCGAACGTGGTGCCGTAGGCAGAATCGTTCCAGACCGCCCAGGCGGGAATCTTCGATGCCTCGACCGAGCGGTACTTCAGCGCGTGGCCTTCCGACGCGAGCCGCATCTGCAGGTCCATCGCCGACGACCACACCACGTCGGCGGTGCGCCCGCCGGCGGCCGTTTCGGAAATGAAGCGGTTGTATACCTCGGTCGAGTTCATGTCGTTGTACTCGACCGTGATTCCCGGGTACATCTTGTTGAAGTCCTTGATCAGCGGGTGCGCCGCCTTGCTGTCGGTGGCGCTGTACACCACCACCTTGCCTTCAGCCTTGGCCGCAGCGACGATCCTGGCGTAGTCGGCCGGATAACCGGGCGGCACTTGCGCGGCTGCGGGGAAGGTGATGGCAGCCAGGGCGATTGCGCCGGCCAGTCGTTTGATCGAAATCATCGTGTTTATCTCCGTTATTTAGTTTTGACTACGTGTCGCATCTAGAAAAATCGCCTCGGGCCGCCCGCTAGCGCATCAGGCCCAGTTGCGCGGCCTGCTTGCCGTAAGCGGAGACCGCGCTGTTGACGTACGCTGTCAGGGCGTCCCCGGTCAGCGCGAATGGATACAGGCCGTATTGCGCCCTTGCTTTGGCAAATTGTGGGTCGGCCATCATGCGGTCGAAGGAGGCCACCCATTTACGGTAGTTTTCGTCGGATACCTGCTGTCCCATCCAGACGCCGCGGATGATCGGCCACACCACATCGAATCCCTGTTCGCGCGCGGTCGGCACATTGGCGAGGCTGCCAGGGAGGCGCCGCTCTGACAGGACCGCCAGCACGCGCACGCCGCCGGCCTTGGCCATCATGGTCGCCTCCGACGCATCGCCGGAGACCACCTGCACGTGTCCGGCCTGCATGGCGGTGAACGCCTCGCCGCCACCTTCCAGCGCTACATAGCGCAGCGACTTGGGGTTGACGCCGCCAAGGCGGGCGATCATGGCCATCTTGATCCAGTCCTGGCCGCCGATAGTCCCGCCCATGCCGATCAGGAACCGTTCCGGATGCTTCTTGAGCGCCTTGACCAAGTCGCCCAGCGTGTGAATGCTGGAGTCGGCACGCACCGCCACCATGCCGTAGTCGGTACCCAGCGCGGCGACCCAGCGGACGTCGCCGGTGCCTGACTTGCCGAACTTGCCTTGGGCCAGGTTCAACAGCGAGCCGCCGGAAAATGCCACCAGCGTATCGGGGGCGGAACGGCGCTGTGCCGCCAGTGCAGTCCACGCGACCGCACCGACGCCACCTGGGACATAGCTGATGCGCATGCGCTGGGAGTCTTCCTGCACCGACGCATTCCATCCGGCCCGCACCAACTTGCACGTCAGGTCCATCGCGCCCGCAGGCTTGGATGGAACGATGCACTCCGGCGCGGCGGTGGCCGCGGAGCAGGCCAGCCACAGTGCGGCCGCCTGCCAGATAACACCAATGCTCTTCATGGGTGGTTCGTCTCTGTTGTGATTATTGAGCAGTTCGATGGAATCATCTTACCCCTGGCTACCTTTCAGCCCGCTTTCAGGCACTTGTTCTTAAAGGTTTTTTCTACTGAACATTATTTCAGTTCGCGTTCAGCTTGTGTTCAGGTTCGGCCACCAGGCTCGGCATTCCATGGCCCCCCAAAAATCAAGGAATACCGATGAAAACACCCTCGTCCCGCACCCGCGCCAGCCTTGCGGCCGCGCTCTTGCTGGCCGCCGGCGGCAGCGCCGCGGCGCACGCTCCCGGCACGCTGCCCGCGCCGGATGCTCCCTATGTCACGGCGCAGGGCGCCGTGCGCGTGGTTGGCTATAACGATATGCAGGAAATGCTCGAGGCGCTGAACCGGCTGTTCGCAAAGTCCCATCCCGGGATACGCTTCGAGCTGCAGCTGAAGGGAACCCGCACCGCGCCGCCCGCCTTGGCCAGCGGCGGCTCGCTGTTCGCACCCATGGGCGCCGAATTCTCGGATGCGGAACTGGCCGCCTACCGCCAGGTGGCCGGCCATGCGCCGCTGGCGATCCGGGTCGCGCATGCATCGCTCGATCCACGTGCGCTGTCCTCGCCGCTGGCCCTGTATGTCAACCACAGCAATCCCCTGCGCGAATTGACGCTGGCCCAGGCCATGGCCGCCTTCACTGCCGGCATTGACGGCCGCACGGCGCTGGTGTGGGGCGACCTTGGGCTGGGCGGCGCATGGGCCACCCGCCAAGTGCGGCTGTGCGGCCTTGCGCCCGATACAGCGCTCGGCATCTTCATGCGGCGCCACCATTTCGACGGCCGCCAGTATGCTTCCCACTTCCAGGGCTTCAGGCAATCGGCCGACGCGGTCAGCTGCGTCGCAGGGTCGCCGGCGGCGCTGGGCTTTGCCGGCAGCAACCGGGTCGCGCCCGGCGCCAGGATCCTGGCGGTTGCCCCGGCAAGCGGCGGGCACGCCGTCCTGCCCAGCGCCAGCGCAGTCGCCGCGGGCGGCTACCCGCTGGACCGCCATTTGCTGATTTATGTACGCAAGGTTCCGGGAAAACCGCTGGAACCGCTGGCCGAGGCTTACCTGCGCATGGCGCTGTCGCCTGCGGGACAGCAGGCGATCGGCAGCGGCACCCTGGGTTACCAGCCCTTGAATCCGCAAGAGCTTGCGGATGAGCTGGGCAAACTGGGAGAATGAAGGCGGGAGCAAGATAGTTAACAAGTTTCAAGCCGCGTTCAGGTTAAATTTAGTCTTGGCGTTCACTATTTGCCCACCAATTACAGAATGGAGGCTACACATGAATAAATCCACTACCCGATTCGCGCGCGCCCAACGCAGGCACGCACGGCGGGACAGTGCCCCGCTGCTGCGCGCCAGTGTGGCCGCCTGCCTCGCGCTGGCCGCCGGCGCATGCGCGGCGTCGGCCGACCCGGCCAAGCCGCTGGCACCGCTGGCGCCGAACCAGATGCTGCAGATGGTCTACCCGGCGCCTGCGACGACGGTGCCGCAGACGCCCGAGCAAACCGAAGCGTCGCGCCGGACCGGCCGCAAGGCGCCGACGCCGGAAGTGCTGCAGCCGACGCTCGACAGCGCCCTGCCCTCCTACCGTCCGCGCACCGACATCAAGCTGTCCGGCACCTTCAAGGGCGGCGCGTCCGACGTCTTGCCGGGCGTGGTCGGCCTGTGGTTCAAGCGCTTCCAGAAAATGTATCCAAACGTGAAAATGAGCATCATCCCGCCGTTCGCGGGCAGCCTGGGCGCCAAGGAACTGGTCAAGCAGAACGTCGATTTCGTGTTCGTCTCGCGCGAGCTGAAGCCGGAAGACCTGGTCGAATTCAAGGCCAAGT
This sequence comes from Massilia cavernae, assembly GCF_003590855.1. Lineage (GTDB taxonomy): Bacteria > Pseudomonadota > Gammaproteobacteria > Burkholderiales > Burkholderiaceae_D > Telluria_A > Telluria_A cavernae. The sequence continues at coordinate 59,688 of NZ_QYUP01000151.1, forward strand.
TCGGCTACGATCCCCTGAGCGTCCCGATCTCGGGCGGCTCCTACCGCCACTTCGGCTTCCTCGACGCGGTCGGCTTTTTCGTCCACAAGGACAACCCGCTCGAGAAGATCACCTTCGAACAGCTCGACGCCATCTACTCGAGCACGCGCCACCGCGGCGGCGCCGCCATCACCACCTGGGGCCAGCTGGGCCTGGGCGGCGAGTGGGCCGACAAGCCGATCCACGCCTACGGAATCAAGCCGTGGAACGGTTTCGAGGAATTCGTGCGCCAGCGTGTCCTGAGCAGCGACGGCAAGCGCGGCGAATGGAACGACAAGGTCACATTCGAGAAAGTGGTATTCCCGATGGCGCGCCACGGCGCGGAAGACCGCTACAGCATCGGCTACACCGGCATGGCCTACCTCGACGCCGGCGTCAAGCTGATCCCGGTCGGGGAAACCGCGGCAGGCCCGTTCGATGCGCCGACGTACGAAAGCGTCGCGTTGGCGACCTACCCGCTGAGCCGCCTGATCTACTTCAACCTGAACAAGACCCCGGGCAAGCCGCTGAACCCGGTGCTGGAAGAGTTCATCAAGTACATGCTCAGCAAGGAGGGCCAGCAAGCCGTGCTCGATCACGCGATCTATGTTCCGCTGCGTTCCGGGCAAGCCGAAGGCGCACGCGCGCTGCTGGCCAAATAAGCTCTCCGCTCCCGCGACCGCGGGAGAAAACAAGGCCGGCAACCGCGATGCGGTCCCGGCCTTTTTCATTGTCCCCTGCCTTGTGCCTAGCGCGCCTGGCGTTGCGGGCCGACCGGCACGATGACGCCGTCGGCGACCAGGGCCGCGAACTCCTCTTCCTGCCGTGCGCAAAAGCGCGCCTCATCGCCTGCCAGCGCCGTCTCGGGGACAGGCGTGCGGCCTGGCACGCGCCCGGCTGGGGCGCAGTGTACCTCGCTATCGCGCCAGCCGAGGGCGGACGCGGCATCGGCGACGACGCCGACAAAACTGTCCGGGCCGCTCAAATACAGGTGTTTTCCAGGTTCCGGGCCAGCCAGTACGCCATCGATATCGAGCAACTGAGATGGCGGACCGTCGCTGAAGTGCAGGCTGACGCGCGCGGCATATGGGCACTGGCTGAGGTACTGGAGGAAGGCCATGTCACGCGCCGACCGGCCGCGGTAGTGCAGCACGAACGCGGCGCCGCTGCCCGCCAGTTGCGCGGCCACGCCGAGTAACGACGCGATCCCGACATCGCCGGCGATCAGCACGGAAAACCGCGCCGGACGCGCCAGCTCGAAACCGCTTGCGGGAAGCCCGGCCTGCAGCACGTCGCCGGCCCGCACCAGCTGGTGAAGGCCGCGCGAGACAGCGCAGCCGTTATGCTTGCATGGGACGGCGATCAGGTAGCGCTGGGTGTCGCCAGGGGCGTTACACAGTGCGAAACGTGCCGTCTGCCCCAGGAGTTCCAGTTCGATGTGCGCGCCGGCGCCGAACGGCGGCAAGGCGCCTCCCGCCAGCGGCACCAGGTCGAACAGCACGGTGTCGCCGCTGTCCTGCCACCTGCGGGCGACCCGCACCAGCATGCGGCCGCCGGGCGTGTCCGCCCGGCGCGCACTGCGGTGGCGGAGCCGGAAAACAAGGCGCTGACAGAAGTTGCGCATGGGGGTCGTCACAGAAAGGCAGGCACGGCCAGCGCGCTGGCCGTGCCTGCGGGTCACTGAGGCGCTCTAGAAGCGCGTACGCATCGACACCGCCACCGAACGCGGCGCGCCAGGCAGCACCGCCAGCTCGCCGAAGAAGCCGGCGCTCTCGTAGTACTTCTTGTCGAACAGGTTGCTGAACTTCAGGGTGAAGTCGAACTTGCCGAGGTCGTAGTAGATACCAAGGTCGGCCACCGAATACGACGGCAGCTTGAGCACCTTCAGCGCCGTTGCGCGCTGGGCCGCGGTGCCGTTGGTGAGCGTTTGCGGGATGGTGCCGGCACGTTCGCTGGTGTACACGAAACCCAGCCCGACACCCAGTCCCTTGAGCGCGCCCGAATCGATATCGTAGCGCGACCACAGGTTCATGTTGTTGCGCGGGGCGTTGTCCAGGCGCGCGCCCACCTGCACCGGATCGGTCGATTCGGTGATGGTCGACAGCGTGTGGGCGATGCCGGCGGTGAACTGCCAGTTCTTGAGCGGGTTGGCGTTGATCTCGAACTCGATGCCTTGCGAGCGCTGTCCGCCGATCTGCGCAGAGCATGCGCCGGACACGCCGGCGTTGCATGCGGTGGCGATCAGCACGTCTTCCTTCTCGATGCGGAACAAGGCCAGGTTGGACTGCAGCCTGCCGTCATAGAGTTCGGCCTTGGCGCCCACTTCGACCTGCCTTGCCGTCACCGGCTTGAACGGATTGGCGCCGCTGGTGTCCTGCGAACTGGCCGGGGTCGGCACGTAGGAGGCGCTGTAGCTCGTATAGATCGTCCATTGCTCGCTCGGCTGGTACATCAGGCCGGCCATCGGCACGAATTTCTGGCTGCTCTTTTCGCGCTTCGGCGTCACCAGCGGGTATTTCAGGTCCTCGAAGCTCTGGTGCTCGCGCGCGTAGCGGCCGCCGATATTGAGCTTCCAGTGTTCCGACAGGGTCATCAGGTCGGAAAAATAGATGCCCTTGCCGGTCGATTTGGTGAAGCGGTCGGTGTCGCTGGCCACGCCGGTCGCGCTGACGTTGCGCACCGGATAGCTCGACAGCGGGCCGACCATGCCATGGCGCGGGTTGTACACCGAAATATCCAGCGAGGTCGGGCCGGTGGCCGGCGCATCGAAGTACTGCAGGCGCAGCGTGTCGGCGCTGTCGCGGCCCCAGCTCAGGCCGACCAGCACCTTGTGGCTGATGGCGCCAGTGTCGACCGGGATGGTCAGGCTGGTGTCGACCGAATCGTACTTGCGCTCGTTGTCCTGCACGCGCGCGCGGCGCTGGATGTCGACCAGGTTCGGACGGATCGCGTTGACGTCGAACGATTCCTGCGAATCTTCGCTGCGCACGCTGCGGGCGCCGAAGTTCCACTCCACGCCACTCTCGAACGAATGGGCCAGCGCCAGGTTGGCCGCGGTGCCGGACTCCTTCTGGAAGTCGTCCAGCTCCTGGTAGCGGGTGGCGATCGGTGCCACGCGGCCGATGTCGCGGTCCGGCGCGACCAGGAAGGTGTCGTAGGACACGCGCGTCTTGCGGTATTCGAGGCCCAGCGTGGCCGAGGTGCTGGGCGTGATATTCCAGCGCAGGCTTGGCGCGAGATAGCTCGACTTATCGTAGGTGGAGTCGCGCCACTTGTCGACGTCGCCCTTCTGCGCCACCAGCCGGTAGGCCAGCCTGCGGTCGTCGTCGAGCGGGCCGGTCAGGTCGAGCGAGACATCGTAGCCGGTGGCGTCGCCCAGGTCCATACCGTTGCCGGTGTAGGCAGTCGCCTTGACCGCCAGTTCGGCGGCGCGCTTGAACTTCGGCTTTTTCGAGATCATGTTGACAAAGCCGCCAGGCTGGGCCTGGCCATACAGCACCGAGGCCGGGCCCTTGACCACTTCGATATGGTCGACGCCGATGGTCGGCGGCGAACCGAAGCGGCCGGTCAGGCCGGGCAGCCCATCGACCATGATCGCGTTCTTGTCGTTGCCGCTGGTCTTGAAGCCGCGGATCGACATGTCATAGCCGGTATTGCCGGCCCGCTTGATGCCGGTCATGTAGTTGTACAGGTCGGCTATATTGGTCGTTTCGATCGCCTTCATGAAGTCGCCGGTGTAGGCGGCTACCGAGAATGGCGTATCGAGCACGCTGGCGTCGCCCTTCATGGCGCTGGATGCACCGGTGGCCACGAAGCGGCCGACAACCGTCACCGCCTGGACCGGGCCGGTGACCGCAGGGGCTTCCTGGCTTGTCTCGGCGGGTTCGCTGACGGCAGTTGCGTCCGGGGCGGCCTGGGCATAGGCGGCCTGGCCCATGCCGACCGGCAGGGCGGCCAGGATGGCGTACGCCAGCTTTTTCATCTTCATACTGTCTCCTTCATTGTTTTGTGTGTTGCGGGATTACGAACCTTTACGATGGCCCGAGTCTGGACCCGCAACCTGAAAGCAACCTGAACTCCACGTAAATGTGCGTTCAGCAGCGCATTTCCCGTTGCCGCCCTGTTTTTTCAGGTTGCATTCAGGTTGCGGCGCCAATATTCGCCAGTGCCCAGCCCTGGCGCAGTCCGGCCGGCGCCCCACCCTTGTTCTTCAACCGTCATTTGCACCGAAAGCGACGAAAGCACAACATGCCTGTTCCAAGCACTCTTTCCTACCGCACGCGGCTGCGCAGCCTGGCCATGGCCGCTGCCGCCGCCATGCTGCTCAATCCCGGCGCGGCGCGCGCCGCCGATCCCGCCATGCCGCGCTACGCCCCCGAACAACAGGTGGCCGGGGCGATCGACAGCGGCGGCGACGCCGGCATGCGCGCCTTGCTCGACACCTGGATGGAGGCCGTGCGCAAGCACCAGCCCGGCCTCAAGCGCGGCACGCGCTGGGAGCACCGCGGCGACGCCACCGCGGTGGGCGAGCTGATGTTCGAGCGCACCGACATCGCCGCCATGTCGCGCCTACCCACCGCCGCCGAGCTGTCGCCCTACGCCCACCAGTTCCACGGCGACATGATGAAAACGCCTCTGATGCTACAGGTTGCCCACCGGGCCAGCAAGCCCATTTACGTCGCGGTCAACAAGCGCGCCGGCGCGCCACTGCCGCAGCGGGTCAAGGAACTGCTGGCCTTCATCCTCAGCCAGGAAGGCCAGGCACTGGTGCCAGCGCACGGCTACCAGCCGCTGGCCGCGCAGGAAGCGCTGGAGGGACGCGCCCGGATCGCGGAATACCTGGCGCCACTCGATCCCGGCCTGGCGCCGTACGCCGCCAGCCGCCCTGTGCAGGGGCGCCTTCGCAGCGTCGGAAGCGACGGCATGAAGACGCTGATGGACCGCTGGATGCGCGAATTCCGCCGGGTGCAGCCAGGCGTGCTCACCGGCGAGCGTTGGGAGCACTTCGGTACCATGAACGGCTTCCACGCCCTGATCGCCGGCGAGACCGACATCGCGCCGATGGGCCGCGAAATCTGGCCGGACGAACTGGCCACCTTCCGCAGCACCCGCCCCGGCAGCGAACTGGTCGAGATCCGGGTCGCGCGCGGCGGCTTCAATACGCCGCAGCGCACCACCGCGCAGGCTATCTTCGTCCATCAGGACAATCCCCTCGAGCGCATCACGCTCGACCAGCTGCGCGGTATCCTCGGCCAGCCGCAGGCGATCGCCACCTGGGGCCAGCTCGGCCTGACCGGCGACTGGGCCGCGCGTCCGATTCAGGTGTACACGCCGCCGTCGGCTGCGCCCAACAGCATGTCGATGCAGATGATGGTGCTGCGGTCGGGCCCGTGGAACGCTGGCGCGCGCCCCGGCTCGATCGCCGATACTGCCAAGGCCATCGCGCGGGACCCGGCTGCGCTCGGCTTCGGCGGGTTCGAGGAAGGTGGTCCGGGACTCAAGACACTGGCGGTTGCAGGCAGCGCGGGCGGTCCGTTCATCGCCGGCACCAGCGCCGATGCCGCCAGTGGGCGCTATCCGCTCACCCGCTACATGTACATCCGCCTCAGCCGCGAACCGGGCCAGCCGCTGCCGGCGCCGGCGCGGGAATTCCTGCGCTATGTATTGAGCGCGCAAGGCCAGGAGCCGATCAGGTATTCCGGCTATTTCCCGCTCAGCGCGGCGGAGGCGCGGGCCGAGCTGGCCAAGCTGGATTGAAGCGCACCTGCCACCTCACCTTAAGGGAATTTCAGAAACGATTCATGTTTATTTAATGTGCGCCACCTAATATTGAGCTGCACTCTACATCACTCCAACACTCGAGGAAAATCATGAAATCATTGAAACAGCTTGCCCTTGTAACCGCCGTGGCCGCCGCAGCCGCTTTCAACCCGATTTACGCATCGGCAGCCGATGCAGCACCTATGCCAGCGCCGACGCCGAAGAACTGGACCGCTCCTTCCCACAAGATGCTGAGCCAGGTACTGGTCGACGAACTGATGGCGAAGCATCCTGAATTGATGAGCATCACGATGCACGCCCATCCTCCTGGCGCGCCAGCCGATGTCTACACGATGATTGCCGGTTCGTTCCCCGACCGCATCGGCAACCAGTCGTCACCGGGCGACGTCATCACGCTCAAGAAGGGCGTGAGCCAGATCGAGTCGAAATGGGGCACGCCGGACTACCAGAAGAAGGTATCGGCCGTCATGCCGCTCAAGGATGCGTCCGGCAAATACATCCCTGCCGCGATGGTCATCGCCTTCAAGACCTCGCCCGGCAGCGGCATGATCGACACCGACTTCCTGAAGCCAGCCATCTCAATCCGCGACGGCCTGCAGAAGCGGATCGGCAGCTTCGACACCCTGTTCGAACCAGCCAAGTAAGTTTCACCTCCCCGGCGCCGGTGCCGGGCTGCCCTACTCCTCCCAGGGTCTCTTGTCGCGCAATCCGCGTGGCCGCAATGCATCGCGGCCGCCAGGTTGCGCTTTTTTTTGGATCAAGCCTTTTTCCATCTGGACTGCATGCCTTGACATCCTCCCCTTCGTGAACGAAAGGGGATTCCACTGCTGGCGTCTGAT